>CACWSW010000238.1 GCA_902763655.1 uncultured bacterium
TCTCCACGCGCGTCTGCCCGTTCGTCAGGCCGAGCTGGGCCTTAAGATCGTTGGAGGCAGGACTTGCGGTCGCAACAAGTTGCGACCCTCCCGCGTTGCCGGTCCTCGCAGGACGAACCTCTCCCGCGTTGCCGGTCCGAACGTGAGGGACGCAATTTATTGCGTCCGCATCGCAAGCCGCTTTCTTGAAGTTCTTTTCCAGCCACCGCTCGCCCATGTCGATCGCGTGGTCCACCTCGTTCTGGACGGACGGCTCCAGCGGCCCGTCCGCCTGCGGCAGGGGCTGCACGGAAAAGGCGGCCGCAAACAGTATTGCACCAAACCGCATCATGTTGTAAACTCTCCGTCCATGGCTTGCGAACATTATACCAAAAAAGCCCGAGGGCTCTCGCTCCTGTCGGGCGGACTAGACTCGCAGCTCGCCGTCTGCGTCCTGCGCGACGCTGGTGCCGAGATGGAGGGCGTCACGTTCGCGACGCCCTTCTTCGCGCCCGACGCCGCCCGCAAGGCTGCCGCCGCCCTCGGCATCACTCTCCACGTGGTGGACTTCACAGACGACGAGATCGCGCTCGTCAAGGCCCCTCCCCACGGCTTCGGCGGCGCGATGAACCCGTGCATCGACTGCCACGCCACGATGATCCGCCGCGCCGGCGAGCTGATGACGCAGCTTGGCTACGACTTCGTCGCCACCGGCGAGGTGCTCAACCAGCGCCCGATGTCGCAGAACCGCCAGTCTCTCGGCGTGGTGGAGAGGTCAAGCGGACTCGCCGGGCGCCTCGTGCGTCCGCTCTGCGCCCAGCTGCTCGAGCCGACCATCCCGGAGCAGGAAGGCTTGATCGACCGCTCGAAGCTGCTCGGCCTCTCGGGCCGCCGCCGCGAGCCGCAGTTCGAGCTGGCGAGGAAATACGGCCTGACGGACTACCCATCGCCAGCCGGCGGCTGCAAGCTCACCGAGAAAGGATTCGGACGCCGCCTGAAGGACCTTATGGTCCACGAGGGTCTTGACGACCGCCGCCTCGTGGAACTACTCAACATGGCCCGCCGCTTCCGTCTGCCCGACGGCACCGGCGTCATCCTCGGCCGCGACGCAAGCGAGAACGCGGCTCTCGCCAAGGCGTGCTCCGAGTCGGACACGCTTGTCGCGCCAGTCTCCGTCCCCGGCCCCACAGCCCTCATTCCCAAGGTCTGCACGCCCGAGGGCCTCGACCAGGCCGCCGGCATAGTCTGCGCCTGGAGCCGCTTCGACAACTTCTCCGGCGACATAAAGGTGAAGGTCGTCGCGGGCGCTACGACCACGGAACGCACGATCCCGCGTCCCTACGTCCGCGACCCGTTCCTCCCCTTCCAGATCACGTAGTCGCATAATATGATATAATCTCGGGCATGGAAAGCAAGGTCTATCTAGATGCGCAGGAGTTCCTGCGCGACGGCTGGCGCCTCGCGCGGCAGATTCTCGACTCAGGCTGGCGGCCCGACGTGCTGTTGGCACTCTGGCGCGGCGGCGCGCCGGTAGGCACGGCCGTCCACGAGTTTCTGAAGGTGAAGGGCGTCGCGCTTCGCCACATGCCCGTGAAGTGCGCAAGCTACACTGGCATCGGCCAGAGCCAGACCGAGGTCGTGTTCTCGCACGCGGACACCGTGTTCGCCGCCCTAGAGCCCGGCACGAAGGTGCTGGTTGTGGATGACGTCTTCGACACTGGCCGCACGGCAGCGGCGATGCGAAAGAAGCTCGCCGAACGGCAGTGCGAAACGAAGATCGCCTGCGTCTACTGGAAGCCCAGCAAGAACGTCACAGACGGGAAGCCGGACTTCCACGTGCGCGAACTTGAAGACTGGATCGTATTCCCGCACGAGATCGACGGTCTCACTCCGGAAGAGATCGCCCAAAAGGATCCCGAACTCGCAGTGCTACTTGCCTGACCTTCCTCGCGGCGCAGCAAGAACAAGCCTGGCGTGCTCGGCATAGGCGCGGCGCGGGTCGGCGGCGTACGCCTCCAGTGTCCTGCGGCCGAGGCCGTCTGCCGTATCGCCGAGGTTGAAGATCGCCCGTGCAAGGCACAGTTCCTTCAGGACGAGCGTCCGTTCGCGGTCGCCTTCCCGGTTCGAGTAGTTGCGCACGGGCGGGATCTTGTCGCCCGCACGCAGGGCGTGTCCGCCCACGCCAGGCAGACGCAGGAGGCGCGCCAACGCCTGCACCCCGGCCGGGTCGCCAAGCCCCTCGTACGCGAGCGCAAGCGCGCGGAAGTGGGAGTAGTGCATGTCGGCGGTGAGCGCCGCAGCCTTCGCGTCGAGCGCAGGACGCGCAGCCAGCGAACGTGATCGACCGAGAGCGATGGCGTAGCTGTCCGTCCAGCTCACGCTCCGCAGGAACTGGCTCATGCCTCGGAAGTTCCAGCCCTTGTCCCAGGAGACGGACTCGAACTTCGCGAGCAAAGTCGCCTCGCCCGTACGGTCGCCCATCATGCCCAGCACGTGCGCGTACACGAGCTTCGCGTCGGGCGCGTCCGTCGTGCGCCAGGCTTCTTTCAGGCGCGGGATCGACCGCTCGGGATCGCTCATCAGGACGGCCAGCCCCTCGTAGTCGTTCGGAAGCGTGCGGATCGCACGGTCGAAGTCCGCGTCCTTCGGCGGGAAGGAATCGCCAGTCTCCAGCGTCTCGTACGGAATGATGCCCTTCTCTGCGAGATGGTGCTGGAGCGCCTTCACGCGGATCGACCGCACTGGCACGCCGGCCGCGACCGCCATCGCCGACGCGACGCCGGCGGCGTACCCCTGGTTCTGCACGTCCGGCTCCATGCGCAGGATCGGCATCGCGTCGCGGTGCGCGCTCATGCCGAGGCCCGTCACCAGCAGCCCGTCCAGCTTCTTGGGCAGGAGCGCGCGGTACGGCAGGTTCACGTACATTGCCGCGTGCGGCGGATCCTCAATGAAGAACTGCGGATCGCGCGTCTGCCCGTGCGTGTCGAAGTTCGAGTACGTGCGGCAGATCGTGTCGGGATACGTGCGCTCCAGCATCACGTCGTACGGCGTCACGTAGAACTCGCCGATCATGCGGCGGCGCTCCCGGGAGCCGGGTATCTGCGCCTGGTCCCAAGTGTCGTCAGGCATGCTCAGACGCGAACGCAGGCCGAAGAACCACAGGTCTTCCGCATCGGTGTCGTTCAGGAAGCCGATGTCAGAGTTGCGTCCGCCGCCCGTCTTCGACTGCGGCGCCTGCCCTACGCCCTGCACGGAGAGCTCGTCCGCCGTGATGAACTCGGTCTCGCAGCCGGCCGACGCGGCCAGGTCGGCGTTGCCAGTCGCGTCGATGGCCGTCTTGCAAAGCACGCGCCCGCACGTGCCGTCGGGCAGCACCGCGATGACGGCAGTGACGCGCCCGTCCTTCGTCTCCACTCCGGCGGCGAACGAGCCGAACCACACGTCACCGCCAGCCTTGCGGATGGCACTGCGGAACCATTCGCCCTTTGCGGCGTACGGCACCTTGCCGGTGGCGTTGCGCCCGGCATCGATCTCCTTCGTGAAACCGACGCGGTTCCCGAAATAGTACCCCGTGATGCCGCCCTCCGTCGTCTGCCCGCCAAGACGGTCGAGAAACTCGAGGACGAGCGTCTTCGCACCCTGCCGCGCGGCCGCGATGCCGGCCGGAGCGCCGCCCGTGCCGCCGCCCGCCACCACCACGTCGTACGACGCGAGGACGGGAAGCGGATGCGGCAATGGTGCCGCCTCCCCTATGCGGCCGCGCAGGAGCGCGGCCCTCCCGGCGGCACGCCCGACCGCTGCGGCATCGGTCCCCTTCTCCGCGCATGGTCCGACGACAAAAATGCCTTCCGGCAGCGAGGTGAACGTGTCGGGCGTCGCGTATGCGATCCTGTCGGCAGCGTCGGCCTGGTCCGCCGCCCAGGTACGGTCGCGCGCGATCTGCTCGGCCGCCAGGAACGAGAACGCCGAACCGTCCGCGAACGGCAACATCAACTCATGCACATGCATCTTGCCCGCGCGGTCGATGACCGTGAACGTGCAGGGTCTGTCCCCTGACGGGAACGGACGGCGCGCGCCGCCCGCCCGTTCGGCAAGATGACCGCGAACGGTGGCGTCGATCAGCACCTTCGCGCGGACCGACTGGAAGCCGTTGCGAGATGCGACCACCACGCCGGCAAAGTTCCCCTTCGGGTCGCGCAGGATGTCCGTCGCTGAGAAGCCCGTCAGGAACGGCACGCCTGCAGCGAGCATGGACTTGTCCAGTCCGCGCTTGACGAGGAACGGCGTCACCTTGTCGCGCAACCCCTTGGGGACAGGCCCCAGGACGCGCAGGACACCCGGCTCCTGGCGAGGATAACCCGCCTCAAGATGCTGGATTGCGCGCACATAGCGGCAAGTCGCCTCCGCGCGATGTTCGAACGGGGACATGCTCGAACGGTGCCCGTAGGCGTTGTCGGCGCGCTTCAGGTCTGCGAACGGTTTCCAGGACTCGCCGTCTTCCGAAGTTTCGATCACAACGCGTGCAGTCGCGTAGAGGTCGGGGGCGTTCTTGCGGAACGCGGCGTCCTGGCGCACAAGGACGGGAACCGTCGCGGATGCGCCCGAAATCGGCTGAACGGAGCCAAGGTCGGCTGTCAGCACTATGCGGGCGGCATCGGCGACGTTCGTGGAAAGAGTCGCCGCCAACGAGACCGGCTTCGCGTAGAGCGGATTGAATATCTCGCGGATGACTGGATCGGAAGGATCGTCGGACGGCAGCCGGTCCAGCTGGAACGTGGCGGCACGATCCTCGCCAAGGTACGCGCGAGGCGCGACCAGGAAGACGGACGCGCCGGAGGCCTTTGCCGCAATGGCGGCGCGCACTCCGTCAACGGTGCCGCCAACCACCACCACGTCCGCCTCGCGCAAGGTCGGCGGGACGGCGGCAAAAGCCGCGCACGCCATCACCATGACAATTCCAGCGCCATAACAAAACCAGCTCTTCGCCTGCATCGTATCTGAACCGTTCCTTTCTTGTCTCGGACAACGCTGTACAGTATACCAAAACCGATCGCTTCGCCAGAGCTGCATTCCCACAGAAAAAGCGAAACGCCCCTTCCGCAGATGCAGAAAGGACGTTCTGGAAGATTAGGTGCCAAGGCGGCTTGGTGGAGACGGCCGGACTCGAACCGGCGGCATCCTGCTTGCAAAGCAGGCGCTCTACCAACTGAGCTACGCCCCCCGCTGGGGACTGGTGGGCCTG
>CACWSW010000239.1 GCA_902763655.1 uncultured bacterium
GGCTTCCTCGTGCAGCGCGGCGGCAGGTCGCTGATCGGCCCGTCGTCCGTGCCGTTCCGCCTGGCCGACAAGACGGCGGCGGCCTACGGCAATCTCGCCATTCTGGGCGGCACGTCGACGTGGAACAACGCCTATCTGACGATGAACTTCGCGAGCTACACGCCAATCGGCGAGTATTCGACAGCGGTCGCGACGGTGGCGGGGACGGACACGTTGATGGACATGTCCAATTCCTACATCCTCGTCAGTCCGGCCACGAACACGGCGAAAGCCGTCACGGCGGTCGTCAACGTCAACGACGGCGGCACGTTGAAGACGAAAAACATCCGGCTGCAGCTTGTCTCGGCCAGCTCCAACCCGTCCTGGAACACTTACAAGGACAAGGTCCAGGACGCCACGCGCGCATACCTCAACTTCAACGGCGGCACGCTGGTGACGGCGGCGGCGGGCGAGTTCTTCACCAACGGCACCGATCCGGCCCGCCTCCTGACGCGCGCGACAATCTTCGAGAAGGGGGCCGTGATCGACACGGACGGGAAGAACGTCACGTGGCGCATGCCGCTGGAGCGTCCGTACGGACACGGCATCGCGTCCGTCACGCTGCCGGCCGCGGCCCTCGCCAAGGAGACGCTCATCGGCCCGACGCGCTGCACCATCACCTCGACGGCAGGCGGCGTGGCGGCGGACGCGCTGATGGACTTCGACAATACGAACCGCGTGGCGCGCGGCATGATCGTGACTTCGCGCGGATTCGGCTACGAGGCCGCGCCCACGGTGAAGGTGCACAAGGCCAACTGCTCGGACACCTGGGACTGTACGGTGGAGATGGTTGACTTCGACGCGGCGGACTTCGCGCACGGCGGCCTCACGAAGCGCGGTGCGGGCACGCTCACGATCACCTGCACCAACACGTACGGTGGCGCGACGCGTCTGGAAGGCGGCACCTTGGCTTTCTCCCATGAACACGGCTATCCGGGCGGCGACTTGGAGATTGCGGCCGCCGCCGTGCAGGGTCAGACGCTTGCCGCGCCGCTACTCACGGCGCATACACTCGCGTTCAACGCGGGGAAGGGCGTGCGCGTGACGGAAGCGGATGACTTGGACGACAAGACGTTCGGCCCGATGAAGACGGTGGCGACGTTCACCACACCGCTTGCGGAACTGCCATCCCTCACGCTGGTGGACGGCAACGGGGACGAGCTGCCGCCCTCCGGCCTCTGGTGCCTGATGCTGACGGACGGCGGCCGCACGCTGAAGCTCGGCGCGGTGCGCGGAACGCAGGTCATCATTCGATAGAAAGAGATTATGATAAAACTCGGCGGCCTGTAGGCGTCGGTCAGACAGCCGCCCTGAAATGTGGTACAATTTCGCAACGGAGAACGACGATGAAGAAAGAAATAGAAAGCTACTGCCGCGACTACATGCGTTTCCTCGCGGCTGCGAAGACGGAGCGGCGCGCTTACGCCGAGGCGGTGCGCCTGCTCGAGGCGAAGGGATTCAAGCGGCTGGAGGACATGAAGTCGCTTAAGCCGGGGGACCGCGTATGGCGCGGCTACCACGGCAAGACGCTGTTCGCGGCCGTGGTCGGCAGGGAGCCCGTGACGTCCGGCATACGCGTGGTGGGCGGCCACACGGACGCTCCACGTCTCGACCTCAAGCCGAAGCCGCTATACGAGAAGGGCGGCCTAGCCTACTTCGATACGCACATCTACGGCGGCATCAAGAAGTACCAGTGGCTCGTGCTGCCTCTCGCGCTCTACGGTACGGTGGTGAAGAAGAACGGCAAGAAGGTTGACATCGCGATCGGCGACGCGGCGGGCGACCCCGTGTTCATGATCAGCGACGTGCTGCCGCACTTCGGCAAGGAGCAGCTGGAGAAGAAGGCGAAGGACCTGGTGGCGGCAGAGGACATGGATGTCGTCGCCGGAATCGGGTCCGTCGCGGAGATCCTCAAGAAGAAGTACGGCGTGGAGAAGGACGACCTGCTCAGCGCCGAGCTGGAGATCGTGCCGGCGGGCGCTCCGCGCGAGGTCGGCCTCGACCGCGCGCTGATCGCCGCCTACGGCCACGACGACCGCGTGTGCGCGTACGCTGGCCTGCACGCGCTCATCGACCTATCGAAGGGACAGGCCCTGTCCAAGACCGGCGCCGTGGTGCTGTGCGACAAGGAGGAGATCGGCAGCGTGGGCGCGTCGGGAATGGAGTCTTCGTTCTTCGAGAACACGGTGGCGGAGCTGATCGACCGGCAGGCGAAGTCCGCGCGCGACATTGACGTGCGCCGTGCCCTGGAGCGTTCGCAGATGCTGAGCGCGGACGTGTGCGCCGCCTCCGATCCGCACTTCCCGGACGCCGACTCCATCGGCAACGAGGCGAAGCTCGACGGCGGTCCCTGCGCCATCAAGTACACTGGCGCGGCGACGAAGAGCGGCGCCTCGGACGCTCGCGCCGAGTTCGTGGCGGAGATCCGCCGGACGATGGACGACGCGAAGGTAGAGTGGCAGATGGGCGAGCTCGGCCGCGCCGAGAAGGGCGGCGGCGGGACGATTTCCAAGTTCATGGCGCGCTTCGGCATGGACGTCCTCGACTTCGGCACGCCGCTCCTCAACATGCACGCGCCTTGGGAGATCGCCTCCAAGCACGACTGCTACCACACCATGAAGGCATACCGCGCGTTCTTCGCGCGCTGAATCCAGGTTAGTGGTGGAATCTAGCTATGTCCAGCAACTTTGAACGAAAAACAAGGAGAAAATGACATGGGTAGCCTGATAGGTGTTGCAGTCTCCAGTCTATGGCAGGCGGCAGTCATTGTCGCCGACGTGATCGTTTACGGAGTCGGCGTCGCGGGCAGCGTCGGCACTTGACGTGGACATTGCTTTGCCACGCGTACTGTTCAGACATTTCAATTCAAAAGGAAGACTACAATGACACGCAACCTCCCAGCGGCCATCGCCGCAACAGTCCTGGTAGCGACGGCTGCCGTCGCGGCTCCTGCCGACCAATCCGTCCTGAAGAATCCGCTGAGCTCCGGCGAGGTGTTCTACACCGGCTGCAACTACTGGGCGTCGAACGCCGGCATGTACATGTGGCGGCGCTGGAACCCCAAGGCAGTCGAGAAGGACATCGCGGAACTTTCGCGCAACGGCGTGAACATCATGCGCGTGTTCCCGCTCTGGCCGGACTTCCAGCCGCTCACGCGGATGCTGGGCGGCGGCGGCGCGGACAAGGGCCTCGCGCAGAACGACGGCCCACTCCAGAACGCCGCCGGCGTGGACGAGGAGATGATGCGCCGGTTCCGCTTCATGTGCGACGTGGCGCAGAAGCACAACGTGAAGCTCGTCGTGGGCCTCATCACGGGCTGGATGAGCGGACGTCTCTTCGTGCCGCCCGCCTTCGAGGCGAAGAACGTGCTGCTGGACGCCGAGGTGATGACGTGGCAGACGCGCTTCGTGCGCCACTTCGTGCGCGAGATGAAGGACCATCCCGCGATCCTCGGCTGGGACCTCGGCAACGAGTGCAACTGCATGGCGGGGAAGGACATCGGGCCCTACGAGAGCTGGATGTGGCTCAACACCATCGCGTCCGCGATCCGCGCCGAGGACGCGACGCGTCCCGTGGTGAGCGGCATGCACGGCTGCTCGAACGTGAAGAGCGACCGGTGGAACCTCGCGTTTCAGGGCGAGCTGATGGACGAGCTCACCACGCACCCCTATCCGCTCTTCACGCCGTACTGCGCGAAGGACCCGTTCAACACGATGCGCTCCGAGACGCATCCCGCCGCGGAGTCGCTGCTCTACTGGGGCCTCTCCGGCAAGCACTGCTTCGTGGAGGAGGCGGGCGACCTCGGGCGCTGCACGGGCTCGCTGGAGCGGAGCGCCGCGAATGCGCGCTGCGCGATGTTCACCTCGTGGGCGAACGGACTCGGGGCGTACGTGTGGTGGTGCGGGTTCGACCAGCAGCACCTCGACTTCCCGCCCTACACGTGGAACGCCGTCGAGCGCGAGCTCGGACTCTTCACGCGCGACTACGAGCCGAAGCCCGTGCTGCGCGCGATGGGCGCGTTCAGGAAGTTCCTCGCGGAACTGCCGCCGGAGATCGCTAAGCTGCCGCCGCGCCAGGTGGACGCCGTGGTGCTCGTTAGCGACCGCGAGCGCGCGTGGGCGAGCGCGTTCGGCGCGTACCTGCTCGCGCGCCAGGCCGGGTTCGACGTGGCATACGCGGACGCCGAGCGCCCCGAGGCGGCGCCGAAGGCGAAGCTCTACATCCTGCCGTCGGGCGACGGCGCGGACCCCTACAGCTACGAGGCGTGGCTGGGCGCGCTCGCGAAGGCGGACGCGGGGGCCACGCTCCTCGTCTCGAAGGGCAACAACACGCGCTATTCGGGCCTCCTCGACGCGACGGGCAACGAGGTCGACTACTTCTGCCAGCAGGCCCGCGGCGTCAAGTTCAAGCTGAAGGACCATCCCGACCGTCCGATCGACGCCTGGTGCAACACCACCACGGTCGTGACGCCCAAGCGCAGCGAGGTGCTGGGCGCGGACGCGGAAGGGCGCGCGATGGTCACGACGTGCCGGCGCGGGAAGGGCAATGTCGTGTACTGCAACTTCGCGATCGAGAGCGACTCCCTCGCCCGCAGCGACTGCTTCTACGGGGCGAATCCCAACCCGCGCTACCTCGTCTACCGCAAGGCGGCCGAGATCGCGGGCATCGCGCGCAAGGTCGTGAAGGAGTCGCCGAACGTGGGCTTCACTGAGCACCGGTTGGCTGACGGCCGCACCGTTGTCGTGGCAGTCAACTACGATCCAGCGCCAGTAGCGTGCCCCGTCAAGTTCTCGGGCACGGTCGAGCGCATCTGGAACGGCGAGCTGAAGGACGGCGTTCTGAAGCTTGCCGCGAACGATGCCGCCGTGTTCGTGGTGAGGTGATCGTCACTTGCGGCGGCAGTCGTGCGCTAGTTTGTTCTCTCGAAGATCACGAAGAACGCGGCCGAGTTCTCGTCCTTGCGTGGCAGGATGAGCGTGCCGTCCTTCCACTCCACGGCAACGGGTTCCAGGTCGCGCGTGTGGTCGAGCACGTGCGCGGAGACCACGCGCGCACCGTCCATGCCCTTGACTGACGCCGTGAGCGGCTCCTTGCCGCGGTAGTCGCTGACCAGCACGAAGCCGCGCTTCCTGTCGGCGGTGAGACCGGCGAAGGCGAACCGGCCCATGCCGTCCTTGTAGCCCCAGTTCCCGCGGCAGCCCGAGCCGTAGTAGTAGGACTGGTCGAGGCAGGTGTTCTGGAAGCCGGCGAGCACGGCGAGGTTGAACGCGGCGGAGTCGATCCCGTTATGCGCAGATGGGCCGGAGTGGGCCTTGCGGATCTTGTCCTGCGAGGAGGCGCCGTGGATGCCGTCCCAGGTGACGAGGTAGTGCCACTCGTTGATGATGGTCTTGCACTTCGGGAACCCGGCCTCGTCGAGGAGCTTGCGCACGCGCGCCGGCTGGGCGATGAGGTCTTTGGGGTTCTGTCCATAGTAGTGCCAGCTCATGAAGTCGGGCGCCACGCCCGCGGTGCGGCAGGCCGCGAGGAGCTCCTTCATGTATTCGGTCGGGCAGCCGGCGAAGGCGGGACCGCCGAAGTTGAGGTGCGGGAACTCCGATTTCAGCCGCTTGAGGCAGGTCACGTAGAGGTCGATGAACTCGGCCTTCGTGCCGCGCCAGCAGGGCTTGACGTTGGGCTCGTTGTAGATCTCCCAGTTCGCGATGTCCCACTTGAAGCCGTTGCCCCAACCCTGCGTGTAGTGGCGCACTATGCCGGCGAGCGACTCGGCGTAGCGCGCGTGGTCGGCGGGGTTGGCGGCGTTGAAGAACCAGTCGCCCGTGTGCTCGATGGAGGTGCCCATGCGGTAGAAGATCTTCATGCCGATGTTCTGGGCGAGCTCAAGCACGTGGTCGGTCGGCTCGAACACGTAGTTGCGCGGGTCGGACGGGTCGAGGTGCGGAAGGGGAAAGAGGTACTGGGTGTCGACTATGCGCTGTCCGTTGTTGATGAGCGCCCAGTCGTGCGTGCGCGCGGCGGTGAGGTGGAGGGCGGCGAGGTCCTTGTCGTCGTTCTCGAGGCTGCGCGGGTATGAGCGCGGACCGTACCCGGAGCAGTGCAGCCACTTGTTGATGCGCCCTGTCGAGGCGGTGAAGTCGATGTTCGCGGTCGTGTCCGCTCCACATGCCAATGCGCCCGCAAGGACGATGGCGCCGATAGCTTTGGTTGTTTTCATGCCTTTATCCTACCACGCGTCGTCGCCCCCGTCAAGTTGCGAGTGGTCTGGAGTTTACCCATTTCTTGGCGCGAGCTGGCATGAGGCGAGAAAAAGCGCGGCAACCGCCCGCCGTTTTTCGGTAGAATACCGACTTGCAAAACAA
>CACWSW010000240.1 GCA_902763655.1 uncultured bacterium
GGATCGGTGCCCCACTGCTTGCGCGTGTACTCGCGGATGAACGCGTCGTAGAGCGGCTTGCCGATGAACGCGATCGCCTGCTCCTCGAAGTTGGCGGGCACGCAGGGACGCGTGCCCCTGCCAGCTTCGGCGGCGATGAAGTCAGGCAGCTCCGACGGCTTGAGGTCGAGGCCATAGAACTGGTTTACGAGCGCGAGCCCGAGCGGCAGAAAGTACGTCTTGCCCGCATGGCGCGCAAGCACCTTGTGCTGGTAGCCGTTGAACTCCACGAACCGCCGCACGAAGTCCCACACGCGATCGATGTGCGTATGGAAGATGTGCGAGCCGTAGGTGTGCACCTCGATGCCGGTCTCGGGATCGGTCTCGCAACGCACGTTGCCGCCGACGTGCGGACGCTTCTCCAGCACGAGGACCTTCCGTCCCTTCTCGGCCAGCACACGCGCGACGGTGCATCCCCATATGCCCGCGCCTGCGACTATCGCGTCAACCTGTCCCATGGCCCAGCCTCCTCTCGCGCGGACGTCAGATCGACCAGCCGTTGTGGTGCTTCACGACGAGCTTCGCGTTCGCCGCCTCGTCGCCGACGACGCGCTCCGCCTTCGGATTCCACTTGAGCGAGGTGCGCCCCAGGCGCGCGGCGATGTTCGCCAGATGGCAGATCGTCGCCGAACGGTGTCCGATCTCGACGGGGCACGCCGGCTGGCGTCCCTCGTAGACCGCGTCCGTGAAGTCCATCTCGTGGCAGCCGTTCGCGTGCACGTTGTGGTAGAGATGCACGTCCGAGCCCTTGAGGTCGGACTCCTTCCAGCTCTTGAGCGCCTCCGGCAGCACTATCTTCCCGCGCGTCACGAACAGGTCGCCCTTCGTGCCGTGGAACTTGAGGCCGTTGAAGCCGATCGTCTCCAGGTCTCCAACGTGGGCGCGGAAGCCGTCCGCGTACACGATGTCGAACTGGTACGTCTTCGCCTGGTCGAGATAGCGGTTCACGACATTCGGATCGCGGATGTCCGTCTTCACGTTCTCAATGGCGACAGGGCCGGAGAGCTCCGTGCCGAGCGCCCACTGCAGGATGTCGAAGTGGTGCGCGCCCCAGTCCGCGATCGAGCCGTTGCCCATGCGCGAGCTCCAGCGCCAGCAGACCGGCGCGTGGATAGCGGGGATGTAGGCGTTGTTCTCCCAGTGCTCGGCCGGTCCCTGGTAGAGATCCCACATCGAGTCCTTCGGATTGAACCAGGCGGGAACCGGCGACGGCGTGCAGTCGCGCGTGTAGTTCTGCTTGCAGCCGTCGTTGTGCGCGTAGCAGAGTCCGATCGTGCAGCTGCGGCACTCGCCGAGGAGCCCGTTGCGGATGATCTCCGCCGCCTGTCGGAACTCCGGCGCGCTGCGCTGCTGCGAGCCCACCTGGAACGTGACGCCGCTCGCCTTCGAGGCGGCGATCATCGCCCAGCCCTCCGAGACGCCGAGCGTCATGGGCTTCTGGCAGTAGACGTGCTTGCCGGCCTTCATCGCCTCCACGCCCATGATCGCGTGCCAGTAGTCACCCGTCGTGATCTGCACCGCGTCCACGGACGGATCGGCCAGCACCTCGCGGAAGTCCGCCACGCTCTTCGTGGCCGTCGTCTTGTAGAACTTGTCAACGCGCCGCTTGAAGACGTCGCGCCCCAGCGGCGTCTTCGCGTTGTAGCCATGGTACGACGACTCCGCGATCGGGTCGCACACGTGCGTCACGCGCACGCGCGGATCCTTCATGAACGCGCCCATGTTGCCGCTGGCCATCGGGCCGCAACCGATGACCGCGAGGTTGAGCGTCTCGGACGGCGCCGGACGCCGTCCGCGCGTCGCGCCAATGTTGAACGCGCCGCATCCCGCGCAGATTGCCGCCAGCGCGCTCGCTTCAATGAATTCTCTTCTTGTTTTCATGTAGCTTTTAACCTTTTAAACTTTTAACTCTTTAACCTTTTAACCCCTTCAGGAACGCCATTGACGCCTCAACGTCCTCGAAGGTGTTGCGTCGCGTCTCGCACTCGACGATCGCCCACTTCGTGCCGGACGCGGCGGCCACCGAGAAGATCGCCTTCCAGTCGTTGGCGTCGCCCTCGCCGCCCACGGAGTTGCCGCCGCCCGGCTTGGCGTGGATCGACGGCACGCGTCCCGCGAGCTTCTTCAGCCACGCGACCGGGCACCCGCCTGCAAGCTTCACGTGGCCCACGTCCAGCTCCATCGCGAGGCCCGCGTCGTAGAGGTACTCGAGCGGCGTCTTCCCGTCGAAGTGCTCACGCAGCTCGTGCTGGTGGTTGTGGTAGCCAACGCGGATGCCGTACTTCCCGAACTTCTCGCCAAGCTCCATCAGTTCGTCCGAGTGCCGCCGCCACTCCGCGCCCGTGGAGAACTTCGTGTACGGCTCGTAGACGAAGTCGATCTTGAACCGCTGGCAGAATTCGAGGAACTTGCCGAAGGAGCCGGGCGCGACCGTCTTCATGTAGAACGGCATGTCCACGACCTTCAAGCCGTTGTCGCCAAGCATCTTCTCCAGCTCATCATGGTTCATGGCGAGGAACCCGAACGACTGCACGCCGTCGTAGCCGAGCGCCTTCAGGCGGCGGAGCGCGTCCGCCGGGTTCTTCTTCCACAGGTCGTTGATGCTCCACATCTGCACGCCGATGCGGATGCCGTTCACGGCCAGCGGCTTTTCGCCGTCGCACGGCGTCGTCGCGCAGCCAGCCAGCGCCGCCAGGGAACCGAGTTTCAGGAATTCGCGCCTTGTTTTCATTGTAGCTCCTTTAGTTCATTTCTTCAATTCTTCGCTCTTCACCCTTCAGTCCTCAACATGGTCGCGCTTGAAGAAGAACATCCTCGCGGCGAAGATGGCGAGCGCGCCGAGCGCATACGTGCATGCGAAGATCGCCATGCCCGCCTGCAGCGAGTAGTGTTCGCCCACCTTGCCGAGCGCCCACGTGGCGGGACATCCGATGAAGAACGCGCCGCTGAGGTAGAGGCCCATCGCCGCCGAGCGGTAGCGAGGCGCGACGACATCAAATAGGCCAGCGTAGAGGTTGCAGTCGAAGAATCCGCCGCCGAAGCCGAAGATGAACATCATCACGCAGCTGAGCCACAGCGACGGCACGAGCACCATCCCCGCCATCGTGGGCGCGGATAGAGCGAGGCCGATCGCCATGATCGAGAGGCGGATGCCGTGCCGCCTGGACGAAAGCTTATCCGACGTGCGCGCGCCGATGGCGATGCCGATGAAGCTCCCGAGGTAGAACCAGAACACGGAGTGGAACGCCGCCGCGCCGGGCGTGAGGCCCCATCCGGCGTTCTGCATGAACTTGGGCATCCACGTGCGGAAGCAGTTGGAGCCGAAGACGAGCATGCCGAACGCGAAGGTGAGGAGCCACGCCGACGGCTTGGCCGCGAACGCCTTGAACGCGTCCGAGAACTTCGGCTTGACCTCCTCGTCGTGCACCTTCAGCGCTGGTGTGTTGCGCAGGAAAAAGGTCAGCACGAATATCCACACCACCGCGACGCCGCCGAATATCCAGAACGAGATGCGCCAGCCGGACGACGAGGCGCCGCCAAGATAGCCCGCAAGGACGGACGAAACCAGGATGCCCACATAGAGCGCGGACTGGTAGATGGAGAGCGCCGTCGAGCGCGTCTCCGTGTGGTACTGCGCGATGAGCGAGCTCGCCGCGCCGGGGATCATGCACTGGCCGATGCCGTTCATGAAGCCGTACATGATGAAGAACATGAGCATCGAATCGGCGAACCCGGTGAAGAACACGCTCGTGGAGAAGAGAAGCGTGCCGATCACGATCACCCATTTCCGCCGGAAGAAGTCGGCCGCTATGCCGGCGAACGGCACCATGCAGCCGTAGGCGAACAGGAAGAACGTGCGCGACAGGCCAAGCTGCGCGTCCGTTGCGCCGTGCGAGGCGAGGTCGGTCTGTATCTGCGGCAGCGACGCGTTGAACACCTGCCGCGCGCCGTGCATGAGGAAGTAGGTGACGGCCAGCATCGCCAGCATCGCCCACTTGTATATCCTGTCGTTCTTTTCTTCGAGATTCATGCGTGCCTCTTTATTTTCGACATTCGACATTCAATAACCGTCACCCCTCCACCCTTCACACTTCACCTTTCACCCTTCACCTTTCACCTTCCAAAAACGCCTCCACCTCCGCCCGCGTCGGGGCGCTGGGCGGACGGCCCGAGAGGCCGCGGCACTTGATGGCCGAGACCGCGCTCGCGAAGCGCATGGACTCGAGCATGTCGTGCGTCTCGATCCAGCGGACCGCGAAGCCCGTGTGGAACAGGTCGCCGCAGCCTGTCGTGTCCACCACCTTCTCCACCTTGAACGCAGGCAGCTTCACGAAGTCCTTGCCGTCGAAAGTCATCGACCCGCGCACGCCCATCGTCGCGCCGCACACCTGCGGACGGTACTTCGCCCACACCTGCCGCACGGCATCCTCAGCGTCCGTCAGGCCCGTAAGCTTCAGGATGAACTCCTCGGAGCAGATGAGGAGGTCGGCAAGCGGCAGCAGCTCCGCCGTGCCGTCGCGGTGAGTGCCCGCGTCGTAGTTCACGAGCACGCCCGCCTCGCGCGCCACCTTGGCGGCGGCGATCGCGCCGGCGGCGTTGTGCCCGTCGAGGTGCAGCACCTTAGCGCGAGCGATCGTCTCGGGGTCGATCTCGTCGGCCGTCAGCTCGTCCAGTCCTTCGCGCGTCCAAGCGCACGAGCGGTTGCCTGTCTTCTCCTCGATCCAGAGGTAGGCGATCGCGCTCGTGGCGCCGGGACGCACCTTCACCATCGAGGTGTCCACGTGCTGGCGCGCGAAGTCGTCAAGGATCATCCTGCCGTCGGCGTCGTCGCCGACCGTGCCGACGAACGCCGCGCTCAGGCCGAGCGTCGCCGCCGCCGCGGTGGAGTTGCCGGCAGGGCCGCCGCCGAGGATCGCGTGCGAAAGCATCCGCACCTTCGTGTCCATGGGAATGAACGGCAGCACCGCGAGGTGGTCGTTCGAGCAGAAGCCGAGGCCTACGTAGTCGAATTGTTTCATCGGGATGATTATACCATATTCAGCATGAGAGATGAGGGACTGATTTTGAGAGAATTTGAGAAAACAAGCCTCTTGTATATCAAGACCCAATCTGCTAAACTTACATCATCTTCATCCCTAAGAAAGGAAAA
>CACWSW010000241.1 GCA_902763655.1 uncultured bacterium
TCGGGCGTGTCGAAGTCGCCGGGGTGGCGCGTGCGGTTGTTGACGAGGATGTCGGGCTGGATGGCGCGCTCCATGTTGATCACGCCCGCGCCGCGCCGCACGTCGAACAGCTGCGGCACGTCGTGCCAGAGGCAGAGGAGCGGACCGTAGTTCACGAGCAACTCGCGGGACTGCGCCTTCATGTAGTCCGTGTAGCGGTCAAGGTCGTGCGCGGCGCGCGGCGTCTTGCCGCCGGGGCTGGTGAGGGGAAAGTCGGGATGGTGCCAGTCGCAGGTGGAGTAGTACGCCCCGAACGCGAGTCCGGCGCGCCGGCAGGCTTCGGAGAGCTCCTTCGTCACGTCGCGCCCGAACGGCGTGTTCATGACGTTGTAGTCCGTCTCCTTCGTGTTCCACAGGCAGAAGCCGTCGTGGTGCTTCGTCGTGAGGACGATGTACTTCATGCCGGCCGATTTGGCGACGGACACCCACTCGTCGGCGTTGAACTTCACGGGGTTGAAGCGCCTGTAGAGGCTGTCGTATTCCTCCACCGGCGTCTCGCGTCCGCGCGACCAGCCGATCTCCTTGCCCGTGAGCGACACGGGACCCCAGTGGATGAACATGCCGAAGCGCAGGTTTCGCCACCGCTTCACCGCCTCGGGCCGCGCCGGAACCGCGCCCTGCACGAGCGGCGCGAGGTTGCGCGCGTCACGCTCGCCGCACGACGGCTGAGACGCGACGGCCGCGACGCCGAGCGCGACAATCGTACCCGCGAAAACTCCAAGTCTTGTCATAGGCATCTTCTCCATGGGAAACGCGACGATCCGGCGATCCGCGTCAGTACGCGAACTCGAGCTCGCTCTTCGGGCCGCCGCAGCCGAACCGGAAGACGTGCACGGCGCGCTTCGCGGGCTTCACCGCCACGAGGTCGATCATCATGTCGCGCGAGCGGTCGAACTTGAGCTCGATCTTCGGGCACCGCGCGCCCATCACGATGCAGTCGCGCGGCGTGGTGCCGTAGCCGGGGCGCGTGGTCCAGTTCACGCCGTCGATGTTCATGTGCCGCTCCAGGTGCGTGTGCCCGAAGAACGCGCCCACGAACGACGCCTTGGCGTTGGAGAAGTCCCACTTGATCTTGTCGTACTCGCCCGTGATCGGCGGGTTGTGGAACCCCTGCACGAGGTCGCCTCGGTGGTGCGCGAAGTCGTCCACGATCTGCATGAAGATCATCTCGCGCTTCATCGACGACGGTTCCAGGAACCGCCGCCAGCAGCCGAGGATGTGCGGCGCCTGGATGTGCTGCATCAGGGCCACGTGCCACCCCTCCGGTGCGGCGAGGAAGGTGTCCGCGAGGAACTGGAGCTGTCCGCGCGACATGCCGCCGTACCCTTCGTCCGACGTGTTGAGGAACACCATGCGGAACTTCTTCGCGGGGATGTCGTAGTAGCCCCACGTGCCGCATTCGGAGAGCACGATGTCGTGTCCCTTCCCCTTGTTGACGCCGCGGTTGAAGGTGTCGCCGAACTGCTTCGAGGTGTAGCGGCCCCTCGCGTGGTCGTGGTTGCCCATGCTGAAGAGCGTCGGCAGCGGCTCCTTCTCGTACACCTTCACGAACCCGTCGATGACCGGCTGCACCTTGTCCCATTCCGGCGCGGAGCCGAGGATGTTCACGTCGAAGTCCATGTCGCCCAGGTTGGCGAGGAAGTCGGATCCCGTGGCGTGCGCGATCGCCCGCTGGAAGATGACGTGGCTCTTGGAATCCCGCCAGTTCGGCGTCTCGGCGTTGAAGCCGGGGGCGTGCGAGTGGATGTCCGTGATGAGCGGAAACGCCACCGTCTCGTCGGTGCCCTTCCACGCCCTGTAACGGGCGGTCCCGTCCCGGATCGCCGCCACCGCCCATTCGGGCAGCTGGATGCCGTCGACCGTCCAGGCAGGGACTGAGGCGGCGCGGAGGCGCGTGGCCGCGGTTGCGGCGGTCATGCTGAGGAATGTGCGTCTTGAGAATTTCATCTGATGTTCCTTCCTGTCAGGGGAAACGCGACCCCGTCGCGGGATCGAATCCGCCACATTATACCACAGGTTCCGTTCCTTCGGCAGACGGCCAAGCGGTCTGTTCCTCAAACGTTACGGCAGCTTTGGCCTGACGCGGCGCGTGGCGACGGCCGTGGACGGATCCTCCGGCCAGTAGTGCTTTGGATAGCGTCCGCGCAGGTCCTTGCGCACTAGCGCGTAGGCACCCTTCCAGAAGCCGGCAAGGTCCTTCGTGATCTGCACGGGGCGCTGTGCCGGCGAAAGGAGACGCATCACGATCGGCACCTTGCCGCCGGCCACCTTCGGCGTCTCCTGTAGGCCGAAACACTCCTGCAGGCGCACCGCCACGAACGGCTCCGCCTCCTCGTAGTGGATCGTCATCTGCGATCCGCTCGGCACCTCCATCTTCACGGGCGCGAGCCGGTCGAGCGCGCGCCTGTCCAGTCCGGCCTCGGCGAGCGCCGCGTCGAGCACAGCCGCGAGGTCGAGCTTCTGCAGATGGCTCCAGCGGCTCATGCCGAGCGTAAAGCCGGCGAAGAGATCGTCAAGCCGCGCGAGGAGCGCCTCGTCGGAGACGTCCGGCCAGTCGCCGCCCAGTTCGCGGTGCAGGAAGCAGATGCGCGCCTGGAGCTGGCGCGTACCAGGTGTCCAAGGCAGCTGCGCGACGCCCTTCTGGCGGATGCCGTCGAAAAGTGCAGCCTGCACGGCAGCCTCGTCGGGCTGCGACTGTCCGCCGGACCGCATGACCATTTTCCAGAGGCGCCGCACCTTCACGGCCTTCACGGCCTCGGTCCGACGGTCCCATTCCGTCTGCACGCCTTCCTCTATCTCCGCCGCGAATATCTCCTCGATGGCTTCCTCGGAGATCGGCGCGGCAAGATGTATCTTCGCGTCGCCGCCGCCATCGTCAAGGTCGCACAGCACCAGGTACTCGGCCGTAGCGAGCGACTCAGTGCGCTCCATGTACGCGCCGCGCCCGCCCGTCATCTGGAACGTGCCGTTGCCGCGGTTGTGCGCGATGCGGTCCGGAAAGGCGAAGCAAAGCAGTTCGCCCGCCTCCGGTAGGGTCACGCGTCCCGCGTGACCGTCGCGTCCCGCATGGCCGCCGCAGAACCTTTCCCAGCGCCGCGCCAGCTCGCGCATCCTGGACGATGGCCGCACGTCGCGGATGTCGGTCACCGAGTGCGGCGCGCCTTCCTCCAGAATTGCCGCGAGCGTGCACGCCTCGGCCGCACCCGTGCGCAGGATCATGTTCGCGAGGCGCGGATGCGCTGGCAGGCGCGCCATCTGCCGCCCGTGCGCTGTGATGCGCCCTTCCGAATCGAGCGCGCCCAGCATCCGCAGGACGCCCTTCGCGTTCTCCCAGCTCGCGGCGGGCGGCGGCGTGAGCCACGGCAGGCCGTCCAGCGCCGTCGTCCCCCACGTCGCCGCCGTCAGCACCGTCGGCGCGAGATCGGCATCCGCGATCTCGGGCTTCATGGCCGGCTGGAGCATACGGTCCTGCGATTCCGTCCAGAGCCGCATGCAGATGCCGGGGCAGACGCGTCCCGCGCGGCCCCTGCGCTGCTCGGCGCGGTCGCGCGTGAGGCGCAGCGTCTCCAGCCGACTCATGCCCGAGCGCGGCGAGAACCTACTCACGCGCATGAGCCCAGAGTCGATCACCGTCGTCACGCCTTCGATCGTCAGCGACGTCTCGGCGATGGAAGTAGACAAGATCACCCGACGGGGCCCGTCACCGGCGCGACGCGCCACCACGCGATCCTGCTCCTCCTTGGGCAACGCGCCGTACAGCGGCAAGACCTCCACCTCTCTTCCCTGTGCCTCTGCGACCCTGTGTGAGGAGATGTCTCCCCGCAGCTCCTCCTGGCACCTCTTGATCTCCCCCTCGCCCGGCAGGAAGCAGAGGATGTCGCCGCCCGGCAGGGCCAGCGCGCGCTTCACCGCGCCCGCCATCTGCACGGCGATCGGCGCAGTCGACTCCACCTGCAGGTAGCGCGTCTCGACGGGAAACATCCGCGCCTCCGCGGTATGGACGTCCGCGTCGCCAAGGTGCGCGGCGATGGCGTCCACGTCCAGCGTGGCGGACATCACGAGGAGGCGCAGATCGGGCCTCAGCGCCCGCCGCACATCCACCGCCATCGCGAAGCCGAGGTCGCACGAGAGCGACCGCTCGTGGAACTCGTCGAACACGACCAGCCCCACGTCGGCCAGCTCCGGATCGGCCACGAGGCGCTGCGCGAGCAGGCCTTCCGTGACGATCTCAAGCCTCGTGCGGGCAGACACCTTCCGCTCCAAACGTACCTGGAAGCCGACCGTCTCGCCCACGCTCTCGCCCATCTTGCGCGCGATGTACGCCGCGCAGCTGCGCGCCGCGAGCCGGCGCGGCTCCAGCATGAGGATCTTCTTGCCTTTCAGGAACGGCGCGTCCAGCAAGGCGGGCGGCACGCAGGTGGTCTTTCCGCTCCCTGGCGGCGCGCGCAGCACCACGTCGCGGTTCTTCTCCAGCGACGCGCGTATCTGCGGGATCACCGCCTCTACCGGAAACATGTCCGTTGTCTCCTGCACCTGTCCTGATGCCTGACGCTAAGCGCCCTTCTTGGCCGCATTCGCGAAACCGCCCGGCAGCTTGGCGAGGTCGATCTCGTCCACCGTGAACGGCTTCGCCGTGTGCCACGCGCCGCGCGTGAAGTCGGGGCAATCCACCGGACGCGAACCGGAATCGACGGACTTCTCGGTCAGCTCCACCATCGCGCTCCACGCGGCGAGGTCGTACACGTCGGTGTCGAGCGGCAGGCCGTTCTGGAGGCAGTAGCTCCAGCGGAGGTCCATGATGAAGTCCATGCCGCCATGTCCGCCCACCTTCTTGGCCACCTCGCCCGCGACCTTCCAGAACGGGTGGCGGTACTTTGCGCGCACGGCCTCGGTCGCCTCGGGATCCATGTACTTGTGCGCCTTACCGTCGCCGGTCTTCTCCTCGAGCGCCACGCGGAACTCGGGATAGCTCATGGCCATGCCGCGCGTGCCGGAGATGAGGTTGAGGCGCGAATAGGGACGAGGCGACGAGACGTCGTGCTCGAGCAGGATCGAGCGGCCGAGCTTCGTGCGGATGATCGACAGGTTCATGTCGCCCATCTTCACCTTGAAGTCCTTGCGCCAGTCCTTGTAG
>CACWSW010000242.1 GCA_902763655.1 uncultured bacterium
CCGCACGCACGCGCCACCGCATGCGCTGGCGCGTGTGGCGCGAGAACACGGAGTAGCAGGTGCGGTCCGGCTTCCAGTCGGGCGACTTGTCGTCCATCGCCCAGTAGACCGCCAGCCCCACCTTGTCGAGGCGGCACCCTTCCAGTCCCGTCAAGTCGAACGAGAGCTTCACGAGACGGCGCTCCTTGATTTCCTTGGCGTCCGCGAGATGCGCGGCGGAATCATTCTCCGGCTTTGCGTCCGACGGCGCCCATTCCACCTTCGCGGGCAGGATGCGCAGGTGCTGGCGGCCGTCGAACAGGCGTTCCGGCACGATTACCTCGGCCTCTCCCGTGGGAACGTATCCGCCGAAGTAATGTCCGTCGCCGAGCATGTAGTAGTGCGGGTGTTTCGCGTACGCCTGGTCGCGCGAATAGACTGGCGGTTCGACGATGATTTCATGCCGCCCCGGCGTGAACGCGAACAAGTTGCGGTCGATCGCGAGTCCGCGGTAGCAGCCGCCAGACATCACGGCGAGCTCGTAGAGACCGGATTTCTTCGCGTCGTTGTCGGTCTTGCTCGGATCGGGGATCCCGAAGAACATCTTGAGGCCGTACTTGCGGCAGATGGCGAGCTGGGCGGCGAGGAGTTTCGCATCGCCGCTGTGACTCTCCACCACCTGCACGCCGTGCGCGACGCAGTCCGCCGCCATCTGCTCAAACTCCTCCACCGTGCGGCACCCGCTCACGCTCGTCCACACGCGCGGAAACGCCCCTTCCGCCGCAAACACGCTCGCGACGCACATCGCGGCCAACGCAAACAACATCCTTCGCTTCATCTTCGTCCCGCCGTGATCTTTGATTTGTTAACAAACGGATTTGTTCGCCGCTACGCGGCTCACGAGTTTTGATCTTTGCTTTCGTGTTCCGGTGAGCGCCGTAGGCGCGAACAAATCCGTGTGTTATTCATCTCCGCTCACCTGAAGAGCAGCACGGTGCCCTTCGGCGTTACCTCAATTGAGCCGGGGCCAAGAATGAACGGGCAGTTCTCCGCCGTGAGCGTGCCTGAATACGAACGGCCCGCATATTTCACGGTGTCCAGCTTCAGATTCCCGGGGAAGTCAAGCCGCAGCTTCGCGCCTTCCGCGACCTCGATAGACGCGCTCTCCGGCACATCCGGCGTGGCGTCCGTAAACGTGCCATCTTTCACATACCGTATCGACACGGCGTCAAGGCGCGCCATTCGATCGCAATTCTTCGTCGTGATCGTTCCCTCGATGCGGAACGTGTAGTTACCGGCCGTCGGAACGCGGAAGTACGCCACGCGCTCTGCGAAGTTCGTCGTCCAGGGACGGAAGGTGCCGATCTCGACCGCCTGGTTCGTGACGCCGCCCTGGGGATAGAAGGAGGCCCGCAGGGGATTGTTACCCAAGTTATCCCCGTTGGTACGGTCTGCCGTATGAAGGACGAGACGGTAGACTCCCGAGGTCGGAAACGCAATGTCCTGCTCGAGTGAACCCGTGCCCACGACAATGCAATAGTTGGTTCCTTCGCATCTAGAATAACCCAAATAACTCGGATTATACGTATAAGGGACTGGAAACACGTATGAATACTTCTGCCCCACGTTGTTCTGCGCACCGCGCCAGCAGTCCGACGTCATCGCGCCATCCCACGTACGCTGGCTCGCCACCTCGAAGCCACCGTCCCGCACCAGCTCTTCATCGTCTGCGACCTTGACCAGCACGAAGTTATCCGCCGTCAGCGACCCGTGTTCGTTGGTCGTCTGCCGAAGCTCGAGCGTAACGTCCGTCTCACCATCCACCGTGAAGGATTCGGGCCAGACGCCTTCCTGCAGAATCAACGACGACACCGTGCGCTGTCCAAGGGGCGTCGTCACGCCGCCGATCGTCACGGAAGCGTCCAGCGTGTCGGTTCCAGCCGCCCAACGCCAGTTCTCCGTGCCTCTCCAGTACATCGTCATGATCGCCATGTCGCCCCTCAGCCGCCACGTGCCGGCGGGCGGACGGAACGTCGTGCGCGCGGTCCCGTTCGTGTTCGCGAAGAAGAGGTGCACGAATCCCGGTTTTCCCGGCGTGGCGATGTAGTAGTTGAAATAGTTGTTGTTCTGCTCGCGGAATCCGTTCACGGCCACGCCCACGTAGGGATCGACCGTCGTGCTCGTCATACCGTCGTTGTCGAACGTCCAACAGGCCGCCGTATTCGAGATGGAGTAATACGAATAGGTGTTTTGCGCGCTGACCGCGTTCTCCAGCCGCTCGAAGTCACCGTTCGGAATCGGCCACACGGAAGCGTCCTCCACGGCAGAGACGAAGCGAAGCGACACGTTGTCGAAGAGCGTTCCGCCTGCCTGCACGCCCATGCTCCCCGTCGTCTGCCCGTTTATGCCGATGATGTAGTCACCCGCCTCCGCGTACGGCAGGCGGTAGGAAACGCGTGAAAACGCGCTCGCCCCGCGTTGGGTCTTGAACGCCGCGATGTCCGTGAGCGAGTCAAGCGAGGGGCCGACCCGCAGCGTGTTCATGTAGCGGTCGTATGATTGACGCCCGCAGATGTCGAAGGTCAGCTCGTAGACGCCCGCGCGCGGCAGGTACGTCTTCGTGTAGATGAAGCAGTTGCCCTGCAGGTTGATGAAGCGCAGGTTGTCGCTAGCCATGTACGGTTGCAGCTCAAACGGGTATTGAGATTGCCATGTCCAGATATTGCCGCCATTGGAGGTCTCTCCGGTGATGAACCAGCCGTACTGCGGTTCAAGCTTGTCAATGGTCGTCCAGATGCTCCCTGAGTATGCCTCGCCCGTGCCGTTCGTGATCACGGCCTCCTCTCCCGCAACCAAGCTGTTCGCAGGCGTCGCAAGCGACGCGGCAAGCGCAAGCGTGCCGCCCTCCAAGGACACCGTCTTGACCTCCCCGTCTAGCTCCGTCACGCGCACCTCGCCCGTACCTGTCAGGCGTACGACGTCAGCCGCCGCCGAACTTGTGGAAAGCACAAGCCCCTTCCGTCCGGACGTGGCGGTCTGCACGGCCGATCCGGCGGTCAGGGCCACGCCGACCGACTCCGCATCCGGAACGAGCAGCGACCCGCCGTCCACGCGCAACGTACCCGTGAAGTCCGGGAAAGACGCTTCCGCCGCTCCGGTGCCCTTCTTCACGACCGTTCCGCCGCCGGAAACGGCGACCTTCGGCAACGTCTCGCCGGAATCGGACACGATCTCCAGCGTCGTGCCGGGCGCCACCTCCACCGATCCTTTTGCGGTGCCTGCAGCAGGCTGGAGCCCCCATTTCTGCAGTAGGTACTGCGTCACGTCCGCGCGTTCGGCTGCCGTCAGTTCGTTCGTGAACACCACCGCCTCGTACAAATAGTCGCCGCCTTGCCGGTTCTGGTACTGCTGATTGCCCCAGAAGCCGCCGAGATAGCCGTTGTTCCGTCCGCTCTTGACGGAAATCAGGTGAAGTCCGCGCGGCATCATCGTTTTCCCCGGATCCTCGACGTAGGCGCCGTCGAGGAACGTCCAGCCGGTCCGGCTCGGGCCGGGGACCAGGTTGGCGTTGTGCCAGATTGGCGCTTTGCCGTCGAAATTCCGAGGGCCTTCGCAGATGTAGGAATTATGGAAACCGTAGCTGCCGCCTTCCCGTACGTTCGCGAGAAGATAGCCGTATGTATCGACCATCGCGAACACGCAGAAGATGTCGCGGATCGTCGTGATCTCGTCGAAGACGCCGTCCTTGTAGATGTGCAGCTGTTTTCCTGACTTGTAACCGTTGCAGTACACGGCGGGGAGTCCGTCCCGTTCCATGTAGATGGCATCCACGCCGAACATCCCGGCCTGGCAGTATTGCTCGTAACTCCATTGCGTCACGCAGTAGCGGAACGTCGGATTGGCGACATCCGTCTCGCGCTCGTCGCACCAGCGCGCGACATACGCCGTGTCGTCCGTTCCGTTCGTGACCACGAGTTTGGACGAACGCTGGCCGTTGTCGTCCATCGTGGATATCCAGAGGGCAGCCCGGTTCAGCACGGCAGTCGGCTTCGCGACCGTCGGCGCGAGGCTGCCCTTCGAGAGCGCGAGCGTGCCGCCGCGCACGCCGACGTTGAACGGCTCGCGCTGGCGGAAGGCGGTGAGCGGTAGCGACCAGGTGCCGCCGCCGGTCTTGATGATGTGCGACGCGCCCTCCTGCCGCACGGCCTCCGTCTGCGTCCGCGTGGTACCGTCAGCCACGTTAACCACCACGTCCGCGTCGAACCCCACGTCCAGAGGCGCGGCCTGGACGCTGGACACCGCTCCAACCGCCGCAGAAAGCGCCGCGCACGCCATGAAGATGGCGTCACCCCGCAACACGAACTTCTTCCCTGCTCTTTTCATCTTTTTGTTCCTTTCGTCTACAGCCCCACCACGTGGAGCGTCTTGCCGTTGAACTCCACGTCGCGGTTGTAAAGCTTCTCGTCCCACGACTTCTCCTTGCCGTTGTCGAAGACCGCCATCCACCCTTCGGCAAGCCCGAGTCCGTCAAGATAGCCGGCTCCACCACACGCCGCACGCGCGGCTCGCGCAGGCGCTCCATGAGGCTCAGCGCCGGCAGCATGTAGTGCTTGGCCGGAATGCACGGCCCCGCTGTGTTGAAATAGCGTTCCATGGAGCGAATTATAACAAAACACCTTGTACGAGGCAAGCGGGCGATGCAAACCTCAAGGCTTCCAAATGATGCGCCCGCCACGGCTTTTCCGTGCCTGGCGCATCATTTGGAAGCGTTGGACACCGGCGTGCACCGCTTGCGAAATAGCCGGATTCTGGTAAAATACTTGCACCCGAAAGGAAATGCCATGAACAAGAAGATTCTCGCAACCGCCGTGTTCGCCGCCTGCAGCGCGGTGCAGGCCGTCGTCGTGCGGCCCAAGAACACGGACGACATCCTCGTCAACCCCGACATGGGCCTCGTCATGTTCCACTACTCGAACCGGCAGTGGGCGTACGGCCAGCTTCAGGAACGCGGCGACGTGCTCGACTGGTTCCCGGGCGTCTCCACGATCTACTTCCGCCTGCCGTGGTGCCTCCTGGAGCCGCAAGAGGGACAGTACCGCTGGGACATCATCGACAGCTACGCCGCCCCGTGGATCGCGGCCGGCAAGCAGATCGGCTTCCGCGTGACCTGCTGCGAGTCCCGC
>CACWSW010000243.1 GCA_902763655.1 uncultured bacterium
CGGCTGCGCCGCGTCGAACACGAGCTTGTCCGTCACCGTCACGTTGCCCTTCAGCGTGCCGTAGCCGCCCACGCGCGCATACGAGGGCGTGAACGAACCTGCGTCGAACGTGCCGCCCGCGAGACGCACCTCGTTGGCGGACGGAATGGCGTCCGCCGCGCCGAGCTTCAGCGTGCCGCCCGCCACCACGGTCGGACCCGTGTAGGTGTTCGCCGACGAAAGCGTGAAGGTGCCCGCCGTGGCGGACGAGTTCGTGAGCGTGAGCCCGCCGCCGGGCTGCTCCTCGCCGTCCGTGAGCGTGACGGTGCATGCGATGTCCGTCGCGCGGTCCGCCGTCTTGATGGTCGCCGTGGGCGCGCTCGTGTAGCCCCAGCCGGGCGACACCACCACGATCTTCCCGATCGTCCCCGAGCGCGCGTCAAACGTGCAGTGCGCCACCGCGCCCGTACCGCCGCCGCCCGCGATCACCACCTCCGGCGCGCCGATGTAGTTGTTCGTGGACGTACCGGACGGCCACGCGATCGAGGCGACGCCCTTCCCGAACGGCTTCTCGAACGGGATCGCCGCGTTGGACGCGGTCTTGCCGTTGATGTCCAGCGTCGCGCCGCCGGGGAACACCGTCACGCGGTCGGTCGTGAGGCCCGTAGGACCGAAGATGTTCGCGGAATTGGCGGCCGAGCGGAACGTGCCGCCGTTGAACGTGACGTAGCCCTTCGCGACGCCGTTCTTGTTGCGGTCTTCCTTGAACATGTCCGACTTCTGGAACCGCGTCACCTCCATCACGCCCGCGTTCAGGCACACCACGCCCTCGAACGCGTTCGTGCGCTCGGTGAGGTCGAACCAGGACGCCGATCCGATCTTCACGTAGGGATCGCCGTCGCCGTCCATCGTGAAGATGCCCTTGTTGCGCTCGGGATTTGCCGCCGACGTGCCGCTCCAGCGCAGCATGCCGAGGCGGATGCCCGGCTCGCTCCCGTTGCCCGTCGCGTCCAGCGTACCGCCCGTCATGTACATTTCGCCCCAGCCGCCGCGGGAGAAGCAGAGGCAGCTCACCTCCACCTTGAACAGGCCGCCCGAAAGCCGTCCGACGCCCGCGCCCGTCGGGTCGTTGCCGAATCCCAGCCACTGACGGCAGGCGTACCGTCCGCCCATGACGTCCAGAAAACCGTATGACTTCCAGCCTGCGCCCACCCAGCCGTCGTTGCCGGCATGGCAGAGGTTCCGCACGTCGCCGCCGTACTGGTAGTACGCCGCATGTCCGTTGTTGCCGCTGCCGACTCTGATCGAGTTGGTGATCGCCGCGCCGTCGTGCACCTCCATGATCGCACCCTTCGTGCCCGTGTCTTGGACGATCATCCACGCGGCCTGGTTCTGCGCCGGCACCACCTTCGAGTCGATCGTCGAACCAGCCTTCACCACCAGTTTCGCCGGCGTCGTGTTGTTCGCGCCGCCGATCGTCCAGGTCTTGTTCGACAGCGTGGACACGTCGTTCGCCACGTCCCATTCGCCCGCCCAGATGTAGCCGGCGTTCTCGAGCGTCATCGTGCCGCCCGGCACGTTCAGCAGCGAGAGACGGCGCATCTTGTTGCCAGAGATCGTCATCTGGCCTTCGCCTTGGATGAGCTTCGACTTTCCTTCCGGCGTCGTCCCCGCCGTGAACGTGAGCGTGCCGGGGCCGCCGTGGCGGTAGGGGATCGCGTGTTCGAAGTCCGTGCCATCCGTCACGTTCTCGCCCGCCGCCGTGTACACGTTCACCGCTCCGCTGCCGTTCCAGTTTGTCAGCATGTTGTGGAGCGTCGGCAGGTCCCAGGCCTTCGCCACGAAGTTGATCGAGCCGCTGCCGCTCGCCGCAATCGGACCCGGCGGGATCGAGCCCGTGACCGTGGCGAACAGCCGTCCCTCCGTCGCCGAGGTGCCGCCCGTCCAGGCGTTGTCCGGGTTCGTGACGTACACGTCGTGGACACCGCTCTTCTGGAACTTGCCCGGACCGGAGATGACGCCCGTCAGCGACTGGCGCATGTTGGCCGTGGTACTGTAGGTGGTGAACGTGGCGGTGCCGCCGTCCAGGCGGATCGGGCCGACGATCTTGTTGGAGTTCTCCGCCGTGCCCGCGCCCACGCGCACCTGCGCGCCGCCCTTCAGGACGAGCGTCCAGTCGAACTTGGAGAACGTCGTGGTCCACAGGTCGAACATGGAGCCCGACTCGATCGTGTACGTGTTCGCGGGCGACCCGACGAAGCTCGGACTGCCCTGCGTGATGACGTCCGCCGCGTTCTTGGCCACGCACGAGCCGTTCTTCAAGGTGGCGGACGTCACCATGAACATGTTTCCGCCGCTCTCAAGCGGACGCGTCGTGAGCGTGTGGCCGCCAAGGTCCACCGTTCCGTTCGAGAAGCCAACGCGGCCGCTGCTGTAGACGGACGCGTCGCCGGACAGCGTCACGGTGGTGAAGAGTCGGTCGATATTGCCGGATCCCCCTACGGGCTGTGCCGTCTTGATCATGCGCAGCGCGCCGTAGCCGTCCGGACCGTTGCCCGCGATCACCAGTGCGTTCGGGAAACGTTCCGTGCCCTGGTTCGGATAGCTGTTCGGGGCGAGCACGCGCAGCTGCGCGCCATTCGAGACCGTGATCGTGTTGGCCTTCTTCCCGCCGAAGGTGTTGATCTGCCCGCCTGCGGCGGTCTGCGCCTCCAGGATGCCCTCCCGGATCTCCACCGTGCCCGAGAACGCGGTGTTGTTGTCGTTCGAGACGATGGCCGTGCCCGCGCCGATCTTGACGATCTTCGTGATCGCCGACGACAGCTGCGTGTAGTAGGCGAGCGTCTGCCCCGCCGGCACGTCGAACGTCAGCACGCCGTCCGCGACGGACTGCCCCGCCGAATTGACGTTGAGCGCGCCGCTTCCCGCAAGCCAGCCCTGCGAGCCACCCGCATGACGGCCCGCCGGCACGGACGCGCCGCCTGCCGTCGCCGCCGGCACGTAGACCGTCGTGCCCGACGCGAGCGAGAGCGTCGTGCCGGATGCGACGGCAAGCGAATCCGCCAGCAGCTTCGCGTTCGTTCCCGTCAGCGTCACCGTGCCGCCGCCCGTGAGCGTGAGGCTCTTCACCCTCGCCGCCGCGCCGCTGATGTCCACCGTGGAGCCGGCGGGAATCACCACCTCGTCGCCCGCGCGCGGGGGCTGAGCGGACGCCGCGCCGCCGACCTGCCAGTTCGCCGCCGTGTTCCAGTCCGTCGATTCCGCGCCCGTCCACCCGATCGTGCCCGTCTCGGTCGCGATGTCGCCGCCGCCCGTGAGCGGGTTGCCCGCGACGGGGCCGTACGTCTTGCCGGTCACAACGTCCTTCAGCAGGTAGACACCGTTCTTCAGGACAGGCTGCAGGTCCATCACGAGCGTCCCGCTCTCATAGGCCTGGAGCGAGTAGAGGCGCACCTTGCTGCCGGGATTTTCACAGTAGGTTCCCTCCGCGTTCTTGACGGTGGCGAAAAGCCCGAGGGGGTAGACGGACGGCACGGTCGGCGTGGCCGTGTTCATCTCCTTCGTGAGCTCGCCGTCCGTGTAGAGACGCGCCTTCTTGCTCGGGCCGTCGATCTCGAACGTGCGCCGGTCGGTCGTCACAGTGATGGCCGTGCTACTCCAGTCGCCGTCGCCGTTCCTGAAGGCGAAGGCGTATTGGCCGCTACCGTTGATGTAGTGCGCGCAGGACATTCCGGCCTCTCGGCCCGACGCGGCGAAGACGCGCGACTGGAGCGGCGTCACGGAGAGGAACGCGTAGTCGGCCACGATCTTCGTGTTCGGCTTCACGTAGTAGTCCAGCACGATGCTCTGCGTGCCGTCCGTGTCGATATACGCGTCCGCGGCCATCGCCGACAACGCCATCCCGCCGGCGATTCCGAGAGCCGCCATGCACGTAAACATTCTTCTCATCTCCATGCTCCTTACCTTGGCTAAAGTTCTCCGTGGCGGTAATGTATCATATTCCGACATCTTTCGCAAAGTGTCCAAGGGGAATCATTTCGCCATGGAACCCAAGATGACGCGGTGCCCGGCGGCAGGGAGCTGGTAGCCGTCCGGGAGCATGTACGGCGCGTCGCCGAAGTTGACGGTCACCACGGTGCCGTCCGCGAAGCGGCTCTGCTGCACCGTGCGGTCGGGAGAGAGGATGCGGTGGTCGAGCATCTCGCTGTAGCCCGTGGCGCGCGCGACGGGAGAAGTGATGCGGTAGCTGCGCACGAACTTCTCCTTGTCCTCCTTCCACTGGCGGTTGTTGAAGATGTACATGCCCATCGTGCCGTAGAGGACGTTGAAGAGGTCACGTTTCCACCAGATGTCCGGCAGCTTGTTGTTGTAGTCGCCCCAGTACCAGTGGGCGCACACGCACTCGTGGTACACGAGCTCCCAGAGCGGCAGGCGGTAGTTCTCGCCCACCTGGTACTTCGCCACGCGCGGCGGCACGTTCGTCCAGATCTGCGGGATGTGGCGCCCGGAATCCGGCACGCGGTACGGTCCGAGCGAGAGCATGCCCTCGTAGTAGTCGCAGAACGGCACGCTCGCGTCGTGCCCGGTCTCGCTGCCCACGACGAGGTGGAACTCGTCGCCGAGGATGCGCAGCAGCTCCATCTTCCAGCGGCGGCTGTCCGAGCGCGTCATCGGGTGGGCCGGGTTCCAGCACGTCTGCCACGGCGCGGCCACGGTCGTGTCGATGAACCGCGTGTTGTACGGCTTCGTCTTCAGCTCCTTCGCCACGTTGCGCCGCTCGTAGGCGGGCGCCACGCTGTCGCACATCATCGCGCAGTACGTCCACGTGCCGTCCTTCGCCTTCACGCCCCACGCGTGCCGCCAGTCGTTCGAGTTGGCGCTGTTCCAGATGACGTCCTTCGGCCACGCCTCCGTGTTGCAGCCGCTCTTCCAGCCGAGCTTCTTGAGCTGGTCGGGGTGGTAGATGTCCTGGTAGATGTCGTAGCGGCCCACGAGCACGTCCGGCATCTCCGAGAGGAACTTGACCTGCGCCTCGTCGCCGCCCGCGCTCCAGAGGAAACGGTCGATGCCCGACGCCTTCAGCTCCTTCGCGACGGCGATCTTGTCCTTCTCCCAGCACCACACGTTCGGCGCGCCGAGGAGGCGGTCCACGAGCGGAAGGAGACGGTCCACAAGCGGACGTTCCTTCACCTTCTCGCGGAACGGCTTGAACTTCCCGATCTCCTTCGCGTAGGCGCGGTAGCGCTTGCACATCGCCACGTATCCGCCCTTTTCGAAAAACACGTAGCGGATGCGCCGCGTGTAGCCGAACTGCCCCTTCTGGCCCTCCCAGCTCGGACCGAGCGTCCAGAGCTTCGTCTCGTCGTCGCGCCGCGTCGCCATCGCCGCATCGTCCGGCGTTTCGAGGATCGCCATCCAGCCCGCGCCCGTCGCGTCGTCCTGCACGCCCAAGAACGCCATGCAGATGCCGTGGCCGCCGTAGGCGATCAGCCG
>CACWSW010000244.1 GCA_902763655.1 uncultured bacterium
GCTTTCGCAAAAAGGGCGATTGTGATATGATTCCCCTGCGTTGAAATTTAGTATGGCAAGTGAAGCGATGAGGACGATGCAGAAGATTTCCTTTTTTGCGGGCATGCTGCTCGCCGGGTTGGCCGCGCAGGGCGCAGTCGTGCTGAAGAACGCCGACTGGGCGACGGCGACGCTCGCGACGAACGGCATGGAGGCCGCGCACGGGCACTTCCCCGCCGGCCTGACGAGCTTCACCGTGGAGGCGTGGGTGAAACCCACCGCGAACATCCCGAAGTCCAACAACCTCGGCAACTGGATCTACGCGAACATGAAGGGGAGCGACGCCGGCCGCTTCATCTTCCTCATCCACAACGGCCGCCTGGGCTCGTTCCACGCCACGCCGCGCGACTGGCCCGAGGCGACGGGGAGCGCCGGCGTGATCCCGCTCAACGAGTGGACGCACGTGGCGATGGCGCGCACGCCCTCGTCCATCAAGTTCTACGTGAACGGCGCGTTCGTCTCCGAGACGAACGCCGTGAACAACGGGACGTTCCGCGCCGCGCCGCCCGATGGGGCGCAGACGATCGGCAACCAGCACTCGGGCATCCGGAACGGCGAGAACGCCGTCAATGACCGCGTGTTCCAGGGCAGCATCTCGGATCTGCGCGTGTGGACGGTGGAGCGCACGGCGGAGGAGATCGCGGCGAACTACGCGAAGCGCCTGCGCGGCAACGAGGCGAACCTCTTCACCTACGTGCCGTTCTCGGACGCGCACGACGGCATCGCCCGCAACTGGGCGGACGGCTTCAACCTCGTGGTGCCGCCGCAGTACCAGCTCGTGGAGGACCCGACGCTCGACGCGAAAATCGGCGGAACACCGCGCCTGCCGCCGCTCGTCCAGGGGCGGTCGTTCCGGTCGCACTTCGCGAAGATCGCCGTCACGGCCGACGTGCAGATCGCGCGCGCGCAGTTCACGGTGGAGACGTGGATGCGCCCCACGGGGGCCATCCGCACGAGTCCGGTCTACTGGATGGGGCAGTACGTCCGAAACGATCCCGGCTGGCTGGCCTTCGGTTTGCTGCACGGTTCGCGGAAGCCGTGCGCCTTCATCGGCAATTCGGCAGCAAACCGTGCGTATGCGGCCGGAGGGAACATCCCGCTTGACGAATGGACGCATGTGGCCATCTCGCGCGACAACGGCACGGTCAAGGTCTACACGAACGGGCTTCTCTCGGCCACCTGCACCGTCAACAGCCAGAACGCGACCGCCCTGCCGCCGAACGCGCCGCTCGTGATGGCCGCGGCCGCGCCGGGCGATAACGACGCCTGGGACGGCGACTTGCGCGAGGTGCGCGTGTGGAACTGTGTGCGGACAGACGCGCAGATCGCGGAAGCCTTCGACCATGCGCTGACAGGCAAGGAAGAGGGGCTGATCGGCTACTGGCCGATGGACGAAGGGGTCGGGACGAACATCTTCAACAAGGTGACGGGCGTGCCGGCCGAGATGGGGAGGGATTTCACGTGGGCGCCAGACTGCTATTTCCACAACGGAAGCCATGCCTCGTCAATCGAAACGAGCGTGCGCCTGACGGACGACTTCACGCTGGAGTCGTGGGTGCGCGTGGCCAACTTGCCGATTGACGCGCGCGGATACATCATGGGGCAGTGGACGGCGGATCGTCGTCCGTCATGGGTGACCCTCAGCTTCGACTGGTCGCCCGGAAGGCCTGGACTCCGCATTGGGTCTGACGGCGAGACGACAAACTCCGTGCACTTCTTCTCCGCAGGAGATGTCCGCACGAACGAGTGGTTCCATGTGGCGGCGACGCGCGAGGGAAGCGCCGTCAAGGTGTACATGAACGGACGCCTCGTCAAGCAGGGGGTCTACGCCTGCGACGATCCGATGCCGGCGGCGAACCTCAGGCTCTTCGCCCTCAACGGCAGTCAGGGATTCGTGGGCGACACGTGCGAGATGCGGGCGTGGAACCGCGCGCGCACGGCCGAAGAGATCGCCGAGGCCATGCACCGGACGCTGACCGGACAGGAGGACGGACTGGTCGGGTATTGGCCGTGTACGCAGGCTCCGGGATCGACGATTCTTCAGGACATGCGGCCCCCCTACTCTCGGCATAGTCTGGCCGATAAACAGTCTTTCCAGCGGGAGACGGTCCCGCTCCTCCGCCCGTCGCCCGGGGCCGCGCGCATGCTGGCGACGTCGTTCGATGGCGGACGCGGGGATGTCGTCCGCACGGGCGTGGGGATCGACGTGCAGGACTTCACGTTCGAGACGTGGGTCTATCTGACGGCCTATCCGTTCTTCACGACCGTGGACGATACGTACACGTATCTCTTCAGCCAGTACCGTTTCGGCGGTGACAACCATCGTTTCCTGATTGGCCTCAACAACAGGAACCGTTTCGGCGCGTACATCGGCGGGGCGGACACGGCGGGGAATCCGGGCGGCTGGCGGATTTCCTCGTCCGAGATCCTGCTCAACCGCTGGACGCACCTCGCGGCGACGCGCGAGGGTTCGACGCTGCGCCTCTACGTGAACGGCGAACTTGACTCGACATTTGAAAATTTCTCGACGCTCTCCCCGTGGTCGGAGACGGCCCAGCTGAAATTGACGCTGGGCGGAACGGACGACGACTATTGGATCGCATACTCTCGGATGATGCATGGTGCGATGCGCGAGGCGCGCGTGTGGAACCGCGCCTGTTCCGCCGAGGAGATCGCGGCCAACTACAGGAGCAAACTGCACGGCACGGAAGCGGGCCTGATCGGCTACTGGCCGCTGGCCGAGACAAGCGGCAACGTCCTCACGAACGCGCTGTTTCGCGGTGGCGTGCCTGCGCCAAACGGTTTCATGATCGCGGGCTGGGACTACGTGGAAACTCTCGAGCTCGCCGATCCGCCGCGCGGCACGCTCATCATTTTTCGCTGACGAGTAAAAGAGAAAGGACAACGAGATGAAGAAACTCACGCAGTTTGTCGTCCTGGCGGCAGTTGCCGTATTTTGCGGATGCGCGACGACAACGGAATGTCCGGCGAAGTCGCCGTCGTGTCAGGCCGCTGCCGCGTTGCCGCCGCTGAAGGTGGGCGTGTATGCGGACAGGGGGCCTGGCGGCATCGGGGCGGTGGAGTGGTTCCGGCTGGTCCACGAGTCGCCGGAGATGGAGCTCAAGCTTCTGGACGGGAAGATGGTGCGCGAGGGCGCGCTCGACGGGCTGGACCTGCTCGTCATGCCTGGCGGCTCGAGCATGACCGAGTTCGACACGCTCGGCACGAACGGCGTTGAGCGGATGAAGGCGTTCGTCCGTAACGGCGGCGGCTACGTGGGCACGTGCGCGGGCTGCTGCCTGCTGATGGACGGCCCGAAGAAGCGCGCTCGGATGATGCCGTGGAACTCGACCGGGTCTGAGGGAAATACTATGTTCCCAACGTTCCGTCTCAACGCGAAGGGCGCGGCGGCGCTTGGCCTCAAGGAGGGACAGCACGTGATGCGCTACCATGGCGGACCGTTCCTGTGGCCGACGACGAACGCCATCGCGGACGCGCACATGGAGATTTGGGGCACCTTCGACTCGGAGGCGACGTTCAAGGGGCGCCTGAACCAGAACAAGAAGATGTATGGCGCGGGCGCCATCGTGGGCGGCACCTACGGGAAGGGGCGCGTGTTCGTCACGTCCGCCCACCCCGAATACTTCAACGGCACGCTCTACATCGTGGAGGCGGCGCTCAAGTACGTGACAGGCCGCACGATCACCTTCCCGCCGCGCATGCGCAAGCCGGGCTCGATCTCAGTCGGCTTTCTCGCCAAGGGCATCGGCGGCGTTGAGACGGCAGAGACGGCGATCGCGCTCGCTGACGAGAAAGACTTTGACCTCACGCTCATCGACATGGATGGCATCGCCCAGCGTCGGCTGGACCACATCGACGTGCTGGTGCTGACGAACAACGGCGCGAAGAAGAACGAAAAGCTCGCAAAGGCGATCAGGGAGTTCGCCGCGAACGGCGGCAAGGTGGTGGGCTACGGCGGCGGCGCGGAGGTGCTGCCGCCCGGCGGCGTGAAGTGTCCGTCGCGCGACGGCGTCGTGAAGGCGATCCGCGAGCTGTTCAAGTAATCGGCCATGCGTGATATCCGCATCATCGCGCTGGACCTCGACGGTACGCTGCTCGACTCCGGCAAGAACCTTTCCGAGACCAACCGCGCGGCGTTGGCCGCCGCGGCGGAGAAGGGCGTCCACATAGTCCCCACCACAGGGCGCTTCTTCGGCGGCATGCCCGAAAGCGTGCGCGCTCTCCCGTTCGTCCGCTACGCAATAACAGTCAACGGCGCGCAGGTCTACGACAGGGAGACAGACACGGCGATCGTCCGCGAGGAGCTTCCGCTTGACACGGCGCTCGCGGTGATGCGCTACCTGGACGGTTTTGATGTGATTTACGACTGCTACCAGGACAACTGGGGACGCATGACTGCCGCCATGCAGGAAAGGGCGGCGGACTATGCGTCAGACGCGCACTATCTAAAAATGATACGCGAGCTTCGCAAGCCATATCCCGACCTGAAGGCGCATCTCGAGGAAGAAGGGCACGACGTGCAGAAGATCATGCTCTTCGCGCGCGACGTGGCGACCCGCGAGAAGATTGCGGAAGGTCTCAGGGAACGATTCCCGCAGCTGGCCATCACGGCGTCCACATGGAACAACCTGGAACTGAACAGCGCGAACGCCCACAAGGGGCTGGCCCTTCAGCGGTTCGCCGCGCATCTGGGGCTGGGACTCGAGAACTGCATGGCGTTCGGAGACGGGGCGAACGACCTGACTATGGTCCGCATGGCGGGGATGGGCGTGGCGATGTCCAACGCCTGCCCGGAGGTGCTGGCGGCGGCCGACCACGTGACGCTCTCCAACGACGAGGACGGCGTGGCCGCCGTGATCAGGAAGATGGTGTTGTTCAAATAAAGGAATACGCATGATGGAACGCAGGGCAATCGGTTTCGGCATCCTGGCGGCAGGCGCGTTGGCGGCGCTTGCGGCCGGAGCAGAGGTGAAGAAGGTCGTGATGACGAACGACCTCACGACGTCGTGGGGCCGCGCGGTGACGCCCGAGAACGTGTGGCGCGAGTATCCGCGTCCGCAGCTCGTGCGCGCCGAGGAGACGCCGCTCTCCGGCGTGCGGCGGAAGGTGCTGCCCGAGGACCAGATCTGGTACCGGCGCACGTTCACCGTCCATCCGCGGAAGGGTTTCCGCACGATCCTCAACTTCGAGCGCGTCGACTTCCGCGCGCACGTGTTCGTGAACGGGCAGGAGGCGACGGACGTGCCGCACGAGGGCGGCAACACGCCGTTCAGCGTGGACGTGACGCCGTATGTGAAGGACGGCGCGAACGAGCTGAAGCTGCTTGTGTGGGATCCCACCGACACGCATCTCGGCGGCACGGGCAAGCAGGTGCTAGAGCTGCGCACGTGCTTCTTCCCCGCCACGAGCGGCATCTGCGGCAGCGTGTGGATGGAGACCGTGCCCGAGACGTACCTCGCCGACTACAAGGTCGAGACGGACGCCGAGAAGGGGACGGTGACCTCCGCCTCGTTCGGCGGGAAGGAGCTCGCGAAGGGCAAGCTGGCCGCGGACGCCGACGCGGTGACGCTCGCGCTGCCGAAGCCCCTTAAACTCTGGAGCTGCGACACGCCGAACCTCTACGACCTCGCGATCACGGTGACGGCCAACGGCCGCGCGGACGCGACGAAGGGCTACTTCGGCATCCGCACGATGGGCACGAAGCTCGACGCGAAGGGCATCCGCCGCGCGACGGTGAACGGCGAGTTCACCTACTTCCTCGCGACGCTCGACCAGGGGTGGTGGCCGGACGGCTACCTCACGCCGCCGAGCGAGGACGCGCTCCGCTTCGACGTGGACTTCCACAAGAAGGCCGGCTTCAACGCGATCCGCAAGCACATCAAGATCGAGCCGCGCGCGTTCTACGCGCACTGCGACAGGATCGGCGTGATGGTGCTGCAGGACATCCCGTCCTGCCGCGCCGACAACCTCCAGCACGACATCCAGTACGCCAACAAGCGCTATGGCTTCTACCGCCAGGAGCTGAAGGAGATCGTGGACCTCCTGCGCAACCACCCGTCCGTCGTGATGTGGATCCCCTACAACGAGGGCTGGGGGCAGCCGTCCGCCGACAAGACGCGCTTCACGAACCTGTGGCTCAAGCGCTACGACCCCTCGCGCCTCGTGAACGGCCCCTCCGGCTGGAACGACTACGAGGGCGGCATCGCGCACGGCTACACGAAGTGGAAGCAGCCGGCCGATCCCGTGCCGTCGTGCGACGTGGTGGACCGCCACAACTATCCGCATGCGATGATGTGCCCCCCCAACGCGAAGCGCGTGACGATCGCGGGCGAGTTCGGCGGCGCGGGCGCGTGTCTGATCGGGCATTACCAGGACCTCAAGGGGCGCCTGCATTCGCCGGTGCCGGTGGAAGGCGGCCGGTGGCGCGAGGACAACCGCAAGCGCTACGAGGACCTTGTGCGTCCGCTCGTCAAGATGGCGCACGACGGCCTGGGCGGCAGCGTGTTCACCGAGTCGATCGACCAGTTCTGGGAGGGCGGCGGCCTCGTGACGTTCGACCGCGCGATCGTGAAGTTCGACTACGAGTTCCTGCGCGCGCTCCACAAGGAGATCCTCGACGCCGCCCGCGCCGGCGCAGAGGGCCGGTGAAGCGTCGGGAAAGGCACGGATGAACGCGAGGATAAACAGGCGAGGATTCGTGGCGGGCGCGGCGGCGCTCGCGGGCCTGCACACGCGGGCGGACTGGCTGAAGTTCTTCGACCGCGACGAGGTGGAGCCGGAGGACTTCCACGTGCTCCGCCGTCCGTTCGGCTCGGATCCGTCGCGCGAGATATCGCTCCTCGGCTGCGGCGGCGTGCGGCTCTGCGTGGAGCGCAACAACCAGAACAGGATCGACCGCGAGCTCGCCACGAAGATATTCGGCTACTGCTACCGGCACGGCGTCAACTTCTTCGACACGGGCTACGTCTACCACGGCGGCGACAGCGAGAAGTTCCTCGACTCGGTCCTCTCGAAGTACCCGCGCGATAGCTTCTTCTTCACGGACAAGATGCCGACGTGGCACGTGAAGACGCTCGACGACGCGAAGCGCATCTTCAGGGAGCAGTGCGAGCGGACAGCCGCGCTCGGCTACTTCGACGTGTACATGCTGCACTCGATCTCGAGTCCGTCGCAGTACGACAACGTCTACCGCAAGATCGGAGTGCTCGACTACCTGAAGGACATGATGGCTGAGGGCAAGATCAAGCGCATCGGCTTCTCCTACCACGGCACGCACAAGTTCCTCGCCGAGCTGGTTGAGGAGTACCCGTGGGCGCTCACGCTGATCCCGTTCAACGGAGCGGAGCCGAAGGGCGAGCCGAACCGCCAGGTGCTGGCCGCGAAGAAGATACCGATATTCGTGATGAGTCCGCTCGGCGGCGGACGCCTCGCGCACCTCAACACGCCCGCCCGGCGTCACCTCGCGGCAGCCAAGCCGGGCGTGACTCCGGCGGAGTGGGGCATGCGCTACGCGGCGTCGTTCGAGGGGATGCAGACCGTGCTGAGCGGCATGTCGCAGGTCGAGCAGGCCGTCGAGAACGTGCGCACCTTCTCGCGCGAGCGGTTCGAGAAGCTGGCCGAAGCCGACATCGCCGTGTACCGCGAGGCGATCGACCTCTACAACAAGTACAAGCCGGTCGCCTGCACGAACTGCAGGTACTGCGAGTGTCCGTACGGCATCCAGATCCCCGAGGTGTTCACCTGGTGGAACTCGTTCCAGGGCGAGGGACGTCTCCCTGCCGACGACGGCGGGCCGAACGACTCGCAGGAGCTGCGCCGCGAGTTCCTCGTGAGCTACTACAACACGATTCCAGAGCACGCGCGGGCAGATCGCTGCACGGGATGCAGGAAGTGCAAGGAGGGGTGTCCGCAGTGGGTGTTCCGCATCTACACGGAGATGGAGAAGATCGCGGAGACGGTGAAGCGCGTCCGCGAGACCTACCTCGCGAAGGGCGGTCGCCTGACCGGCAAGGGGGTGCTGCCATGCTGAGGGCGCTGAGGATCTTGGCGGCTGCGGCCGTGTTCGTCGGGCTGAACCTCTTCTTCCTCGGTTTTGCGGAGGGGACGGGAGGCCTCGCGCGGATCCAGTTCGCGCCGGCGTGCATGGCGTTCAACCTGGTGGCGGCCGGAGCGGTGGCGGCGGTGACGATGCTCGCTGGGCGCATCTACTGCTCGGTGGTCTGTCCGCTCGGCGTCTTCCAGGACATCGTGCTGTGGATGCGGAAGCTGTTCGCAAAGGCGAACTTCTCCTATCGTCCCGGGCGGATCGTCGTGCGGGCCGCGTGTGCGGCGGCGTTCGTCGTGCTTGCGCTGTGCGGCGGCGCCGCGCTGGCCGGGGTGATCGAGCCGTACAGCGTGTACGGGCGCTTCGCGACGCACTTCTTCGAGCCGCTGGCGGCGGTGTGTGCCAACGCGGCGGCGGACCTTGCCGCGCGGTGGGGGCATCCGTGCATGCTGAAGACGGAAATCTTCGTGCGCGGCTGGGCGGCATTGGGAGTGGCGGGAGTCTCGTTCGTGGCGCTCGCGGTGGTGGCGGCATGGAGGGGACGGCTCTTCTGCAACACCGTCTGTCCGGTGGGTGCTGTGCTGGGGCTGCTGTCGGCGAAGGCGCCGGTCAGGATCCGGCTGGACGCGGCGAAGTGCGTGAAGTGCGGGCTCTGCGCGAAGGCGTGCAAGGCGGAGTGCATCGACGTGGCGAACGGGAAGGTCGACCAGAGCCGGTGCGTGAGGTGCTTCAACTGCCTGGGCGCGTGCAAGAAGGGGGGAATGTCATGGAAATGAGAAGACGTGGATTCCTGCTGGGGGCGGTGGCCGGAGCGTGCGCGGCGGCAGGCGGAGAAGACGCGCGGGAGCGCGTCCCTCCAGCGGCGATCGCGCCGCCGGGGGCGGACGGCGGGGCGCGTCTGCGCACGCGCTGCACGGGATGCAACCTGTGCGTTGCGAAGTGTCCGACGAAGGTGCTGAAGGCGGCGACGCTCGAATACGGCCTTGCGGGGACTATGATGCCTGTGATGGATTTCACGCGGGGATTCTGCGAGAAGGGATGCACGGCCTGCGGCGAGGCGTGTCCGACGGGCGCTATCCGGCGACTCACGAAGGAAGAGAAGGAAAAGGCGAAGATCGGGCTGGCGACGCTAGTCTCGGGGTGGGAGGGGAAGTGCCTCGCGAGCGCGGAGAACCATCCGTGCGCGCTTTGCGAGAAGCATTGCGCCTACGGGGCTGTCAAGGTTGCGGAGGAGAAGGACAAGGACGGGAAGAAGGTTCGCCGCCCGAACGTTGACGCGGCCAGGTGCATCGGCTGCGGCGCCTGCGCGCATGTCTGCCCGGTCGCGATCTTCTCCATCCAATCTCCCAAAACTTGATTCTTTAACCTTTTAACCTTTTAACTTTTTAATCTTTTAACTTTTTAACTTTGCCCCCTTGCGTTCGCGGACCCTTTTTGGTATTCTATTCGGGCTTGTCGCAAAACAGCGCCATTATAGCTCAGTTGGTAGAGCACTTCCTTGGTAAGGAAGAGGTCGGCAGTTCGATTCTGCTTGATGGCTCCATTTTGTGGCGGGCAAAGGAAACACTACTCACAGGAGCTAAAAATGGCTAAGGAACAATTCGATCGCGGCGGTAAGCCGCACGTGAACGTCGGCACGATCGGCCATGTCGACCACGGCAAGACCACGCTTACGGCCGCTATTACGCACGTCCAGGCGCTGAAGGGCCTGTGCGAGGAGATCAAGTACGACCAGGTGGCGAAGGCATCCGAGTCCGCCGGCCGTCGTGACGCGACGAAGATCCTCACGATCGCCTCGTCCCACGTCGAGTACGCCACGGCGAACCGCCACTACGCGCACGTCGAC
>CACWSW010000245.1 GCA_902763655.1 uncultured bacterium
GCCTTCGCGGGACATGTGACGCAGGACGTTTCCGCAACGCTCGGCGACTTTCCGCTAGCGCGCGACCCGGATGGCGCAGGCTACACGCTCGCCGCCACGGCGGATGACCTGGACATGGGAGTCACCGAGGTGGTGCGCGGCGACGATCTCCTCCCCGCCACGCCGCCGCAGATACTGATCGCCCGCGCCCTCGGCCGCGAACCGCCATCATACTGCCATGTGCCGCTCGTCGTAGGCCCAGACGGACGCCGCCTCGCAAAGAGGCACGGCGACACGCGTATCGCAGCCTTCCGTGCTGCAGGTGTCTCCCCCGAGAGGATAATCGGCTGGATAGCCTACTCCTTCGGGTTGAGCGCTGACGACGATCCTGTATCGCTCGGCGACCTCGTCGGCCGCTTCTCCCTTGCGGCGATTCCGCACGCCGCAGTCGTCATTTCCTCTCTTCCATTTGCTTGAGGAAGTCGGCGCGCTCGCGCTCGGCGTACTTCACGCGCTTGCCCTGGAAGTGGAGGAAGATCGCCTTCTCCTCGTCCGTCCAGGTGTTCGCCTCGGCGAAGGACCCGCTGAACGGGCAGAGCATGTCGATCCAGCACGCGAACACGCGCTTCTCGTTGTCCGTCAGCTTCACGCCGTGGTGCGCGCCGTCGAACTTCTTGAAGATCTCGCTCTTGCACGAGCCGATGTGGTACGGCGGGAGCATCATCGTGCGGCTGCGCGGCTTGAGCCACTTCATCCACGGGCAGGCATCGGGGTTGCCGTGCGCCGTGAGGTTCACGTAGCTCTGCGTCCAGGCGCGCTTCGGGTTGTAGTAGTTCTTCGAGATGCGCCACACCTTGTCGTCGGGGAACGGCTCGCCCGTGAGGTTGAGCTTGGGGTGCTTCGCGTCGTGGCAGCGCGTGCAGTTGCGGTCGAGGATCGGCTGTATCTCGTGGCGGAAGCTGAAGCCGTCCACGGGCGCGTCGGGTTCCGTGGAGCGCGCCGCGTTCACGCCAAGGAAGTTGTCGACGCTCGCATACCACTTCTCGGTACGCAGGCGCTTGACGAGCGGATGCTCCTTCGTGCCGTTCGCGAAAGGCTTGAGCGTCTGCGCGGGCTTCTTCATCGCCGCCGTCACGTTGCGCGCGTCGGGCGGCAGCGCGCCGCGCTTCGGCTCGTGGCAGCCGATGCAGCCGAAGTACTCGCCCGGCTGGAGCGTGGCCCAGCTGCGCATCGACTGCACGCACTTCCCCTCGCCGTCGAGCAGGTGGAAGAACACGGCCTGCCGCGCGGGCACCTTGAAGAGACAGCTGCCGTCCTCCTCCACGTCCACCTCGCCGAGCACATGCTTCACGTCCCACGCGCCGGAGTTGAGCGAGATGGGCGTCTGGTTGAGGCCCGTCTCGTACTCGCCGCCGTTCCCGCACCAGCCGAGGCGCGCGGTGCGGTACTCGAGCGCCATCACGCGCAGCTTCTTCACCGTGCCGCGCGGAACGCCCTGGAGGCCCGGCCCGAGGTAGACGTCCTGTACGTAGAACGTGCCGTCGTTCTCCTCCGCGTGCGCGAGGTCAACGCGCTGGACGGGCTTCTCGCGCGGCATTACGGGCACGATTCTTCCCACGCACTGCTTCCAGTCGTAGGCGAGCAGCTCGCGCGCGCCGTCCGCGTTCTGCCAGTACGCGCCGAAGCGCGGCCAATAGGGACCGTACATCATGCAGCAGCCCTCGGGCTGGAACGAGACGAGGTAGTCCGTCTCGTCGAACGCGAAGCACGACACCCACTGCGGGCCGTCCTGTCCGAAGATGTCGATGCGGAAGTCGTTCCACTTGCGCGGCTTCACCTCCTGCCGGTGGCGGCCGGGCGTGCGGTCGGGCGCCGCGCCCGCTACGAACTCGATGCCCTCGCCGGCCTGCGTGCCCACGAGGCGGTCGATGAGCGCAAGCTTGCCCTTGTACGGCGCGTGGTGGCCCGCGATGAGCGCGATCAGCTTCTGCGAGCCGGGGACGGGCGTCGCGTGGAGGATGGAGCTCGGGAAGTCCGAGTTGTTGCCGTACCACTCCGTCTGGCCCGTGCCGTCGGGGTTCATCACGATGAGCGGGTGGAGGTAGAGCGCAGTGCGGTCGTTGTACTCCCAGCGCGTGAAGACGACGCGTCCGTCCATCGTCACCTGCGGGAGGTCGCTCATCAGCTCGTCGTTCGTGAGGCGGCGCAGGAACGAACCGTCGGCGCGGCAGCGGTAGATGTCACCGCCCGCACGGTACCAGCAGTCGCAGATGCGCGAATAGCGCGTGGAGGTGAAGACGATGTCTCCGTTCGGAAGCCACACAGGCTCCGTGTCCGTGACGGCAAGGTCCTTTCCGTCCGCGCCCTTCTCAGGAAACGTGATGCGCACAGGCTTGCGCGTCGCGAGGTCCATCGTGTAGAGCGACACGCAGTCGTTCGTGTAGTTGTCGCGCATCGCGAAGACGAGCGTCTTGCCGTCCCAAGAGAGGTTGACGTTCGCGATGAGTCCCTGCGGCTTGTCGATCAGCACCTCGTGCGAAACCGTGCCGTCCGCGTTCACCGTGCCGAGGCAGAGCTGCGAGCCGATCTCCGTCAGCGGCATGCCGTCCTGGGAGTCCTCCCGGCTGCCGGACCAGCCCTTGAAGTTGCCGCATTCGGTCTTCACCTGGTCGTCCCACTGGTCATACGCGCTCACGAGCCCCTGCTCGCCGCCGAACACGTGGTTCTTCGTGTAGATGAACTGCGCGGATTTCGCGCGGAGGCGCGCGAGCCGGGCCCGGCGGCGCACGGCGCATGCGCGCAGGTAGAGGTCGCGCCAGCGCGGGTCGCTGCCCACGACCTCGGTGGCCACGAGCGCTCCGAACTCGGCGAGGAACTTCTCGCGCACGTCGCCCTCCGGCACGCCCGCAAGCGCCTTCGCCACCATCTTGCGCTCGACCTCGCCGTCCTTCGTGGAGGTGAATACCTTTGCGATGTTGAGCCCGGAGTCCTGGTAGATCCAGTCGCGTTCCAGCCGTTCGCGCGGAAACGCCACGTCGTTGGCGTTGGGCGCGGGCGCGTCCGCCGGCAGCGCGTCAAACGCCGACACCTCCGCGATCTGGCAGTTGTACCACTTGCCGTCACCCGAGATCGGGTCGCCGTGCATCCGCGCCCACTCCCACATCACGTTCGTGAACCAGCCGTTGCGGATCGGCTTGCGGTTCGCGTCGTTCACGCGTACCTTCAAGTAGCGGGCTTTCGTCTTCGGCCATGTGACGTAGGCGGCGTAGGAGTTGATGACGGGCGGCAGCGCGGCGTTCTCCGCGAGCGGCACGAGACCCGCCGCCCCCTTCCCGTCAGCGCATGCCCACACGCTCACGTCCGACGCCATCGTCGGCGCCCAGCAGTTGCGCGCGACAAGCTTCAAACCCGCCACCTCGCGCGCCGCGCCGAGGTCGAGCACGAACGAACATGTCACGGGCGCGGCGGCGTGCGGGGGATCGGTCTTCGCATCCTTCCCGTCGCGCGAGTCGTCCTGGAAGCACGCGTACGTGGCGAGGTCGCCGTCGACCATCTTCCCGGCGGCGTACCGTGCGCCGTACGTCTCCGTGGCGGCCGTCACCGCCACCGGACGGAACTCTACGGCCCGTACAACCAACGCGGCCAGAAGGACCACGAAAAATGCAAATCGTTTCAGCTTCATGTCTTCAACCTTTATTCGGATGCGAGACAAGTTTAGCAAAGCAGAAAGCCTTCTTCATGTACATCCAGACAAAATAAATGTAAAATCGGCCGTCTGGACTTATGGAGCAACCGTTTTGAACTCCAGCACGGTGTAGGAGAACGGCTTAAGCGAAGGCGACGCGGAGAATGTCGCGGTCACGTCCTTCGGCGAGATGCGGTCTGGGTCGTCGGGCGGGTTGCGGTCCTCAAGGCTCGGCGCGGAGAGCGACGTCGCCTTCGCGAGCTTGAGTCCGGGCGCGCCGGCGAAGTCGAGCGTGACGGGCTTCGCCGCATCGGAAGAGTTGCATACGTGCAGCACCACGGACGCCCCTTCCCGGTCTCGGGTCGCCGACACGGTCACCTCAGCGTCGTCGGTCTTGCCCGCCACGAGTATGTCGCGGTGGTTCGCGCTCGCCATCTGCTGCGCCCAGCCGCAGGGCTGGAGCCACGTCTTGTCCGTCGTGTAGAAGATCTGTCCCTGGTCCCATCCGTTGTCGTTCTGCGCGTATGCCTGGAGCGCGTTCGCCGGGCAGCTAGTGAGCAGGAACGGTCCCTGCTCGCGCGCCGCCTCCAGGTTGCGCGCGTGGGCGATGGCGCGGCGCATGTTGTGGATGTACGAGTTCTCCTCGAAGATCGCGGCCTTCATCGTCGTCTTCGGGTTGATGCGCGTGATCATCTCGCGGAACGTCTTTAGCATGTGGCGCGTGCGGTCGCCGCACTTGACGTCGCCCGCGCCCACGTGGATGTCCCAGTACTCCACGTAGCCGTCGGTGAGGCGGAACGTCTCTTCCATGAGGTCCATGTGCTTCATCTGCCACATCACCGCGCCGGCGAAGACGAGCTTCGGGTTGGCCTTGCGCATCGCCGGCACGAGCCGCCGCAGGTTCTCGCAGTAGCGGCGGACGTCCTCCATCACCGGCTTGCCGCCGGCTGGCGTGAATCCGGCGCACTCCTCGTTGCCGATCTGCACGCAGATGAAACCGTCGAACCGCTTCAGCCAGGTGGCCAGCTCCACGGCGTCTTCGGTCGTGTCGTAGGCGTGGATCGAAAACGCGCACGGCAGCTTGAGGAGGTCGGCCATCTGCACGAACTCGCGCACCATGAAGCCGGCGGAGCTCGTCGTGAACCAGAAACCCTCGTACGGACGGCGCTCGCCCTTCATGTTCTTCAGCAGGTAGTCGGGCGCGTTCACCATGGAGCCGCCCCAGCGCAGGAAGGTCAGTCCCTCCTTGCGGAACGCCGCCACGATGTCCTCCCGGCAGCCCATCCGGCCGAATTCGTTCGTCGGCTCGTCCTTGAGATAGACGTCGTCGATCCAGAGCTTGCCGCCGCCCGAGGAGAGGATGAGGAAACGTGCCGCCGGATCCGTCGTGTCTGGCGTGAGGGAGAAGGACACCTTAGACCACGTCTCGCCGCCGCGCAAGTGCCCCACCATCTTCTTGCCCTCGCGGCATGGAATGCCCCAGCCGTTGAGGCCGCGGTTCGCCACGCCGGACGTGCCCGCGCCGGGCATGAGCATCTGGGACGCCTTGCCCCAGTGGGCGATCTCGGGATCGCGCACGACAATGCCGCCGTCGGTGGAGATGTCCGTCCACTGCCGCCCGCACATCTTGTTCCCGCTACCTCTAGGGCTGTGCGGAATCACCTGCGGCGGCAGCAACTCCTCGAAGCTCTCGTCGTAGAGGCGCTGCGCGTCGAGACCGCCGTATATCTCGTGGTTGACGTCCTCCATGCCAGTGCCGTACAGCGTGCGCGGGACCTCGGCCTTGACGTCGTCGAGGTTCACGGACACCTTCACCGCTCCGGCGGCTGCCGCCGTCTTCATGTATTCTCTCCCATATCTCTCGCCCCTTCGCGGTTCGCGCTGTCTGGTCAGCGGAAGAGGATTGTGGTACCCTTCGCGAAGGCGAGCGTCAGCGAAACCTTGCCGCCGGACGTTTTCTGCTTCACGTACCATCCATGCGGAAGGTTCGACGACGCGAACTCGTTCGCGCACGAGGTCAGGTTGGTCGCGATCACGTACTTGCAGTCCTGGTTCAGCTTCTCCAAATCGTTGACCACGAGCCGGAGCTTCGAGAGGTCGAGCGCGGCCGCGTAGGAGAGGCAGTCCGAATGCCCTTCCGCGTCGAGGTC
>CACWSW010000246.1 GCA_902763655.1 uncultured bacterium
GCCGGGCGGCATCTCGGCGTCTGTGGGCAGCAGCTCGCGGCCCGCGCTGGGCGTCGCGAGGACGCGCAGCTGCTTCGCGCGAGCGAACCATTCCTTCTTAAATTCCCACACGATCGCATGGGTGGCGTAAGGCAGCGCCTTGAGGAAGGCGCGCTCGCTGCGCACGACGGTGATGACATCGCCGCCGGGACGGCGGCTCTCCATATGGGGAGCCGCCATCTTGGCGGCGGAACAGACAGGGAAAACCGCCGTCTTGGCGGCGGTTACGCACTCCTTGAACACGGCGAGCGAGCGGGCGTTGAGACGGAACGCGCTGATCGGCCAGTTGAGCCAAAGCAAATAGCGTGGTGGAATTGTAGCGACATTCGACATCCGGCGACCGACAACCGGGACGACTTTTCGACTTTCGACTTTCATATCTCAACCCCTCAACCTCTCAACCCCTCAACACCATGCACGTTTTCGGCACTACCCGTATCCCGTGACAGGCCGCTATGCAGATGCCGTAGTTGGTGACTGGGACGCCGGCCGCGCGGCAGCGGGCGAGGCGGTTCTGGACGGCGCGGCGCGTGAGCATGCATGCGCCGCAGTGGACGACGAGCGCGTACGGCGAGAGGTCGTCGGGGAAGGCGTTGCCGGACGTCCAGGCGAAGTTCAGCTTCTTGCCGGTGTGTTCCTGGATCCACTTCGGCAGCTTGACGGTTCCGATGTCCGTGCACTGGCGGTGGTGCGTGCAGCCCTCGCTCACGAGGACCCTGTCTCCGTCCTTCAGACTCTTGAGCGCGTCCGCGCCGGCGCAGTACGTGGCAAGGTCGCCTTTCGCGCGCGCGAACACGATGGAGAAGGAAGTGAGCGGCACCTCTGGCGGGACGACCTTGCTGACGGCGCCGAAGGCCTGAGAGTCGGTGACGACGAAGCGGGGCGGCTCGGCGAGGCGCGCGAGGGTGGCGGCGAGTTCGGTCTCGCGGCAGACTAACGCGGACGCTCCGCCGTCGAGGATTTCGCGGATCACCTGCTGCTGCGGGAGGATGAGGCGGCCCTTGGGAGCGGCGGAGTCGATGGGGCAGACGCAGACTACGCAGTCGCCGGGAGAGACCAGGTCGGAGACTAGCGGGCGTGTGGGGTCGGAAGGGGCGAGGGCGGCGATCTGTCGCTTGAGCGCCTCGACGTCGTCGCCGCGCGTGTAGACGAGGTGGGGGATGTGCCTGCGGTCGCAGTCGGCTATCAGCTCGTTCTCCAGCGGACCGAGCGTGTCGGCTGTGACGACGATGGCGATGTCGGTGGCGGCGAGGACCTCGCGGGCGCGGCGGACGCGCTCTGCGCCGAGCGATCCCTCGTCGTCGAGGCCGGCGGTGTCAGTGAGCAGGCAAGGACCGAGGGGAAGAATCTCCATCGCCTTGGAGACCGGGTCGGTGGTGGTGCCGGGGACGTCGCTCACGATTGCGACCTCCTGTCCGGTGAGGGCGTTGATGAGTGAGCTCTTGCCGGCGTTGCGCCGCCCAAAGAAGGCTAGGCGCACGCGGTCGCCCGATGGCGTCTCGTTCAAGCCGGCCATGCCGTTTCCTTTTTTGCTGTCTGTTCCATGGACGGCAAGTATAGTGTATTTCGCGCCGCGGTGCAAGAATCGCGAGCTTGGACTTGAAGCGCAAGGGTTCCGGCCCGTTGATGACGCCACCTGTTTGGTGTATAATCTGCCGCATGAGAAACTCTAGTCTGGTCGAAACGGGCAGATGCCGCCTCATGGCAGGTCTGCTAGGCATGCTGTTGGCCGCGCTCGGCGCATTTGGCGCAACGCAGCCCGCGTCCGCGCAGCCTTCGGACGCCGAACGTGCTGCGCGCCGGAAGACGCTCATTGCCCCTGTGGCGGAGGGCGTACTGCGTGTGCGGCCCACGTTCGCCGCGTGCGGCGTGTGCTACGGGGCGGTGAAGGCCGTGCCCGGCCTCGCGCTCGAGTGGCGCAAACTCGGCGCGCCGGGAGGGCCGCGCTCCTGCGCGGCCGCCATCCCACCATCGGCGTGGCAAACGCTGCACGAGTTCCCGCACTTCGACGAGACGGGCGACTACCGCGGTTCGATTCTACGGTTGGAGGAGGACACCGAATACGAGTTGCGCATTGTGGCGGACGGAAATGTCCGCGCGCAGACATCGTTCCGCACGTGGGCGAGCGAAGTGCCGGTGGCGCGCACAGTGTGGCTCGACGCGCAGACGACGTTCCCCGTGAAGGTGAGCGACCGCGGCAAGCCCGACGGCTGGGTGCGCTATGCGACCAAGCCCGGCGTAGTGCTAGACAACCCTACGGAGAAGGAACTCTGCTTCCAGATCGAGGGCGCGGCGTACGTGCTCTTCGACAATCTCACGATCCGCGGCTCCGGTGCGCGGTACGTGATGACCATCGAGAAGAGTTCGTGTGTGCGCGTGCGCGGCTGCGACATCGCGCGGTGGGGACGCGTGGGCACGCCGCGCTTCGACATGCTCGGGCGTCGACACGAGGTCGGCAAGCCGGCGCGCGGCTACGGCATCAACATGGACGGCGCCATCAAGATTGGAAGGGGAAGCCGGGAGGTCGTGGTGGAGCGCTGCTTCATCCACGACCCGCGCGGACAGGCGAACAGCTGGTTCTACTCCCATCCCGCCGGACCCGAGGCCGTCGTGCTGCAGAGCCCCGACCACTCCACCGTCATCCGCTGGAACGACTTCGTAGGCAGCGACGCGCACCGCTGGAACGACGCCGTGGAGAGCATCGGCAACTTCAGCGCGGACGGCGGCTTCAACCGCGACGCCGACGTCTACGGCAACTTCATGGCGATCTGCAACGACGACTGCATCGAACTCGACGGCGGCCAGCAGAACGTGCGCTGCTGGGACAACCGCTTCGAGGAGGCGCTCTGCGGCGTGTCCGTGCAGGGTTGCATGGCGAGCCCCGTGTACGTGCATGACAACGGCTTCTACGCGATGGGCGACGAGTTCGGACTCATCGGACAGACGATCAAGACCGGCGGCGGCGAGCACGGCGCGGAGGCCTGGGCGTACATGTACGGCAACCTCCTATGGGGCGCGGGCACCGGCATCACCCGGATGCAGCTCCTGCGCCTCCAGACGCGCGGCAACACGTTCTGCGGCAAGCAGGGAATCCGCGGCCGCGAGATTTCGCCGTTCGCGACGAGCGAGGGCGACAAGTTCGGCGTCGAGATCGCCGAGCAGAACCTGCCCGTGAAGTGGCCGGCGCGTCCGGCGGGCTTCCAGCTCGACCGCGCGCGCTTCTCCGGCATCCAGGTGGCGAAAGGACAGGCGGCACCTGCGAACGTGCGCGTCACGGCGACGGGCGGCTCGCGCGACGTGCCGTTCTCCATCGCCAAGTGCGACGTGTTCGACTGGTTCGACGTCGCGCCGGCAAAGGGCGTGATTCCCGCAGGCGGCACTATGACGTTCACCGTCACGTTCCGCCCGGACCGCATGGTCGACCGCCACGACTACCGCGGCGCGTTCCTCGTCCGCACGCCGGAGGGTCTGTCGCGCCCCGTGTCGCTATACGTGGAGACGGATTTCGTCCCGCCCTACAAGGCCGAGCGGGAAGGGGATTTTGTCATCTACGCGGACGGCCTGCGCGAAGGCGACTTCAAGACATTCGACCGCAAGAAGGAAATCGCGTTCACGTTCGACGTGCCGAAGGCCGGACGCTACTACCTGATGGTGCATGCGAAGGGCGTGGGACGCGACCGCCTGCTTGTGGCGGTGGACGGCGAAAAGGCCGCCGAATCCATCCAGCAGACCAAGCCCCATCCCACTTGGACGATGCTCACGCCCGGGCACAAGTTCGGCGACATGACCTGCCACTGGGATTTCCAGCCTGGACCGCACACCGTGCGCATCCGCGCAACGTCATACGGCAAGCTCCAGTACGACGGCCTCGTGCTCACGGACAATCCGGGCAGCTTCGAGCCTCGCTGAGGCACTTCTAGCGCCACCCCGGTTTATGAAATCTCCTGCTGAATGAAGCATGAGATGAGTGATTTGGAGGTTCCCCAATTTTTCGGGCATGGGAATCGCCGCAGCCCTGCAAATAAAGGGTGAAGTGGCATCTGGGGCCGGATGTCACCCGGTGTTCAGCCCAAAGAAGGCGAAGAGCGACGCCTCGGACTCCTTCTCGGCCTCGGCGGGGGCGAAGCTGCGCCACCTGCGCCCTCAGCCGCACAGTGTCAGGCCCGAAAAGCATCTCGGCGCGGGGTGGCCTCGCCAGGCCCGAAAAAATTGAGGAACCTCCAGCCGGGTATGACCGCTGGACGCCTTCCGCGATTTGAGGTATGCTATTTGGGCAAAGAAAGTAAAGGCGAGCTGAGATAATGACAAGACAAGAGCTGAAGATCGTGTCCGGCGGACAGACCGGGGTTGACCAAGGGGCGCTTGAGGCGGCTCTTGGCCTCGGCCTTGTTTGGGGCGGCTGGGTGCCGAAGGGCTGGCGTGCAGAGAACGGGACCATCCCCGAGCAGTTCCGCGCGCGCATGCAGGAGCACGCGAGCGCGAACTACATCGTGCGGACGCGGCAGAACGTCGCCGACTCCCATGCGACACTGATCCTGACCGACGCCTATCCGCTCAGCGGCGGCACGCAACGGACGCGCGACTTCTGCATGAACATGATGAAGTCGCATTTCGTCGTTTCGTTCGGCGAGGCGGATGCCGCCGGCAAGGTGCGGAAATGGCTCAGGCAATTCTTCGCCGCCGAGCATCCCATGCCGTTCGTCCTCAACGTCGCCGGCCCGCGCGAAAGCAAGTCCCCCGGCATCCAGTCCCGCACCCGCCTCTTCCTCACCGAGGTGCTGGGCGGGATGCTGGAAGTGTGAAGGGGTGGCGTTCTGGACGCCACCAATTGAATGTCGTCACGTCAATTCGGACACAACTCATTCAATTCTGATGTTGTCTGTACAAATTCGGATGTCGCTCAATGGTATGGCACCGCACCGTTAATGCGGCCATTGCTGGTTCGAGTCCAGCCATCCGAGCCATTTCGTTGTTCCTTCGACTGAGTGTACATGTATTCGCCCCCCTGACTTGCGGTGATCGTAACACCTTTGGTGTGTGAGGCGGTTGCAAAACCTGTT
>CACWSW010000247.1 GCA_902763655.1 uncultured bacterium
ATGGCGCGGCTCTACGCCGCGTTCAGGCCGGCGTGGGTGTGGATCGACGACGACCTGCGCATCAACAACCATCGGCCAGCCTCGACGAAGAATGACATAGGATGCTGGTGCCCGGTGTGCCTTGCGGCGTTTAACGCCGAGACGGGCGGAAGCTGGACACGCGTTGCGCTGGCACGGGCCATCGCGAAGGACCCCGCGCTCTACGACGCCTGGGAGCGCTTCAGCTTCGCGGGCATCGCCGAGGTGGCGCGCGTCATCGCGGCGGCGATGCACGAGGTGTCGCCGGAAACGCGCTTCGCGTACCAGCATGGCCCGTGGAGAAACAACGTGCAGCTTGCGATATTCAAGGCACTGCACGAGGCGACGGGCCTGGAGACGTATCCGCGCGCCTTCGCGAGCCGCACGGCACAGGGGATACTTGTGGAGAGCATCACGAGTCTTGCCTACGGCATGGACGCCGTCAGCCTGCTCATCATGGACACGCGTTCCGAGACGGACGAATGGTACGCCGAGAACCTGCTCGCTCCGTTGGCGGCGGAACGTGCGGTGCTGGAGGGCTACCGCAACTGGAACCGTGACACGGTGCCGGCGGGGTTGGCGGACGAGTCGGGCGCGTCGTCGTCGGCGCTGTATCGCTATGCGCTCACGGGCGTGCCGGTTGTGCCTGGCATTGGGAAGGCTTGTGGTGCCGTGACGGCCGAGGACGTGAGGATCAACCTCCCTGGGCTCACGTCCGCCAACATCCGCGACATTCGGCGTCGGGCTGATGAACGCGCGGGCTTGAAGCTTCCAGTCTTTGTCCGCGATCCGTCAGTCGCGCTCGTAGTGCCGCGCGTGACGGGGGACGGGCGGTTGAAGAGCGTGATGATGCTCAACGCGCGAATTGACGCACAGAAGCCCGTGACGCTCGCCTTGCGCGGCGTGCCCCCCGACGTGACGCAAGCGACGTGGCGGGCTTTCCACCAGCCGGCCGTAACGCTTCCGCTGTGGCGCGAGGGGAACGAGACGTGCGTGACGCTGCCCGAGATCGCAGCGTGGAACGCCGGGTGGCTGGCCTTGTGAAACAATGAGATGCGAGAGATGCTGTAAAATGCACGCGAAAATCATCGTCTAACACCCGGTTCCGGCATCAAGGACGGCTGGGACCTCCTCGCCAGGATAGAGGCGTGCGCCTACACGAACGAGCCGTGGGCCTCGCGCTACCCGGAGCTGATCGGCATCATGCAGAAGGAGCCGCTGTTGCCCATCGGCACGGAGTACGTGAGCAACGTGGCCGTGAATTGCGGCTACTTCTACAACTCCTGGGGTAACGCCACCAAGTTCCTGCAGGAGCGCGCGCCGAACCGCTGCAACGTGTCGGTGAACGCGCGTGACGCGGCGCGCGAGGCGCGGGAGTATCTGCAGACGAACGCTGCCCTGCGCGCGAAGCTCGAGATCCGCAAGGACGATGCGCTCTCTAAGGCGGCGGAGGCCGTCGACCCGCGCAAGGTGCAGGACCTTCCCGAGTTCCGCGCGGCATTCCCTTGGTTCCCGCGCATCCCGGTCGAGCGAATCGGCTCTCGGTGATTTTCAGTTTCTCAAGCGTTGGGGCTGAAATTTTGGCATTGCACGAACCATTTGGTTCTGCTAGAATGTTGACAACCTTGGGTAGGGTGTAGTTGGTGGAGAGACGCTGGAATGGGTGTTTTGCCGTCTGACGACTGCCGAGGGTGACAGATGGAGACGAGAAATGAATGCAAATAGAAGGTTTGCGACTGTGGCGCTGGCGGCTACGTTAGTGCTGGGGATAGGACTTGCGGCGCGCGCCGCCACGTTCGTGAAGGACGTGATGCTCATCGGCGGCACAAGTGACGAGGTGAACCTGCTCAAGACAACCCTCCTAGGCCAGGGGTGGACGTTCATCGACTATGACCTGAACAAGGGCTGCGGCTCCAGCAGCGACTACATCTACCTGCTTTACAAGGCGGGAGATACGCCTGGCGGCAACTCCTGCTACGGTTATGTGACCGGATTCTACATCAAGTCGGGTTCGGACATTCCCGGCCCCATAACCTCGGACGGCAAGACCTACTACCCCGTGCCCTACGACGGCGGAGAGCACTTCATTGGCCAGAACGGCGACTTGAACAGCCACGCCGGGGGCGACTTGATCCATCTCTACTACACGAAGGACGCCATCTCGCCCGAGGGCGCCGTCAACTCCATCTGGTTCAACGGTTCTTCCAGCGGCGCCGTGGGCAAGAACGGCTCTTCGGATGGCTACGACCTGAACAAGAACGCCGGCGGAGACTTCATCTACATGCACTGCTCGACGGGCGCGGCAAGCACGACGATCGACCTTTCGGCCCTCGCGATGGACTACACCGCCACGAACGGCATCACGCTCACCGGCGCGCTCACGACGAATTACACAGTGTCCGTCACCAACGGCGCCGCGGTGACGCTCGACAACGTCGCCATCGGCTCCCGGTCCGGGCTGACCGCGCCGGGCATCGCCTGCAACGGCAGCGCCACGCTCACCCTCGTCGGCGCGAACAGCGTGACCGGTTCCGGCAGCGTTGGCATCAGCGTTCCGTCGGGCAAGACGCTCACGATCAACGGCTCGGGCTCGCTTGCCGCCACCGGCACCGGCAACAACGCGGGCATCGGCAGCGCCGGATCGTCCGCATGCGGCAGCATCACCCTCGGCGGCGGCACCGTCACGGCCACCAAGGGCGGCACGGCGGCCAAAAGCATAGGTCCGTCCCAATCCGGCGCTTCGTGCGGCACGATCACCATCGGCGGCGTGACGACGGGCCCCATCAAGCAGAGTCCCATCACCTACAGCTCCACCGACACGGCCACCTACACCGCCGCGTTCGACGCGAACGGCGGCACTGGCGCGACGGCCGCCATCACCTCCCGGCCCGACACGCCCCATCAAATCCCCGCGAACGGCTTCACCCGCGCCGGCTACACCTTCACCGAATGGAACGATACCGCCAACGGGAGCGGCACCTCCTACGAGTCCGGGCAGTGGGTGATCCTCAGGGACACGACGATCTACGCGCAATGGTCGCGCAACACCTACACCATCGGCTACACCCTCAACGGCGGCTCGCTGCCGAACAACCATCCCACGTCCTATAACGTGGACACCGCCACCTTCACACTGGTCAATCCGACGCGCAACCACTACAACTTCGCCGGCTGGACGGGCAGCAACGGCTCGACGCCGCAGACCTCCGTCAGCATAGCCAAGGGATCCACGGGCGACAAGTCGTACATCGCCAACTGGACGCCCGTCAACTACAACATCTCCTACAACCTCGCGGGCGGCGCGCTGCCGAGCGGCACGAGCAATCCGGTCTCCTACAATGTGACGAGTTCCGCCATCGAGCTGGTCAATCCCGCCCGCACCGGCTACACCTTCGCCGGGTGGACCTGGACGGGGCAGACTACGCCGCAGGCCTCCGTCACCATCCCAACCGGCTCGTACGGCGACAAGTCGTACACCGCCAACTGGACGCCCGTCAACTACGTCGTCCGCTTCGACGCCAACGGCGCCGGAGGCTCCATGTCCGACCAGACCTTCACCTACGACGAGGCGCAGAACCTCAGCGCCAACGCCTTCGGCCTCACCGGATACAGCCATGCCGGATGGAGCGACAGCCCGGACGGCGCCGTCCTCTACGCGGGCGGCGCGAACGTCTCCAACCTCACCGCCACGGCCGGGACCGTCGTCACGCTCTACGCCGTCTGGAGCCAGACGCCCTGGATGACTCTGCAGAAGCGGCTGGACCAGGGCGGCACGGTCGTGCTTTCGGGCGACGTCGCCAAGACGGATGTCGATCAGCGCCTCGTGGTCACGAATGCCGTCACGCTCGACCTGAACGGCCACACGCTCACGGGTAACGGCGGCAGTGAGGTCATCAGCGTCGAAGGCGGCAACCTCACTCTCACGAACAGCGTCGAGGGGGTGGGGGCCATCACCGGCGGCGCCCGAGGCGTGGTCGTGGGCGAAGGTGCTGTCTTCACGATGAACGGCGGCACAATCTCCGGCAACGCGATGCCGGGGTACTATGGTGGCGGCGTATACGTGAGTCAGAATGGCACGTTCACGATGACCGGCGGCGCGATCTCCTGCAACACGGCGTACTCGGGCGGTGGCGTGTTCGTCGATTACGGCATCTTCACGATGTCTGGCGGTACGATCTCCGGCAACTCCGCCAAGTATGGGGGCGGCGGCGTGAGCCTGATCTCTTACAGCGGCTCTTCCAGCACGTTCACGATGTCCGGGGGAACCATTTCCGGAAATGCCTCCGGAGACAACACCGGCGGCGGCGTGTACGCGGACTGCGCGATGCATGTTTCCGGCACCCCTGTCGTCTCCGGCAACACCAATTCCGTCGGCGCGGCGAACAACGTTTACCTCGCAACCAAGAAGCCAATCGTCATCGACGGTCTCCGGGCGGGCGCGTCCATCGGCGTGACTGCCAAATACCCGCCCACGGGGGGAGGGCTCGTCACCATCGCCGAGTATGGGTATGGTAACGCCAGGCATTTCTTCTCCAGCGATGATCCCGGCTACTTCCTGACCGACAGTTATAGCGACGTATGCCTCCGGGCGCCTATTCCCTCTTCATGGGAGGCCCTGCAGCGCCAGCTCGACGCCGGCGGTGCCGTTACGCTCGCGGACGACGTCGCCGCCGTGGACGGCGATGCCCCCCTGCTGATCTCAGGCTCGGTCACGCTCGACCTGAACGGCCACACGCTCGCGTTCAACGGCGGCCGCTTTGTCGTGGAGGTCGGCAGCGGCGGCCATCTCACGCTCACGAACAGCGTGGAAGGGGCGGGGGCCGTCACGGGCGGATCTTTGGGTGTGCGCGTGCGCGGCGGCGGCACGTTCATGATGACCGGCGGCGCAATCTCCGGCAACGTCGCCAACGATGACTACGGCGGCGGCGTGTACGTGGACGAATACGGTGCGTTCACGATGACCGGCGGCGAGATTTCAGGCAACACGTCGGACTGGGAAGGCGGCGGCGTGTACGTGGAAGAATACGGCACGTTCACGATGTCCGGCGGCGCGATCCATGGCAACTCCGCCTTCAACGGCGGTGGCGTGTTCGTGGAAGGTGCGATGGCCATCTCCGGGAGTCCCGTCATTTCCGGCAACACCAATTTCCTCGGCGAGGCGAACAACGTCTATTTGGAACCAG
>CACWSW010000248.1 GCA_902763655.1 uncultured bacterium
TTCGCGAACTCGGGCACCGGCATCTTCGGCCTGCGCACCGACGGACGGTACGGCGCCATGGCCGGATCGAACGGCCACGGCACCATCCACGGCGCGTCGGCGGAATACTCCTTGCGGTCGCGCACGTCGAACCTGCGGAACACGATCCTGTCCGCGAACACCTCCACGAGCACGGCCCCGTAGTTCTCCATGCGCTTGGGGGCCGCGCCCGGCAACCCGCCGCCCCAGGTCTGCAGGCAGCCGATGTTCACGGACGTGAACTCGCCCTGCCAGATCGCGCGTTCGTCGCGCAGGGAGCCGTGCGTGTGACCGGAGATGTTGATCGCCTGCGGGTACTTGTTCAGCACCTTGCGCTTCTCCTTGATGCCGCTCCCGCTGCGCGTGGTCCTAGTCGGCGGCTGGTGCGCGAACACGAACACGGGCTTTCCGGGATGCGACGCCACGGCGTCCGCGAGCATCTTGTCGAACCGCTTCCAGTCCACGCCCCACGACCCGTACAGCTGCGGGATCACCACATACGGATAGCCCTTGATTTCGCCCTCCGCGTACGGTCCGTTCGTGGCGCCGATGAGCCTCTCCATGTCGGCGAACGCCTCTGGCGAATCCTTCGTGGCGTCTTCGCGCGGATGGTCCTTGTAGGCGTAGGCGTCGTGCCACGCATAGACGAACAGCTCCTTCGGACGTCTTTCCGCAGGCACCTGCGCGAATGTCTCCTCCACCATCTCGCGGTAGGCAACGTAGCCCGTCGGGTAGTGGTGGTCGGCCACGTCGCCCACGTTCGCGATCAGGTCCACGCCCATGTCGCGGAACATCTCGTACGCAAGGCGCGCGCGCGAACAGCTCTCCTTCGTCTTGCCGACGTGCGTGTCCGTCATCACGCCGATCTTGAGAAGCGGGGCCTCCGTCTCCGCCGCCCAAATCCTCGTCGCGAACGGCGCGAACGCCGCCGCGCCGCCAATGAATCCTCTTCTGGTCGTCTTCATCATCGGGGCTCCTGCTGTTTCGGCTCGTTCCCCTTGAGGTATTTTCGGAGGTTCTCGTAGAGCCACGGACGCGTCTCGGGCTTGCGGGCGAGTATGGAGCAGTGCCGGTAGGGCTCAAGCCGGGCGGCGAACGGCACGCCCGCCTTCGCAAGGCCGTTCGTGAGCGCCACGTAGTTCTGGACGGCGACGATGCCGTCCATGCCGACGGACTCCAGCGGCTTTTCCGTTGATCCGGCAAGTTTCCAGAACACCGTGTAGGGCTTCGGCTTTCCGTCCTTCGTACGCGTGAACGTCTTGCTCGTCTTGACCTCGCCGGTCTCGCCGAACAGGCAGATGGTCGGCGGACACTTTCCGTTCAGCAACGTGACCGGCGAGTATTTCGTAAGACGGTCGACGGTCGTGCGGAAATCGTCCTTCCCGTACCGTCCGCCCGCCAGGACGCAGAGCAGTCCGTACCAGCCCTTGACATCGCCCTTCTGCCAGTCAAGCCCGGCCACCATGAACTCGGGGCTTGCGATGTCGCTCGGCCCGCAGTCGGTGAACACGCAGGCGACGGGAACGGCGTGCTTGAGGCCCAGGCCGAGGACGGACGGGTTCGCCCCGTCGTACGCATAGAGAAGCACGAGGTGGCCGCCCGCCGAACTGCCGCCGATCGCGATGCGCGGGATGGAGATTCCAGCCGCCTTCGCGAGACTTGGGAGATGCGAGACCATCGCGTCGATGTCCGCAAGCATTTCAGCGAAGGTGTGCGCGCCTCCCAACTTGTCGTTGCAGAGCACGTAGTTCATCGATGCGACCACGAATCCCTGTTCGGCCATCTCGGCGAACAGCTTGGCGCGGTGTCCCGCCTTGCTGCCGCGCCTCCACGCGCCCCCGTGCACAAAAAGGTAGAACGGCGCGGACCGGTCGATCTCGCCGATGTTCCCGGGCAGGTAGAGGTCGTACGTCTGCGCGACGCTCTCATGCGCGGCGCCCTTGCCCACCTGCCGCCCGCCATACGGCAGGTTCTGGCACACATGCGCCCTCGCGCACTGGGGAATCTTCGCGGGCGAGAGCCGAAGCGGCGACGTGTCCGCATCCCCGGCGAAAGCGTGGGCGACCAAGAGCGCCAACGCGAGAAACACGACATGACTTGCTGTTTTTTTCATGGGATTTATTATTTCACATACTACTTCAGCACGCCGTCGGGCGTCTCTGTTATGTTGGTGAACGTCTCGCCGTCGAAGGCGTAGAACTCGAGACGGAGGCGCGGCGGGTTGTTCGCGGGGTCCTTGCGCCAGCCCTTCATGTTGCCGCCGAGCGCGCGCACGGCGATGAACACGGGCGTCTCGCGCTTCGCGATCGACTTCGGAACGAGGGCGAAGCCTTCCGCAAAGGACGGGCACTTCAGCTTCTTGAAGGAAGTGAACGCCGGGTTGACGAGCGAAACGCCACCGTAGTTCGCGCAGATGAGAGACCTGCCGTCCGTGGCGATCGCCTGTATCCCGTACTTGATGTCGTAGCCGAAGTCGAACGTCAGGTTGCCGCGGTCGGCGAGATCGAGCCCCAGCCGCTTCACGCTGCACGGACGGTGCGGCTTCTTGTCATGGCCGATTGCGTAGTAGATCGTGTCGCCCAGCACGCCGACGGCGCCGGCCGTCTCCTGGAACGCCTTTTCGTCGATCTGGTTCAACTCCTCGTCCCAGACGCGCAGAAGCCCCGGCTTGCCGTCCTTCATGTCCTCGCGCCTGCGGATGATGAACGCGCCGTAGATCCGTCCGTTCGCGCAGGCGATTCCGCCGAGATGGCCGGGGACGACTATGTGCTTGACCAGCTTCCCGCCCCAGTCGATCTTGGCGAGACCCCTCTGGTGGGAAAGATAGATGCCTTTCTCGGAACAGGCAAGCCCCTGGATGTGCCCGGACTTCACCAGCATGTCAAATTCATGCGGGACGGTCAGGATGGCCTTCATTCCGGTCGGTTCCGCCGAGCCGAACGCGGCTGTCTGGACCGCAACCGCAAAGAGCGCGGCCGCGCTGAACGTCACGACCGTTTTCGTCTTGATTTGCATTTACCACCTTTGTGTGTTTTACCGGAAAGAGATAATTGTTCCGGAAGCGCTGGGTTTCACGTAAAGGACGCCATCCATAAGCTGGATCTTGCAACTGTTGAATGCTGCGGCGTTGCGCGCGCGGAGGGATGCGGGCACCGTCACCGTGCCGCCTGCGGCCGCAACCGGCGTCCAGCCTGTAGGCACCACGGCGTATCCGCCGAAATCGACAGCGGAGCCGGCTGCGAGCGTTAGGTCGCCATCGACTGCAAGGATCGATCCCTCGTCAACTGCCGCGATTGCGCCTGTCACGATAAGCGAACCGTTGCGGACAAGCCCGGAAGCGGCAATCTTGCCGACGCTCACGGTTTCGCCGCAAAGATCGAGCGTCCCGGCATCCGAAACGATGACGCCGCCCGGGACGGCCGCACCGTTCGTAATTGAGAGTATGCCGCCCTCCACACGGGTCGGACCGTTGAACGAGTTGATGCCCGTGAGCGCGAGCGTGGCTGTGCCGCGTTTCGTGAAGCCGCCGTCGGCAACGACTTCGCCCTGGGCATTCGTCAGCGCGGGATCATGCAGGATGTTCTGCGCGATCGTGTATGTGGCGTCGGCGGCAAGCGCGGAAGTATCCACGATCGCACCGCCGGCGGCTATGTGCGCCTTGGAGAGACCTTCGAGTGTCAGACCCGCGGCATCGGCATTGGGGGCGTACACGCCGCCGTCGAAGACAAGGCGCTGCGGCTGCGTGTCCAGCGGATCGGCTTCTTGCATGATATTGCGTGCGGAAATGACGCCGCCTCTGAGGAATATGCCGCCGTCTTTCTTGTAGATGGTGCTGTGATCCGCACGGGAAAGGTCGATGTCGTTGGCTACGGAGAGCGTGCCGCCGTTCATATTGATGATGCCTTGCGGGCTGACGGACCCACCTGTGCCGGAATAATATGTGAGCCACATCTTGCCGCCCACGGTCATGGCAGCACCGTCGTTTATGGTAAGTATGGTCGTGTAACCGGCACGAGTCCTGTTGAATCCGAACCGTACATAGTCGGCGACTTCAAGCGTTCCGCCGTTCAGGGTGATTTCCGCATTGACACGACCGCGCGCCGTGTTTTCTCCTCGGTACATCGATGCCAATCTGTTTACGCTCACCTTTCCGCCGGACTGCGTGTAGTAGCACGTGTGCTTTTCGTCATCGACAGGAGAACTGGCTATATGCAGGATTTGGGCGGAGACTTCGCCGCCGACGACGGTCAGGGATTTTGTTCCTGCACCTTCAATGTCGCCGACATAGATATTGTTGTACGTCGCATCTGCCGAAAGGGTCACGTTCGTGCCGTCCGTCTTGAGCTCGAGATTGTCCGGTACGGGATCTTCTCCGGTGACGGTGATGTAGAGCGCCGTATAGCCGGCATAGGTGCCTTCTGCAAGCTCCTCCGTCTCGACGGACAGCGAGTAGGTCGTTGCCGATGCGGGCAGCTGGAAGAGCGAAGTGTCGACAGAGGAATATCCGGCCTTGAAAACCGCCGCCATGACACGTGTGCTTGCCGAGACGAAGGCATCATGTGACCAGCCTGAAATGAAGGAAACCTCGACCGGAGACAGTACGTCGAGCGATTCCACGATAAGCGCGGGGTTGCTCTTGACGGTAGTGATATGAAGCTGCACCGGCGTCGTTGCGCCGGCCCTGCCGAGAGTCAGCGAATCCACCTGCGTATAAAGCGAATTGCTGTATTGCCTGAAAAGCGAACCCGGAAGAAGCGTGACGGACTGGTTGGCAAGGGCGCTCGCACTGCCGGCCACAATGCCGCCGCCTTCCTCTACCGTTACTCCGCCGTTCATGGTGGATCCGACAAACCCGCTGCCGAAATTGATAAGCACGGGTTCGCCCGGCGTGCCGCGCACCGTAATGCCGCCATCGGTCGCCGGGCCGGAAGCGTCGTGGTCGAACCGTGCTGTCAGGTTGAAGCGGTACCAGCCTAATTCTCTGTCGCGTCCGTCGTCCAGCCAATGCGAAAGGTC
>CACWSW010000249.1 GCA_902763655.1 uncultured bacterium
GTGCCGCGCAACATCGATCCGTTCTACGACGACTGGGGGCACGGGGTCACGGTGGCGGACCTTGACGCGCTCAAGCTGTGGCATCGCGTCAAGACTGGCACGCTCAACGAGGTGCGGGCGCGGGCGGACGCCGTGATAGCGGCGGAATGGAAGGAGTGAGGATGCGCGCGCGCCACATCAGCATCAGGATTGCGATCGCCGCGGCGCTGCTTGCGCTCTTGCATTCGGGATGCCTCACGCCCGAGAAGGCCGAGAGGGACGCGGACGAGACGGCCATCGCGCTCGCCACGGCGTGCTGGCGGGAGCAGTCGGGCGCGACGAACGAGTTCAACGTGGCGCGTCCGCTCGACGTGCTTACGCTGCGCATCGCGCTCGAGGCGGTTCGCCAGGGCGTCACCAACACCGTGTTCCCTCGCATAGACGGAGTCGCGCCGCTTGAGCCGTCGAACGGCGTCACGTACCTTTCCCTAGATGACGCGCTGCGCATCGGCGCGCGCAACAACCGCAGGTACCAGACGCTGAAGGAGACGGTGTACCAGCGCGCGCTCACGCTCGACACGGAGAGCTATGCGTTCGACACGACGTTCAGCGGCTTCCTGCTCGGCACGCTCACCGGAAAGCCGGAGCTGACGAAGGACTACGCGCAGGCGGGAAGCGGCGCCAAGCGGAAGTTCGAGCAGGGCACGACGCTTGCGGGGAACATGGCGATAGACGTGACGAAGATGATCCGCGACGACTGGCACTCGTTCGCCTGGACTGGCGACCTTACCGCGACCATACCGCTGCTGCGCGGCAGCGGACGCGACATCGTGCGCGAGCCTCTCACGCAGGCGGAGCGCAACCTGGACTATGCCATACTTACGTTCGAGCGCTACAGGCAGACGTACGCGCTCTCCATCGCGAAGTCTTACTACAGCGTGCTCTCCTACGCGCAGAACAGGCGCAACTCGGAAGGGAACGCCACCCGCCTGGAGCAGAACTGGAAGCGCGCGGAGATGATGTTCAAGGCCGGACGCATGGACCGCATACAGGTGGACCAGGCGCGCACCGACCTGCTTACGGCGCGGCAGTCCATCATCACCACCAAGAAGAGCTACGAGAACGCGCTAGACAACTTCAAGATATCGCTCGGCCTGCCGCCGGAGGCGCCGATAGCGTTGCGGGACGAGGAGCTGTCCAAGCTCCAGGCGGCAATGGAGGTGAAGGCACGCACGCAGCCGGACGCGCTCACCGACTATCCGCTGGAGGAGGAGGCGATGAACATCGCGCTCACGGAAAGGCGCGACCTTGCGGTGACGCGTGGCGACCTGGTCGATGCCGAGCGCGCGGTGATGGTATCGGCCGACGCGCTGCGCGCGGACCTCACGGTGGAGGGCGGCTTGTCGTACGACGCCAAGCGAAGGCAGCACAAGGACAGCGTGGACGACGTGGTTGCCAGCACCGCGAAGCTGCGCTTCACTGCGCCTTGGGACAGGCGCAAGGAGCGCAACGCCTATCGCAAGGCGCTGATCCTGCTCGAGCAGAGCCGCCGCGCGCTGCAGGAGGAAGAGGACTCGATAAAGAACGAGGTGATGGCCGGATACCGCGATCTTGTCGCAGCCCGCGCGCTCTACGAGAACAAGGTGGAGGCGTTCAAGGTGGCACAGAAGCGCGTGGAGTCGAACGACCTCTTCATGCAGTCGGGCCGCAGCTCGATGCGTGACATCTTGGAGGCCGAGAGCGCGCTCCTTACGGCGCAGAACGCCCTCTGCTCGGCAGTCGTCGAGTGGCGCACGAGCGAGCTTTCGCTGCGCTCGGCGATGGGCATTCTCGCCATCAATGACGACGGCACCTGGCGCTAGTGCCGCCAAGATGGCGGCGCTCCATACGGTCGCAGCAAGCTGCGCCCCTCCCGCGTTGCAGCACGTGTGTCAGCTTGTGGCGAGGGTGAAGCGCCAGGAGGGGGAGTTTGGGGAGGTGACGGCGGCCGACGCGGCCACGCGGTAGCCGGGGATCCAGAGGACTTCGCCGGTGACGGCGTCCGCGAGGATGGGGAGCGAGGCGCGGACTGCGGGCGGCACCTTTGCGGTGACGAAGACGTCTTGAAGCTTGCGGCTGTGTCCGGCGAGGCCCACGGGGGCGATACGGTCGCCCGCCCGCCAGGTGCGCAGCTCGAGCGTGCGGCCCGCGAGGGCCTTGCGATCCAGCTCGCAGGCCGCAGGAAGCTGTCCGATTGCCTCCGGCCTGCGGACAAAGCCAATGGCCTCGCCAATTGCCAGTCTCCACTCCCGTTTTTCCCGGCGGTCCCGGCGGTCCCGGTGGTCCCGGCCCCCCTCGCAGTCCCGGCCCTTGCGTTCCAGATGCAGGTCGCCGCGGAGGATTGCGGCGGACTTGCAGATGTGTTCGGTGATGCGCGGGTCCAGGCGTTCGCGGAGGAAAGGGAGGATCATGTGGCGCACGTTGTTGCGGGGGATTGAGGTGTCTGCGTTCGTGGAATCCTCGCGCCAGGCGATGCCGCGCTCGGAGAGAAAACTGCGAAGGTCGGCGTCGCGCACGTTTAGGAGCGGGCGGATGAATGTGACGCCGTCCACGTGCGAGACCGGCTTGAGGCCGGCGAGGCCGTCGGGGCCGGATCCTCGCGCGAGGCGCAGGAGGAACGTCTCGGCCACGTCGTCGGCATGGTGGCCGGTTGCGATGGCGTCAAGGCCGAGGACCGTCGTCATGCGGGCGAAGAAGGCGAGGCGTACGCGCCTGGCCGCCATCTCCAAGGACTCGCCTCGGAGTCGCCGCACTCGCGTGCGCAAGGCGTGGAAGGGCAGTCCGTAGCTTGCGGCGAGAGACTCGACGAAGCGGGCGTCGTCGGCAGAGTCTGGGCGCAGGCCGTGGTCCACGTGCAGGACTACGGCGTCGAAGCCGTGCGAGGCCTGCAGGCCTGCCATCAGCGCGAGCAGGGCCACCGAGTCGGCCCCGCCCGAGACGGCGAGTCCGATCCGCCGGCGCGGTGCGCCGTTATGGCTGGTGTTGTCCACGCGGAAATGATACGCGCTCTCACGTATTTGCGCAAGGGGTAAAATATGATATACTTGCCGCTCGTGAAACTGGACAGACATATTCTCTCGAACGAGGCTGGGCCGCTCGCCCAGTTCATAAAGTACGGCATCGTGGGCGTGATGGCCACGTGCGTGCAGACGGGAATTTTCTACATCCTGGCGGCGACATGCCTGAAGTGCCTTACTGCGGACGACTGGGCGGTGCGTCTGCTGGGCCTGCCGTCGGTCGCGTTCACGGGCGAGGAGGCGTGGTACGCCTCGCGCGGGATGCTCGCGGCGGTGGCAACGGCGATCGGATTCGTCGTGGCGAACGTCTTCTGCTGGCTGATGAACCGCTGGTTCGTGTTCAAGCCCGGGAAGTTCCGCTGGTACGTTGAGCTGGGCATGTTCTTCGGCGCGTCGACGCTGGCGACCGTCATCGCGCTCGGCGTCATGAAGTTCCTGATAGACCAGTTCGGGATGATGACGACGCTGGCGGTAGTTGTAGAGGTTGTCGTCTCGTTCCTGGTAAACTTCTTCATTCGCAAGTTCTTCATCTTCAAGGGGTGAGCAGGTTGAGAAGATTGCGTGATTGTGAGATTGAGAATTTTTGAGAGTAATCAAATGACAGAAAGGAAAAACTGATGAAAAGAATCATGACAACAGTGTTGGTTGCCGCGTGCGGAATCGCCTGCCTGGCGCAGGATGCGCCGGCACCGGCCCAGAAGGCGGACATGCCCAAAGGTGACGCCCAGAGAGCGGAGAGGATGCAGCGGGCGCGCCTGGAGCGTCGGACCCATATGATGCGCGGGATGCGCGGCAGCATCGAGACGAAACCCTTCGGCAAGCTGGCGGACGGCAAGGAGACGACAATCTACCGTCTCAAGGGCCTTGGCGGAATCATCCTCGACATCACGGACTACGGTGGCCGCCTCGTGCGTTGCTACGCGCCGGACAAGTACGGCAACCTCGCCGACGTGACGCTCGGCTGGAACACGCCAGGCGAGTACGAAACGCTAGGCTTCTCCATGGGAACACTCATTGGCCGCTACGGCAACCGCATCGCGGACGGCAAGTTCAAGCTTGACGGACAGGAATACCAGCTGCCGATCAACGAGGACAAGAAGACCGCGACCACGCAGCGCCACTGCAACCTCCACGGCGGTCCAGAAGGCTGGGACAAGAAGGTGTGGAGGGCTCGTCCTCTGCGCATGGGGCCGATCCAGGGCCTCGAGCTCACCTACGTCTCCAAGGACGGCGAGATGGGATTCCCCGGCACGGTGACGTGCAAGGTCACGTACAAGGTGCTGCCGAACAACGTGTGGACGATCGACTACGAGGCCACGACCGACAAGACCACGGTCATCAACCCGACGCACCACTCCTACTGGAACCTCGCGGGCGAGTCGAGCGGCAACGTGCTGAAGCAGGAGCTTCAGATTTTCGCCGACGAGTACACGCAGACGACCCCTGGCCTCATTCCCACGAAGAACGCGCCGGTGAAGGGCACCGGCTTCGACTTCACCGAGCTGCGTCCGATCGGCGCGAAGGCCGACCTGATGAAGGCGGACAAGTCGCTCGCGGCCATGGACAACTGGTACGACCACAACTTCGTGCTGCGCGGCGAGGCCGGCAAGCTCAAGCAGGCCGTCAAGATGCGCGATCCGGCTTCGGGCCGCACGATGGAGATCTGGACCACCGAGCCTTGCATGCAGATGTATGGCGCCCAGAACATGACCGATGCCGTTCCGGCGAAGGCGGCTGGCAGGCACCTCTGCCAGTTCGCGGGCGTGGCGCTCGAGACGCAGCATGCGCCCGACTCGCCGAACCGTCCCGATTTCCCGTCCACCGTGCTGAAGCCGGGAGATACGTTCAAGTCGCACACCGAATACCGTTTCGGCGTGGAGAAGTAGGCAATGCGCATCGTCGTCTGCGTAAAGCAAGTGCCGGACACCACGAACGTCCGG
>CACWSW010000250.1 GCA_902763655.1 uncultured bacterium
CGTGTCCATGCGGTAGCCGCACTTCCCGGCGGCGTAGGCGGCGCGCTCCTTCGGCGAGTCGCCGTCCTCGATCACGAACGGGTCGGGGTAGTCCACGAAGCTCCAGTCCACGCACGCCGCGGCGCCCTGGTTCATGGCCGCGATGCCGATCTCGCATTTCGCGAGTACGCTCTCCTCCTTCGTCTCCGGCTGGCGCAGATGGTAGCTCACGTCGTCCACCATCACGCCGCGCTTGCCCCACGCCGGATGGAAGCCGTACTCGCCGAGGATGAAACGTTTCGCCTTGCAGGAGAGCGCGCGCTGGACGAGGTTCGAGAAGTAGGCGTTGTACTCGTTCCAGAGGCCGAGGTCGTCCGTCCTGCGCCCGTACACGTACCAGTGCGTGCAGTATGCGCCCACGTAGTCGTCCATGTTGTCCTTGATCCAGTCGAGGAACGGATAGACCTTCTCGGGCTGGGTGGTGGCCGCCTCGTCGGAGGCGAGCAGGCGGATGTCGAGATCGTGCCGGCGGAACGCGTGGAAGAGCGCCACATAGAACTTCTTGAAGATCTCCTCCTTGCCGCCTTTCGCGAACCATGCCCAGTTGTCGCCGCACATGAGTTCGTTCGTGAGGCAGTAGTACCGGATCTTGCGGCAGTTGCGCACCTTGATCAGGTACTCGAGGTTCTTGGCGACCTTCTCGGCGTAGGCGTCGGCGTCGATCGTGTCCGCGAACGCCGGCATGGCGCACGGCACGGCGTAGAGCGTGGTGCCGGCCTTCCGGAACGTGAGGTCGTAGTAGTCGGCGAACCGGTCGAGGTCTTCCTTCGTCTGCTCCGCGAAGCCTGTGTACACGCGACCGAAGGTCGGCGACAGCTCCGCAAACGTCTTGAGGACGCGCTGGTCGCGGAAGTCATCCGGCATGAGCGCGAGGAAGTTCGCCTCCGAGTTCTGGAACCCGAATCCGTTGAACAGCCAGCGGATGTACGGCTTCGTGATCGTCACGTCCGCCGCCGACGCGCAGAGGGACATTCCAACCGCAAGAACCGCCATCAAGCGCCGGTTCATTTTCTCATGCGTCTTTCCTTGCATCTGTTTTCCTTTTGTTTTCAATTTGCACAAACATCTCATTTTACGCGCAGATCGTCAGAACGGCAAGCTTACGTGGAACGTTTGTTTTCATGAGGGGGTCAGCGCATTTCAACGGGGCCGTAGAGCCCGCAGGGGATGAGTTCGTCATTTGCGGAATAGCCGTTGGCGAGCTTGCCGAAGTTCCAGGAGCCCTCTCTCTGGGTGTGTCGTTTCTCCGGCGGCAGGAGGCAGTCGCCGATCAGGCGGTTGCGCCACGTGTTGACCACGCGCACCTCCAGCATGTTGTTCCCCTCCCGCTGTGCCGCGGCGGGCACGCGCACGCGATACGGGTAGCACCACGCCACGCCGCAATTGACGCCGTTCACGAACACCTCCGCCACGCCCCCCGCCACGCGTCCGAGGAACAGCGTGCGGTCGCCCTCGACGGCTGGCAGCGTGAAGTTTGCGCGGTAGACGGCCGTGCCGGAGAAGAAGCGGATCTCGGGGTCGTCGGATTTCGTCCAGTCGCCCAGCCGGTCATACGCGCGTCCGCCGATGTCGATCTTCCACCGAGCATTCGTGAGCGAAATCGTCTTCTGGCGTTTCGGCCAGTCGCTGGCCGGCGCCGAGTCGGCGGCGGCGGCTTGGGGCGGACGGAACACGACGAACACGCTGCCATCGCGCGAGAAGCGGAACGGGATGCGGATGCGGCCGTCCGGCAGCGTCTCGGCGTTCGTGACCTTGCGGCGCGTACCCGTGACGGGATCCCAGAACTCTGGCACCTTCCCCTTCACGCGGAACGTGAGTCGTCCGTGTCCCGTCCCGCCCGACGGCGCCACGAAGTAGATGTCCGTGCCGTCTGCCGTGCGGCGGTGGATCACGTCGTTGAAGTCGCCCTCGAAGTCGGGCGGCGGCAGCTTCGGCCAGGTGACCGAATCGCCGGACGCGTCCACGAACACGGGGTAGTCCCCCTTCCGCTTCTCCAGCGTCTCGTCGTTCAGGATGTCGTAGTTGTAGCCGCGCGGAATGGCGACGCGCGCCCCTTCCCACGGCACGTCGCGCCAGCGTCCCCAGTGCTGGTACGGCGCGTGGCCCGCGTAGAGGGCGATGTCCGTCACGGGTTCGCCCGCCTGGAGCATCACCTGGCAGCGCGCGAGGTAGGAGATGAACGCGTGCGCCTGCGGGAACCAGGTCACGTTGCGGTTGATGTGCGTGCCGGCGAAGTATTCGATGCCAGGCTTTCCGAATGACTTCGGCGACGCGGTGAACGTGTGCCACACGACGTGGTTCACGCCGTCCACGAACATGTCGTCCGCCGTGCGCTTGAGCCGCTCCGGCCACATCGAGTAGTGGGCGTCCATGAGCGTGAACGCCTCCGCCGACGCGCGCCGGAGGCCGTAGATGTGCGCCGCGTTGGCGGCGGGGCGGTTGAACGCGAGGTCTGAGTGGTGCGCAGGAGCGATGGGCCAGTTCTCTCCCTGCGGCATGTCGTTCACGCCGAGGAAGTCGAACTGGTCGGCCTCGCGGAACACGCTCGGGTCGCGGTTCCACGGTCCGCCGCACTCCGAGTAGAGCTTCACGCCGCGCGCGTGGGCGAGACGGCGCACCGTGCCGTAGAAGCGGTCGCGGAAGAGGTCGTTGCGTACGCGGCGGTAGTCGGTGAGCAGTCCGGGGCGCGTTCCCACGCGCGTGAAGCCCGCGAGGGCGGGCAGGTCGGGCAGCAGGTCGTAGCCGGCGCGCGCGCGGAAGGCGTCCGCGAAATCGCCCGTCCACGTGGGGATCGCCCCTTCCCAGCTCACGGAGTAGACGTGCGTGAAAGTGGTGCCCACGAGCGGACCGAGCGCGTCGAAGAGCGGCCCCGCGATGCGGTTGAAGTGCCGCTCCACGGCGGCCGCGTCGATCACGTCGACGTCGTGCTCGCGCTTGGGAATCGCGCAGTACCCGAAACGGAGCGTGTGCCAGTCGCCGTCCTGCCCGCTGTTGCGGCCGCACTGAAGCGCGGCCCTCCCGGGGGCGCCCTGGTGCCATTCGAGCGCCGGCACCGAGGCCGCAAGCGGGTCCTTCGACCACCGGTTCACCACGCCGCCCGCGTTGCGCCAGCCGGACTTCACGCTCGTCCCCGGTGCCACGCGCACGGCAAACGTGGCGATGTCGTGGTAGTATTTGAAATCGGCCGGGACATCCTCCGCGTCCACGCCCACCACGAGCCGCTTGGGACCGTCCTCGCCAGTGAGCCACGGCCCCTTCAGCGAACCGCCGCAGTCGCTCAGGTTCATAGTGAACTCGAGGCCGAGCCTCGCGCATTCCTTCACCGAATAGACGACGAGACGGCGCCATTCGTCGCCGCCAAACGGCATTTTCGGCTCCGGCTTCCACACGACCTTGTCGTAGCCGCGAGGGTCGAGCAGCAGGATGCCGCCGAAACCGGCCTTTTTCATCGCCTCGAGATCGGCAGTCGCCGTCTCCTCGTCGACGTTCCCGTTCACCCAGTACCAGTAGCACCAGGGACGCGCCGCCTGGGGGGGCGCGCGGAAGGCGTCATACAGCGAATCCCCGTACAGAGACGTGGCGACACACAACATCACCAACAACGGAAATAGACATTTGCGGACAATCATGCGGCCATTATATCATATCCCCGGGTCCTCAAAATTTCGACGGAACCCGGCGCGGCCTTTTCTCACCTTCGGACATTTCCCCATTTGTCCACGCTCTTCACCACGAAAACGGGAGGAACGCGCTTGTCGCGTCCGCCGTCCGGAGGGACGCAATTCATTGCGTCCGACGCGGTCGCGCGGCAGCGCGACCCTCCCAGATTGAGCGAGGTGGCCACGGTTGAAGCGATCTGCTTGCCGTCCTTGAAGACGCGGTAGTAGACATGTTCCGGATCTTCGCACGGCGCCCAGCCCAGCCGTCCGTTGACGATCCTGATCTTCGTTATCGCTGAAGGTTGCCGGTCCACGTAGTCGGTGGTGAGGAACGTCATCGAACGCGCCGGCACGGACACCACCACTTCACCCTTCACGGCCGAGACGGTACCCTTCATGGCCTGCAGGTCGTTGAACGGATTCAAAGGCGGATGTTCCGAATCGTATTCGTAGACGCGGAGCGGCTTCTCCAGCGGGTGCCGCACGACGAGCGTCACCTTCTTCGCCTCGCCCCAGTTGACGAGCGCGAACGACGCGGAGCCGTCCGGGTTCGTCACGCCGCCCGCGCGCAGGGTGTCGTCGTCCGTCGTGTGTTCGTCACGCCGCCCGCGCGCAGGGTGTCGTCGTCCGTCGTGTGCGGCAGCACGCGCGCGCCCTTGCGGAACAGCTTCACGAGGTAGCCCATCGTGTAGAGATCGGGGTACGACGAATAGTCGCGCTCTTCGTCGCACCAGCGGAACACGCCGTTCTTGTTGTAGCGCACGTCGAGTCCGAACCCGGAGAAGCGCGCCACGTCGTAGCGGGCCTTCTCCTCGGGCGTGTCGCCGTCCTCGCGAAGGAAGGGATCGGGGTAGTCGACCATTGTCCACGAGACGGCCGAGACGGCGCCCGCGTTGAGCGCGGCAAGCCCCATCTCGGCGCGGGAGATGGCCGCGCGGCGGGAGAACTCGCTGCCGGGATGGCGGAAGGCGTCGTGTCCGTCGTCGCGCATGCATCCCTTCCCGTAGTGAAGCCGAACTCGCCGAGCGAAAGGCGCTTTTCCTTGCGCATGGCCTTGCTGACGAGATTGGTCAATGCCGTTGTGAGATTTGCGTAGAGCGCGGGATCGCCCGGCTGGAGGTTCCGCTCGTAGCAGTGCCAGCAGTAGGTGTCCGTCTGCTCGTTGATGTTCGTGATGGCCCAGTCGATGTCGGACATGCGGGAGTATCCCGACGAGTCGGGCGTCTGCAGGCCGATGTCGAGACCGTGGCGCATGAAGGCCCGGTGCATTTCGCGGTTGAGCGCGGCGTAGAGGTCCAGGTGCTTGCCGAACCAGGCGTAGGTGGGGCCCACAGACAGTTCGTTCGAGAGGCAGTAGTAGCGGATCTTCGTGCACTTCCGCTCCTTCACGAGGTACTCCAGGCGCGTGGCGACGGCCTCGCAGTAGTTCGTGGCGTCGAAGTCCTCCGTGATGACGGGCATGCGCCCGGGCACGACGTAGAGCGTCGTGCCCGCACGGCGGAAGGTCGCGTCGTAGTAGTCGGCGAAGCGGTCCATCGCCTCGCGCGTCCAGTCCCAGTAGCCGGCGAACACGCGCGCGTAGGTGGGGGATATCTCGCGGAACGTCTTCAGCACGCGCTGGTCGCGGAACTCCTCGGACATGATAGACGTCATCGAGGTTTCGGAATTGTGGAACCCGAACCCGCCCCACAGCCAGCGCTGGGCGGGCTTGTCGAAGACGACATGGCTCTCCGCCGCACCTGCCGACAGCGCCGCCACGCACCCTACGACAACCGCAATCAGCTTCTTCATTTCACCTTTCACCATCCAATCACTCTCGCCTTGTCTCCTTCGCACGATCCTCGAGGTCGCGCAGATCGAGCGACAGGACTCCCTCGACGGCATTCTTGCGATCGCCCGGTTCCTGGCGTGTTCCATCCGTGTAGCCGCGCCCGAGCACCGCCGTTACCATTACCGAGTTCACCTCCACGAAAGGCACGGCGATCTCGCCTACGCTCCAATTGCCGTTAGTCTGCGCCTGCCCGCGCCAGGTCCGGTTGAAGTTGTCGGCAACCTCCTTGGCGTCCGCATACGTAAGCTCGAACATGCGCGAATCTATGCGGTCACCCTCCGCCGCGGCGGCACGCGGCATCCACGCGCACGCAATGAGCGCCGCCGCACACACAACACCTTTATGTCCAAACATGACCATGCCACACTTCTTCATTGCTTATCACGAACGCCGGCACCCGCCGGAACAAATCGCATTATAGCATAAATCATTCCCGTCGGAACGCGCCCAGAGCATGAGTTGCACACCGACGGAAGAATATGGTAGAATTGCGACATCTCAGAAAAATGGCACAAAAGGAGCACGTTGACATGAAGGATTTTCGCATTTTGGCGGTCTTTGGAATGGCCTTGGCTACCGCCTGTACGGCGTTCGGTTCGGCGGCGGACAACCCCGTGCTGCGCATCATGCCGCTCGGCGACTCGATCACGCACGGGTCGCAGTCCGTGCGCGGCAACGGCTACCGCGCGCCGCTCTACGTGGCGCTCACGAACCTCGGCTACAACGTGGACTACGTGGGTACGGAGACGGACAACTACGGCAAGGAGGATCCGTTCCTCGCCGACAGCGACCACGAGGGCCACAGCGGCTGGAAGATCGAGAACGCCTCCAACGGCATCTACGACTTCATCCCGGAGTTCTTCTCCCAGATCGACGACCCGCACGTGATCCTCCTCCACATCGGCACGAACGATACGGGCGACGGAGAGCCGGCTTTCCGCAGCGAGGCCACCAACCGCCTCGTGCGCCTCCTCGACCGCATCCACGAATGCCAGCCCTCCGCCAAGGTGGTGGTGACCACGCTCATGCGGCGCTACACAAATGCCGGCGACTTGACGAACAACTGGAAGTACGCCGCGATCACGAACGTGTTCAACCCCGCCATCCCCGGCATCGTCGCCGACCAGCAGGCGAAGGGGCAGGCCGCCTACTTCCTCGACATGCACGCCGCCGTGTCGGACTGGGACCAGATCGCCGACACCGTCCATCCCAACGACGTGGGCTACACGAACATGGCGAACGCCTGGGTGAGCGCCGTCACGTCGATCGTCCCCGACCCCGCGAACTTCGCGACGGAGAACGACCTCGCCGTGGTGCAGACGACGACGGAGACTGTGGGCGAAGACGCGTTTGCGATCAACTTCACGTTCAACCAGAAGGTCACGGCCGCGACGGTGACCAATGCGGCGAACTGGACCGTCTCGGGGACGGAAGCCGTGCCGACCATCACGCTTTCCGCCGACCAGCGCACGGCCACGCTCGCGTTCCCGTCCGGCGAATACTACTCGCCCGTCACGGTGACGGCGAAGCAGGGCGGCGTGCGCAACGCGACGGGCGGCAAGACGCTCCACGCCGACGCGGCGCTGACGATCCCCGGCGTGTTCCCGCAGGGCGCGTACCGCTACGTGCCGCCGGAGGAGTTCAACAGCTACCGCCTCATCTACGACCTCGACATCCCGACCAAGGGCGACTTTGCACACAAGCCCGTGCCCTACAACGTGGACGACGCGGCGAAGATCGGCGCGTTCAGCCGCGTGGCGTACTACATGGAGCTGCAGAAGGCGGGCGAGCCGATGCAGTACGTGTGGGTGTCGATGGACGCGTTCACGAACGACGCCGCGCGCGTGGGCGTGCCGGTGGCCTGGCAGTTCCTGAAGGACGTGACGAACCTGCGCGTGTGGAGCAACGTGCCGAACATCCGCACGAACGAGACGATCGCCGTCGGCAACATCGAGTTCTGGCCGGAGGGCTTCTCCGGCAACGTCAAGCGCGGTCTCGACGGCGCACTGTCCGTCTACGACTTCGACGACACGCCGACGAGCGGCGAATACGGCTCCATGCAGGTGCACGACACGGCCCGCACCACGAACAGCTGCATTTTCACCTACAACAGGTTCCAGAAGAACGACGCGACCGAGCTGGGCATCGGGCCGCACTACAACGCGAACAACAAGGGCTGGGACTGGACCCAGACGTACAACGCGGGGCAGTATTCCCTCCGACACCTCCAGGTGTACGTGCTGCCGGAGACGTCCGCCACGGCCGCGCCGGAGATCGTCTCGGCCACGCCGACGCTGGGGAGCGACAGGACGGTGGTGGACGTGAAGTTCTCGGTGGACGTGCTGCTGGACGACCTCGACGGGGCGTTCTCCGTCTCGTCCGGCTACGTGACGTCCGTCGAGCGCGACGGAAACGACTTCTCGCTTGTCCACGTCTACGTGGCGGGCGTGGCGTCGGACAGCTTCAACCTGTCGGTGGACGGCGCGCGCGTGAAGGCGGCGGCGAACGGCGCCACGCCGATGGCGGCAGGCGCCACCCTGACGCTCGCGCGTCCGCTTCCGGCGGGCGTCGCCGAGCACGTGCCGGCGGAGCTCCGCGCGGGCTACTTGCCGCTCTACTCCCTGAACGTGCCGGTCACGAAGGGCGTGAACTGGCGCAACCGCGTGCCGTACTACCTGGACGCGACGCGGAGCCTGCCGGACGGCGCCGAGCGCGTGGCGTACTATTTCGAGCAGGTGAAGAAGGACGGGACGGGGACGAACTTCGTGTGGGTCTCGTTCGACGCCTGGACGGACGACCTCGCCAAGTTCGGCGTGCCGGCGAACGACAGCATCGGCTTCGGGCAGAAGTGGGTGACGAACCAGGACGTCTTTTCCAACGTGGACGGCATCGTGAACGGCACGGGGATGGACGGCGGGTTCCTCGAGTTCTGGCCGCATAACTACGGCGGCGCGAACGACAACCAGATCCCGTATGCGGCGGGCACCTGCGACTGGGGCGACAGCTTGTCGGGCGGCGCGACCACGTGGCACGCCTGCATGCAGGTGCACAACGTGACGAACCGGCAGACGATCTTCGGCATCAGCAACTTCAACGGCAGCAACACAGGCCAGCCAGTCGGCGCCGGCATCGGCAACAACACGCAGTACCGCGCGAACAGGTCGGCGACCGGCACGATCAACCCCGACTGGACACAGGCATACGACAACGCCGACAACTTCTCCAGCATGAGGCTTCACGTCCTTGTGCGGCCAAAGCCGGACGTGCCCGCGCACGTGGCCGCGAACGTGCCGCAGGCGAAGGACTACACGCTCCTCTACCAGATCGACGTGCCCACGCCGTTCAACAGCCACAACGCGGCGCAGTACGCGGCCACGCATACGGTCGACAACCGCGCGCGCTACGCCGGCCGGCACGTCGCGCGCGTGGGCTACTACCTGGAGCTGACGACGACCAACGCGAACCCCACGACCACCTGGTGCTGGGCGGCGTTCGACGGCTTCACGGACGACCTCGCCTCCTACTCGTTCGCCACGAACGGCAACATCAAGCGGTTCGTCTCGAACCTCGACGTCGCCTCCAACGTGAGCGGCGTGAAGCAGGGCCGGTACGCGGACGGCAACATCGAGTTCTTCTTCTCGTCGTATGGCAAGGGCAACAGCCTCAGCATCGGCGCGAACACGGGCCGGTACGACTTCGACGACTTGCCGAGTTCCGAGACGGCCGCCGGCTACAGCTGCCTGCAGATCCACAACTACAACGAATCGCAGACGCTGATCTCCATCAGCCGGCTCCGCCATTCCGACGGCAACACGGACATCGGCATCGGCAACTGCCCGACGGCGGCCAACCAGGACTGGACGCAGACCTACAAGGCCCCCCAGTACGCCGTGCGCCGCCTCTACGTGTTCGTGGCGTTCGAGACGACGCCGTCCGCGATCTTCCACGCCGTTGCGAGCCTGGACCGGACGAAGGTGAGCGTGGCGTTCGACGAGA
>CACWSW010000251.1 GCA_902763655.1 uncultured bacterium
CACGGGCGCGGCGGGGTCATCGCGGTTCTCGGCGCCGGAGGGCGTGCGGACGATCTTCGTCATCTCCGTGACCTTCTCCAGCTTGCCTTCCGGGGAGACTTTGCAGATGCCGCGCGCGACGGAGCCAAAGTCGGAGAGCGTCTGGTCCAGCCGATACCCGACCATGGCGAAGGGATGCACGGGAGGGACGCGCTCCTGCGCGTCCGCATTCCCCAGAAACGCGGCGAGCTTCGCGAAGGCGTCACGGCCGTAGAAGTCGTCGGCGTTGATGGCGGCGAACGGCTCGCGGACGATGTCTCGCGCCGCACGGATGGCATGGGCGGTTCCCCAGGGCTTGGCGCGACCGGGCGGAACGACGTACGGCGGCGGCAGGTCGGCGATGTCCTGGAACGCGTAGTCCACCGGCAGAAGGCCTTCGAACTTGGAACCGACCTGTTCGCGGAACACCTGCTCGATGTCGCGGCGGATGATGAATACGACCTTGCCGAAGCCGGCGCGGTGCGCGTCGAAGACCGAGTAGTCGAGAATCGCCTCGCCCGATGGCCCCACGGGGTCTATCTGCTTCAGCCCGCCGTAGCGCGAGCCCATTCCTGCGGCAAGAACAACGAGTGTAGGCTTCATTTCTTCAATATCCTTTCGTCGGTCCGTCATAGCAAGAGACCTCCGCTCGGCGGAGGTCATCTGCGGTGCTACCATTACACCATGAGGCAATTAGGTGAAAGCAGCGGATATTATAGTAAATCCGCCGCCGGATTGCAAGGGGCACGCGTTACTTTTCGCTCGTGGCCTTGATGCGATCCCACGCCTTGTCGTAGAGTTCCTTGACCGCAGGGTCGTCGTCGACGGGCTTGAGGACCTGTCCGCGCTTGATCGTCTCGGAGTCGAGGATGATGACCTTGCGGTAGTCCGCGTCCAGCGCGTCGATTCCAGGCTTGACAGGCATGGGCCCCATGATGTACTCCATGTTGGCCTTGGCGTTGTCGCCCTCATACATGAAGTTCATGAACGCGTAGGCGAGGTCGGGATTGGGGGCTGCCGAGGAGAGCACCATCTCGTCGAACGCGATCGTGAAGCCCTCCTTGGGGAGCGCGAAGCCGATGTCCTTGCGCGGGGGATTGCCCTCCTCCTCGTCGCCGACGATGACCTGCGTGACGTCCGTGGAGTAGCCGTGACCGAGGATGGTCGCGCCAGACGGGACCTCGGTCTTGTAGCTCTCGGCGTCGAACTTGCGGATGTTCGGCTTCCACTTGAGCACCTCCTTGACGGCCGCCTCTATCTCCTCGGGCTTTCGGGAGTTGAGGGAATAGCCGAGGGACATGAGGCCGGCGCCGATCACCTCGCGGATGTCGTCCATTAGCGTCACCTTGCCCTTGAGCGCGGGATTCTCCAGTACTTTCCACGTGGCGGCATCCACTCCCTTGGGCAGCTTGTCCTTGGCGTACATGAAGCCGGTGTAGGTGACGGCGTACGGAACGTTGTACTCGAACGTCGGGTCGGTTATCTGCCCCTTGAACGATGGATCGAAGTTGGCCTTGACGTTCGGTATCTTCGAGTGGTCGAGCTTCGTGATGAGCTTTTCCCTTGCCATGAGCTGCACAAAGTACGAGCTGGGCGTTATGATGTCGTATCCGGCACCTCCAGCCTTGAGTTTGGCGTACATCGTCTCGTTGGAGTCGAAGGTGTCCACAACCACCTTGCAGTTGTGCGCCTTCTCGAACGCGGCGACGAGTTCCGGCGCCAGGTAGTCGCTCCACGTATAGATGTGAAGCGTGCGGGAGTTCCCGTCGCAGCCAGCGATCAGGACGGCGGTCGCGACGAGGCCAATCATTGCGGATAGCTTCATTTTTACTTTCCTTTCGTTTTTTGTTGCTGGCCGCGCGCAATGAGCTTGGAAAGGCCCACCAGCACGCAGGTGAAGAGGAGCATGAGCGTCGAGAGCGCGAAGACCGCTGGGAGGTTTCGCGAATGCTTCGTCATGGAGCTGACGTAGGTCGGGAACGTGTTCGTGCCCGCGCCGTTGACGAAGGAGGTGATCACGACGTCGTCGATGGAGAGCGTGAACGCCAGCAGTCCGCCGGCAATGATGCCCGGCATGAGGATGGGCAGCTGGACGTGGAAGAACGTGTACCAATGGCCGGCGCCGAGATCGTACGCGGCCTCTATCAGGCGGTCGTCGAAGTCCTGGAGGCGCGCGAGGATCGTCATAACCACGTACGAGACGCAGAACGTGACGTGGGCGATCAGGATCGTCCAGAACCCGCAGTCCACGCTGCAGGCGACGAACAGCATCAGGAGCGAGATGCCGATGAGGATGTCCGGCATGATGAGCGGCGTGTAGACGAGCGCGTGGTGTATGGACTGGAGGCGGCCCCGCCACTTGTGTAGCGCAAGCGCGGAGGTGGTGCCGATCGCGCAGGAGACGAGCGTCGCCAGGCCCGCGACGACGAGCGAGAGCCAGAAGCTCTGCATCAGCGCGCCGAGCCGCATGTCGCCCGAGAAGATCATCGCGTACCATTTCCCCGTGAAGCCGGTGAACTGTCCGGCGGAATCGAAGAAGCTCATGGATATCCCGTTCGGGATGAACCCGTACACGACGACCAGGATGATCGGCACGTACAGGAACGCCAGCACTAGGGCAAGCACGACCACGGAGAAGAACGAGCGCTTCATCCCATGCCTCCCGTCGCCACGAGCTGCGCCGTGCGCACCTCCAGCCGCTTGCGGTCGCGCGCAGCCTGCCGCTTCTTCCACCACATCGCGATCCCCATCGGCACGAACACGGAGACCGCCATCAGCGTGGCGAGGGCCGACGCGTGCGGGATGTTGCGGTTCTGCATCGCGCGCATGAAGATCTTGTTGCCGATGAGGATGCAGTCGGTGCCGCCGAGCATCTGCGGGATGACGTACGAGCCGATCGCGGGGATGAACACCATGAGGACGGCCGACACGATTCCCTGCCAGATACCGGGAATAAAGATTTTGCGGAATGCGTAGAAGTTCTTCGCCCCCAGGTCGCGGGCCGCCTCGAGGAGCGAGAAGTCGAACTTCTCCGCCGCGGTGTAGATTGGCATGATCGCGAACGGAAGGAAGGAATAGACGGAAACGAGGACGACAGCGACCTCGGAGTCGATGATCGTCGTCCTCGCCGCGTCTATCGCGCAGCCGGCTATGCCGATCAGGCAGTCGTTGGCCTGCCCCACGCCAGCCGTAGGCACGTGCATGCCCGGCACCCAGGCGCACAGCCAGTACTTGAAGTGGAGGTAGGCGTGGTAGCAGGTCTGGAGCCACCCGTCAGGATGGAGCATCGTCTTCCACGCGAACACCCGCACCACGAAGCTCGTCCAGAACGGCAGCATGATCGATCCCGCCACGATCGCGCGCCAGCGCTTGGGGAGGCGCGCGATCGCGTAGGCGCACGGCAGCGCGAGGAGGATGCACCATGCCGTCACCTCGAACGAGACGCGGATCGTCTTCCACACGATCGTGGGGTAGTCCGGGTCCACCAGCTCGCGCCACGTCGAGAAGCTCCACTCTCCCACGCCGCCGTTTGCGGTGTGTCCGTGGAAGGTGAACGCCAGCACGATCAGCGCCGGGATCGCGAAGAAGAGCATCAGCCACACGAACGACGGCAGCGTAACGAGCCATTCGGCCCTGCTCGGCTTTGCGGAATCCTTCATTTCACTTCCACCATGTAGCCGTCGTCGGGATGCCACCAGAGGAACACGTTGTCGTTCCAGGTTATCGCCTCCTGGTCAAGGAGAAAGCGGGAATGCGGCTTGAACGCGGAGATGCGGAACGAGCCGGACTTGATCCAGTACTTCGTGTAGACGCCCTGGTAGACGATGTCCTGCACCGTCGACGCGAAGACGTTGATGCCGGCGCCCTTCTCGGGCAGCGGCGGGTTGAGCGTCACGCGGATCTTCTCTGGGCGCACGGAGAGGTCGACGCGCTGGCCGACCGCGAGGTTCTTGTCGTTGTACGCCTTGATCGCCGGGAAGCCTTCGCACTGGATTGTGCAGTAGTCGCCGTCGATCGAGTCGATCGTGCCGGAGAAGAAGTTGGTGTCGCCGATGAACGACGCCACGAAGCGCGAGGCGGGCGCCTCGTAGATCTTGGCGGGGACGTCGAGCTGCTCGACCTTGCCGTAGTTGATGACGGCGATTCGGTCGGAAAGGCTCATCGCCTCGCCCTGGTCGTGCGTGACGTACATGAAGGTGATGCCCACCTGGTCGTGGATGGCGTCCAGCTCGATGAGCATGTGCTGGCGGAGCTTGAGGTCCAGCGCGGCGAGCGGCTCGTCAAGTAGCAGGACCTGCGGCCTGTCCACGAGGGCGCGCGCGATGGCGACTCGCTGCTTCTGTCCGCCGGAGAGCTGGTTGGGGTGCTTCCACGCGTGCTCGCTCATCTGGATCATGCTCAGGATCGAGTCGACCTTCTCCTCGATCTCCCCCTTCGGCCGCTTCGCGAGCTTGAGGGAGAACGCGATGTTGTCCCAGATGGTCATCGTGGGGAAGAGCGCGTAGTTCTGGAAGACGGTGTGGACGCGCCGCTGGTTTGGCGGAAGGTCCGTGATGTCGTTGCCCTCGAGGTAGATGCGCCCGGAGTCGGGCCGCTCGAAGCCGCCAAGCATCCTCAAGAGCGTGGTCTTCCCGCAACCGCTCGGTCCGAGCAGCGAGAAGAATTCGCCCTTTTTGATAGTGAGCGACACGTCATCAACCGCGGTCAGCGCGCCGAATCTCTTCGTCACGTGATCGAAGACGAGAAAGTCATCTTTCAACTATTGTCACCTCCATGGCTTGGACGGCGAAATGATACTGGATTTCTTCGGCCATTGCAAGCGGGAAAGGGGCTTTTCTACCGCCACCGGCGATGGGCCCAGAGATACTGCTCCGGATAGCGGCGGATCGCCTCGCCCAGACGGTCGTTCAGCAGCTGCGTGCAGGCTTCGCGGTCGGCGTCCTTCGGGAAAGACAGCGGCTCGCCGCCCACAAGCCTGTACCGGTACGGCGCCACCCTCACGAACGAGCCCACCACGATGGGATGCCCCGTGCGTATGGCAAGGCGCGTGGCCGTCGTGTAGGTCTTGGCCGGGCGGCCGAGGAACGTCAGCGGCATCCCCTTGGACGTGTGCTGGTCCATGAGGATCGTCATGGCCGCACAGTCATTTTCCCAGGCGCGGAGGGTGTCCGGCGTGAAGCCGTGGTTCTTGTCCACGATCGTCACGGGGCCACGGAAATGGTGCTTCTTCATCCAGTTGGCGACAAGCTTGTTGTTCATCACGCGCGCGATGGCGATCATCGGCCGCGCGAAGGAGAGGAGGTTCGTGGCCGCCTCCCACACGCCGTGGTGCGCGCTCACGAGCAGGATGGGCTTGTCCGTCTCCTCCAGAAGGAGCCTCACCGCGGCCGGATGCCCTTCCGAGACGTCCAGGTGCTCCCGCCAGTTCTCGCGCGTCAGCTGGCGCGCGCGATGCGGTCCGCCTCCTTCGGGTCGTCCGTGATGCCCGCCTTGAGGATGTTGTCCACCGCCGTGCGCCGCCGCTTCCGGAAAAGCGGAAACAGGAAGCGCGCGAAAGCGCTCCCCCAGTCGTAGGCGTGCCGATCGATGAAGTTCACGATCGCCTCCACGGCCAGACCATCTTGATGGCGAAAAGCATGGCGGATATTTTACCATAATTGCCGTCCGCCGTGGAATTTGCTATGCTACGCGCCATGAAGAAACTGTATACTCTGCTTGCTTGCGCGGCGGCCGGCGCGGCGACGCTCCTTGCCGCCCCCGTCCCGAAGATCATCTTCGACACGGACATGGTGGAAGACTACGACGACGTGGGGGCGATGGCCGTCCTCCACGCGATGGCCGACGCGGGGAAATGCGAGATCCTCGCCATGGCCACCTGCACGCGCGACAACTCGTCCGTCGCCGCCGTGGAGGTCATCAACGCCTTCTACGGCCGCCCCGACATCCCCGTGGGCTGCGCAAAGGAGCTGGGCGTGGTGGGAGTTCCGGGCGGTTCGCCCGAACGCAAGGGGCACCAGAAGTTCGTGCGCCTCGCGGCGGAGTATCCCGAGTGGGTGAAGCATCCCAACTCCAACGACGCGCCGGACGCGAACAAGGTCTATCGCAAGGCCCTGGCCGCCGCCCCCGACAAGAGCGTGACGTTCGTCTCTGTCGGTTTCATCACGAACATGCGCCGCCTCTTGGAGACGAAGGGCGACGAGTTCTCGCCGCTCGACGGGCGCGCACTCGTGGCGAAGAAGGTGACGCGCTGGTACACGATGGCCTGCAAGGCGCCGAAAGGACGCGAGTACAACTCGAGGTGGGACGCCCCCTCCTCGAAGATAGCCTTCGAGCAGTGGCCCACGCCCATCGTCTTCTCCGAGTTCGACCTCGGGCGCAACATCTACAGCGGACGCACCGTCGCGGAGAAGGAGTATGCCTACCGCAATCCGGTGAAGGACATCTTCTCCCGCTCGCTGCCGTCCCGCGAGAAGGTTCGCGCAGGAAAGGCCGAGGAGAAGTCCGAGGAAGGACGCTGCTCATGGGACGAGGTGACCGTGTTCGCCGCAGTCCACAACATTGGCCGCTACTTCAACACGGAGAAGGGAACGTTCCGCATGATCGGCGACAAGGGCGAGGACGTGTGGATCCCCGACGCGAAGAGCCGCAACTGCCGCCTCCTGCTGGCCGAAGGTCGCGAACGGTACAACTACCCCGGCTGGGCGATCGGGCGCCTGATCGACGAGCTCATCGCCCGCGAGCCGAAGTGCCGCCGCACCGACGAGGCGATCGCCGCGTTCCGCCGCTCAAAGCTGGAAAAGACGGCCACGGGCGTC
>CACWSW010000252.1 GCA_902763655.1 uncultured bacterium
GAGATGATAGGCGTCGGCCGTCGCCGCGACGAACCCGCGCCGAGCCAGGTCCGCAAGCATCGTCACGCCCTTGAACTTCGGAAGCTCCTCGCCCGTCGCTGGGTCAAACCCGAGCATTGCCTCAGGGTAGTAGAACGGCACGGCCACAGCAGGCAGCGTCCCCTTCCGCCCCTTCGGCACGGCGAGGAACACACGCTGCTCTGTACCGGGGCCGTTTGCCTGACGGTACGACTCGACCGTGAACTCCGGGAAATCCCACGTATGCACTCGCTCCGTCCTGCGCTCAAACATATACCCAGCTGGAACGGACAAATGCGCTTTCCACTCGGAAGAGAGCGCATCGGTCCGCACGTCTGCCACATTCACGAGATCGATGGCGCGGGCCCTGGGGTGAACTGGCAAGGTAATCGCGTTGCCGCGTACGTCAAGTCCCGTGCAGCCCGTGACGGCGATTCCCCTCACGGAGCCAGAGATCCTGTTGCCCGTGATCGCAACGTTCCGGTGGGAATCCGCAGGCAGGGGCTTGCGCGCGCCGTTGTTGCCCGCCAGCAGCACGCCACCGCCGTTGTCGCGGAACACGTTGCCCTTCACCGTCATGTCCTTGCTGCATCCGCCCTCCATCCACTCGTACTCCGGCGCGATCTGCACGGCCCAGCCTTCCACGCGCTCGATGAGGTTGCTCTCGATCACGCCGTCGGACGCCTTGATGAGCAGGCCGCGCGCGCGATTGTGTCCCATCGTGCAGTTGCGGATGCGGAAGCCGTTGCCCATGCGGCGGTTGGAGATGATCACCGAACCGGGCGGCAGGATGCGGTCCGCGTCCAGCTCCACCTCGAACGCCCGCTGCACGCTCGCCGCGATTCCCGGCCAGAGGTTGTAGCTCTCGAACATCTTCCGCTCGGCGGCGGTCGTCGCGCCCGCCGGCTTGACGGAGACGATCTGCGCGTCCGGCAGGCAGATGCCCTCAAACGTCATGAGCTGGCACGTGTCGCCGGGGTCGATCCGAAGCGTGCCGCCATACGGCGCGATGCGGAGCGTCCGCCCCTTCTGCTCCGTGACGAACGCGTAGAACCCGCTGATGTTCACGCAGTCGTCGCAATGGTATTGGAACGTGCAGCGGTCGAGCGTCGGGCCCACGTACGAGCAGCGCGAGTTGAACGCGTCGTGGTTGCCGCTCCGCAGACGCTTCAGCGCGCGCGGGAAGAGGTCGGTCTCCGGCGGACGCCGCACGAGCGAGCACCCAAGGTAACGGTTGCCATCTGCGGACGACTCCGCGTAGCCGCAGCCGTGCGGCGTGGAGTAGACTGTCACGTTCTCGAACGTGCAGCCCGCGCAGGTTCCCGCCGTTACCGCGCCCCGGCGCGAAGGACGCATCGTCTCCCGGATGCTCCACACCGCGATGTCGCCCACGTCGCCCTTCCGGTTCTGCCCGCCCGTGATGCGGTAGGTGTCCGTACCCGTGCGCGCGATCGCGATGTTGTCGCGGAAGCGCATCGGGTTCTTCAGCTCGAGTGTCTTCGCGTCGTACGCCTGCACGGGCCAGATGTCATCCGCGGACAGCGCGTGCGCGGCCGGACACGGATAGCCCGGGATCACGCGCACGTCCCAGTTACCGTCCTTGTCCACTTTCTCGATGACCGCCTGCGTGAACGGCAGGTCGGCGTAGTCAACCGACACGTTCCGCACCGTCACGTTCGTGCAGGCGTGAAACGCGAGCATCGTGGTCTTCACCGTTCCCACCAGCTCGCTGCCCGCGAAGTCGATCGTGACGCCGGAGAGTCCCGTCAGCTCCAGATAGCTCGTCGCTCCTGCCGACGGGGTCAACCAGTAGCGCGCCTTAGGGATCGTGATCGCCGTGCGCCCGGCGGCGATCTCCTCACGGATGTGTCCGATCGGGTCGAGACGTGCCACTGGGACAACGGGCATCTCGCCCGTTGGAACTTGTACGGACACGTTTCTATAGGCTTCGTGGGGGATGTGCTTGCGATGCGCCGCCGTGCCGCCGATGTGGGGCTTGCAGCCAATGAACACGTTGTTCGAGATCGTCACATTTTCGGAAAGCCCGCCCTCGAGCCACTCGTACTCCGGCCCCAGGTAGATGCCGCAGCTTTCGGGGCGGTCGAACACGTTGTCCGCAATCGTGCCGTTCGACGCGCGCATCCGCACGCAGAACGCGCGGTTGCGTCCGAAGTGGCAGCCGCGGATTTCGAAGCCGTTGCCCTGCGCGCGGTCCGAGATCACCGCGTCGCCCCGCTTGAGCGCGGAGGCGTCGTCCACCGTCACGCGGATCGCCGTGCGGCACAGCTTGTCGAGTCCGCGCCAGAGTCCGATCGTCGTCATGTACGCGCGTTCCTCGGCCGTCATCGCCTCGCGTGCGCCGACGGCCTTCACGGTCATCTGCGGGAGCGTCCTGCCGTCCGCGGACATCGCCTGCGCCGTGTCGCCCGCGTGGAAGACCGTGGGCGTGTACTCCAGGAGGCGCATCTCGTTCCCCTTCACCTCGTACACTACGCCATACATCCCCGAGATGTTCACCGCGTCGTCGCAGTGGTACAGCGCCGTGCAGCCGAGGATCTTCGGCCCCACCACCGCGCGGCGGCTCATGAAGGCGTCGTGGTTGCCGCTCCGTAGGCGCTTCAGCCCGCGCTTCGCGAAGTCCGTCTCCGGCGGACGCCGCACGATGCGGCAGTTGCGGTAGACGTTCGCCTCGGTGAGGTGTTCCTCGAACGCGCGCCCGCCCGGCGTCGCGTATTCCGTGATGTTCTCGAACACGCAGCGCACTGTGGCTCGGCTGTGGACCACGTCGCGCACCGACACGTGATCGCCCTCCATCGTGCCCTTCGGTGCCGGCATGCTCCACACCGCGATGTCGCCCACAGCCCCCGCGCGGTTGCCGCCGCCCGAAACGCGATAGCGCCCGTCCGCCAGGCGTTCTAGCTTGAAGCCCGCGCCCATGCGCATGGGGTTCTTCAGCTCAAGCGTGTCCCTGTCGTACGCCTGGAACGGCCATCCGCCCACATTGCTCCCCGAAGGACGCGGATAGCCGTCGATGATCTCCAGCGTCTGCGTGCCGTCTTTGTCCGCCGACACGATCCGCGCCTGCGTGAACGGCAGGTCGCGGTAGTCCAGCTCCACGTTGCGGATGGTCACGTTGGTGCAGTCCTCGAGATGGAAGAAGCCCGTATTCGCCAGGCCGCGCAGTTCCGAACCTGAGAAGTCGATCACCGTGTCCGACACGCCCTTCAGCCGCAGGTAGAACCCATTGTCCTTGGGTTTCACGAGGTAGAGTCGCTTCGGAATCACGATCTTCCTCTCGCCGCGCGCGAGCGCCGCGCGCACGGCGTCAAGCGGATCGAACGCGGAGACGCTGCCTGCTGGGTTCCACTTCTCCGCGAGGCGCGCGGACACGGCGAGACACTCGTCCACGGAGAGCACCCGACTGAACGCGGCGACCTCGGCGATGTCGCCGTCGAAGTACCGATTGCCGATGTATCCGCCGACCGCCGGCGTGAACACGGCCCTCGACTTCGCGCCCCACATCTGGACGTCCTCGGGATGGCGCAGGGCCAGCACCTGGATGTCGTTCGGAAGGAACGGCACGGTGCCGCGACGCTCCTCGCCGTTCACGATCAGCGTGGCGGCGGAGTTGAAGTCGGGACCGCCCGCCACGTTCTCCCACGCGGCGCTCGTCTGCGCCGTGCGCAGGCCGGCGTCACGGTCCTTCTCGCCCCACACGCCCATGAACGAGGTCGCCACGCGCCGCGGACGGCACACGATGAACACCGTCCGCTGCTCCACGCACGCCCCGCCTGCGAGGCGCGCAGGCCCCGTTGCGCCGAACGACACCACCGCCTTCCCGTTGAGGGAGTTCGTGCAGGCTGCGCCGCCGCTTGGACGGAACACGTAGCCGTTGCCGTTGGCGGACTTCCAGCACGTCACCTTCCCGGCGGCGTCCGTCTCGACCGTCCCCGCGCGCGAGGCGTCGAGCCAGTAGACGAGATCCTTCGACCCGAACAGCCCGTCGGCGAGTTTCGAGTCCACGACGCGCGGCGGCGGCTGGGTCGCCGCGTCGAACCCGCCGTCGACCGTGAACTTCTGCGTACCGGCTGGACGCCATCCGTGCGTGGAGCCCTGCACGTAGGTGATCTTCTTCGGCCCCTTCAGGTTGCGGTACACGAGCGTGAGCGAGGCGGGTGTGGAGCAGTAGTCGCCCAGGCCCGAGAACGAGATGTTCACAGGGCACGTGATGCGCTTCGCCGCGAAGACGGGATCGAAGTACGCCATGTCGGGATACCAGCATCCGGGACGGTAGGTGGAGCGTAGCCGCTTGAACTGGTTCTGTCCCGTCCAGTCGCATCCCCACGACCCGTTCGCGTTGATCCGCGTCACGCCCGGCACGTTCGCCGCCGCATGGTAGCATTGCCAGTCGCCCTGGCTGCCGCCGCCCAGCACCAGCTCCTTGCCGTCCCATTCGGGAAGCGTCTTGATCCATTGCAGGTAGCGGATCGCCCGAAGCGCGCACCACTTCCAGTAGCTCGTCTCCTTCTTCTCGTTCGACTTCGGTCCCATGCCGTAGCCGTAGCCCGGCTCGGAGACATCCTTGAAGAACTGCTTCACGTATTCCGGACCGCGCCCGAGCTCGTAGCCGTTGGGGTTGATCAGCATGGAGATGCGGTCGTGCGGGCCGTTCTTCGGCGGCAGCTGCTCGTCCTGCGATGCGCCCCGGTAGCTAGCCGTGATCGGCATCCGGTTCGTCTTGGACGCCTTCACGGGAATCGTGAGGTAGCCCGTCACGGGCCATGGCCCCGCACAGGAAATGCGCACGGCGTAGAGGCGCACCTCCTTGTCGGGGCACTCCACGGGCGTCATCTGCGCGTCCATCGGCACTGCGTCAAGTTCCTTCATGCATGCGGCC
>CACWSW010000253.1 GCA_902763655.1 uncultured bacterium
CTGGAGCGGCTGCGCAACGGGCCGCCGCAGACGGCCTACGACATGATGATGTTCGTGTGGCTGTACTTTTTCTACAGCGAGCACCTCGACGGCATCCAATGCCGTTCGCTCTCGGAGCTCGACGTGTTCCTCACGCCGTACTACGACGCCGACATTGCCGCCGGACGCACCACCGAGGCCGAGTTCCGAGAGCAGCTCAAGCACTTCCTCTGGCAGTGGGGGTCCATCAACAACTACTGGAACCAGCCCGTCGGCTTCGGCGGCACGAACAAGGACGGCACGAGCGCGTTCAACCACGTCTCGAAGATCATCCTCGATGTGATGGACGAATGTGCGCTCACCACGCCCAAGTTCCTCGTGAAGGTCGCGCCGAACACGCCGGACTGGGCGTGGGACAAGATGCTCTACATGGCGCGTCGGCACCGCTCCATCGCATTCATCGGCGAGGAACCTGCCGCCAAGGCGCTCAAGAAGTGGTGCGGCGCGTCCGACGAAGCGTGCCGCACGATGGTCATGCGCGGTTGCTACGAGTTCGACCTGGCGGACAGCTGCAACCGCACGGGATGCGGCTACATGAACATCCTCAAGCCTATTGAGGAGATGCTTCGAGAATTAACGGGAGGGTCGCAGTTTACTGCGACCGAACCATTGCACGGCGGACGCAATGAATTGCGTCCCTCCCGTGATGTTCGTTCATGGTCCCAATCCTTCCCCGCCTTCAAGGCCGAATATCTGCGGCGGCTCGCCGCACGGACTGCGCGTTGCCGCGAGATCGCGTTCGAGTTCGAGAAGGTTCTGTCCGACGTCAATCCCGCGTGCTGCATGACGCTCTCGACCGAGCACGCGCTCCGCACGCGGCGCGATGCGTTCGCGAACGGCTGCCCGCACGGCAACAACACGGCGATCCTCTCCGCCGGGTTCGGCACGGCGGTCGACGCGCTCCTGGCCGTGAAGGAGATCGTCTTCGAGAAGAAGGAGATGACCCTCGAGGAACTCGGCAAGGTCATGTCCGAGAACTGGAAGGGACACGAGACGCTGCGCCTGCGGATGCTCCGCTCGAAGCGCAAGTGGGGCAACAACGACCCGGAGGCGAACGCGCTGGGCGCGGAGATCGCCGAGACGTACGCGAATGAGCTGAACGGCAAGCCCAACTCGCGCGGCGGCGTGTTCCTCGCATCGGGGCACAGCGCGCGCCAGTTCATCTACCTGGGCGCGAAGACGGGCGCTACGCCGGACGGACGAAAGAAAGGCGAGGAGATCTCGAAGAACATGTCTCCGACGATGGGCGTGGACACCGAGGGCGCGACGGCACTCGTCGCCACGCTGGCCGCATCCGACGTCACGCGTTTCCCAGGCGACTATCCGCTCGACATGATGCTTCATCCTTCCGTATGCCATGGCGAGAAAGGCCTCAAGGTGATGCGTTCGCTCGTGGAGATCTTCCACAAGAACGGCGGAAGCGTAATCCAGTTCACCGTGTTCAGCGCGGAGGAGCTGCGCGACGCGCAGGCGCATCCCGAGAAGTACGAGAACCTGCAGGTTCGCGTATGCGGCTGGAACGTGCGGTGGAACGACATGAGCAAGTCCGAGCAGGACGCCTACATCCGCCGTGCCGACAACATCATGAAAGGCTGGTGACGGCGCCGCCGCCGGAAATATGCTATACTGTCGCCATGAAAATCCTGACAGTAGGCAGCGGCGGGCGCGAACACGCCATCACTTGGCGTCTCGCGCAGGACGAAGCGAAGCATGAACTCTATTGCGCTCCCGGCAACGCCGGCACAGCGGCGCTAGCGACCAACCTTGCGCTCGGTGCAGAGGACGTGGCGAACATCGCCGCGTGGGCGGCGGAAAACAAGCCCGACCTCGTGGTGGTCGGCCCCGAGGCACCTCTTTGCAAGGGACTAGTGGACGCGCTTGCCGAGGTGGGCGTGAAGGCGTTCGGCCCGTGCGCCGCCGGCGCGCGCATGGAAGGTTCCAAGCGTTTCGCGAAGGAAGTGATGAACGCCGCGGGCGTCCCGACAGGACGCGCCCAGGTGTTCACTGACCCGGCCGCCGCCAAGGCGGCTCTGCCGGAGTACGGGCTTCCTGTCGTCATCAAGGCCGACGGACTTGCCGCCGGGAAGGGCGTCGTGGTGGCCGAGACTGCCGAGCAGGCGGAGGCGGCGATCGACGATATGCTCGTCGGCAACAAGTTCGGCGCTGCAGGAGCGGAAGTGCTGATCGAGGAATTTCTCGACGGCGAGGAGTGTTCGATCCTCGCGCTCGTGGATGGCGAGAACGCCGTGCTGCTGCCGGGGTCTCAGGACCACAAGCGCGTCTTCGACGGAGACAAGGGACCAAACACCGGCGGTATGGGAGCCTATTCGCCGGCGCCCGTGGTTACGCCGGCGATGATGCCAGACATCAAGGAGAGGATCATCCTCCCGGTCGTGCGCGAGCTGAAGAAGCGCGGCATCGTCTACAGGGGCGTCCTCTACGCAGGCCTCATGATCACGCCGCCCGGCGGCAAGAAGGCCCTTAGCGGTTCCGCCATCAACGTGGTGGAGTTCAACGCACGGTTCGGCGACCCCGAGACCGAGGCGGTGCTGCCGCGCCTTGGCGGCGACTTCGCGAAGGTCCTGCTCTCGTGCGCAGAGGGCAACCTTTCCGAGACCGACGTTGTCGTAAAGGACGAGATGGCGGCCACGGTGATCGTCGCATCCGGCGGCTATCCCGGTTCCTATGCGAAGGGCAAGCCCATCGCGGGACTCGACGATGCCGCGCAGGTGCCTGGCGCGATTGTGTTCCACTGCGGCACCAAGGTCCAGGACGGACAGGTCCTCACTTCCGGCGGGCGCGTACTTTCCGTGACAGGCCTCGGCAAGGACCTGCGCACCGCAGTCGATACCGCGTACGCGGCAGTCGCGAAGATTTCCTTCGACGGCGCGTTCCATCGCGCAGACATCGCGCATCGTGCCTTCAACCGCTAGGGGACAGACCCTAGAACGTCGTGAGGCGCGGCGAAAGCGTCGTGGCGCGGGCGGCGAATGCCGCTTTTAGCGCCGCGACGTTGAAGGCGGGCAAGTCTGCCTCCGTCCAGACGCGTGCCACGTCGTCGAGGTTGTGCGCGTCCGAGCTGCGCGTGACGGCGTAGCCTTCCGCTTTCGGAATCCACGTCGTCTTGTCTGCGGTGCGGGACAGCTCCACGGCGTCGAAGGCGCCGTCAGACGGGATGCCGCCGAGTTGCGAGTAGACCGAGAACGCGCTGCGGTCGATGTGCGCGGCGAGGTAGAGCCCGCCCAGCTCGTGGCACTTCGCGGAGACTTCGGGGATCGTCTTGCGGCAGCCCATGGCGAGGATACGCCACTCCATTTCGACGATGTCGTCGTCCCAGGTGACGACGGGCTGGTCGCCGAACGTTTCCGGGTCGTTCACCCGCTTGGGCATGGCGGCGTACACCCAGTCGGTCATCGCGAGCGCCTGCTCCGTGGTGTCGAAGAGGGCGAGGGTGTGGACTTCCTCTGCGGTGCAGACCTCTAGTCCGTAGAGGCAGGCGATGCCTGCGCGTCGGGCACACTCGGCGATGGCGGGCGTGTTGCGGGCGCTCTGGTGGTCGGTGAGCGCGATGCCGCCCATGCCGGCGGAGACGGCGCGCGCGACGATCTCGGAAGGCGACATCTCCAGGTTCGCGCAAGGCGAGAGGCAGCTGTGGATATGGAGGTCGAACTTCACGGTCAGTGCTCCGCCGGCGGGAGGCTGGAGAGGGCGAGGGCGGCGGCGTACTGCGAGAGGGGGGTGACGACGATCGCCACGCCCTCGCGTGCGGCGGCCTCCGCCATGTCGGGCGGCACGGGACGGCCGTGGCAGATCACTATCACCGCGCAGCCCACGAGCGTGCAGACGGCGATGGTGTTGAGATGGTTCTGTATGGTGACGAGCGCGCAGTCCTCGCCCGCGTGGCCCATCACGTCGGAAAGCAGGTCGCCCACGTACACGCCAGTTGCTACTGCGTCCTTGACGGGCACGGCGAGCGAGCCGTTCACCTTTTCGCATATCTCTTCTGCTGTCATTATGTCTTCATCTCCTTGTCGTCTTCATTTTTCTCTGATTCTAAGGAACGCGCGCGGCGGCGCGCCATTGGCAAATGTCACACTGTACCGGACCGTCTCGGCAACGCCTTCCGTCAGGTCGGTCACGGTTATCTGAAGCGCGCCGCCCACCCAGTCGGACAAGTCGCTCGTCGCCTCCAGCATGTTCATCACCTCCGTCGAGGATATCGTGCCATCTGTCGATGTTACCGCAACCGTTATCTCGCCATTCCCGACGGATACAGCCGTGAAACGCAACTCCGGGAGTGCTGCCGAGGTCCATGTGACCATATCCAGCCATGCGCAATCAGCACCAGGACCATTCCCCCTGTCATCTTTGATATAAAGCCAACTGAGCATATGGTTACCGTCACCTGGTACCTCAAATGTTAGTTGTACCCATTCGTTCGAGTTGATCAAGCCATCTCCCTGCCGTTCGCCATCAATGCAAAAGGCCAATCCGTCATAAACAAAGTCTCTGAATTCTTCTCCTTCCGCGCGGCACCAGAAGGAAATCGTGCCCGGCCCTGAGACGACGACATCGAGCCGACTCGTCTGTGAATGCGTAATCGCGCCGCTACGCAAGGCATACCCGTCTGGCGATTCGTTTTCGACCATATACCAGTTCGCATTCCCGCTTGTCACAAAATCCAAGCTCGGACAATTCAGGAAATCGCCAAACGTCGTCGGTTTCTTGATCGTCCACTCCTTATCGGCCACGACAGGCGGCTCGTAGTTCGTCGTGTCGTATGTGAACGTGGCGTGCGCCGTGTAGGTGCCCGGATTGGTTGCCACATTGCCCGTGTAGGTGGCCGATACGCCGTCGGGCGTCTTCACCGTGCCGTCGCCCTCGAACGGCTCGTCGTAGTCCCATGCGACGCCAGTCATGTCGTAGGTCGCCTTTGTGATCGTTACAGTGCTGTTGCTCGTGACGGTGTCGTATCCGTTCGCCTCAACCTTGTACCATACGGTCACGGCGCCGTCCGTAGCGTTCGTGAAAAGAAGCGGTTCCGTCTGGTATTGACCATCTTCTGTCAATGCATACTTAACCTCCGCACCAGAGAGCGGTGCGGACACCGTCACCTCGATGCCGTGTCCTTCGCCATCGTATGTTCCCGTGTAGCTTGTCGCGGAATGGACAATCTCGGCAGGGAAGCATGCGATGCGGAAACCGTCGTATCCATAAATGCCATTCGGGGCTTCGTGCCAGCGATATGATGCGCGGCAATTGTATGCAGAGTGATCAAAATCGCCACCGCGCACGACTCGGTTGGCGGCAGTATTTGTTCCTCCTTCTGGATCATTGCCTCCTGTCAATGTTTCGTTCCAACAGTCGAGACACCATTCGCGCACATTGCCGTGCATGTCGTAGAGGCCCCAATTGTTTGGAACATAAGAGCCGACAATTGTCTCGGTGTAATAATACTCGTTGCCACCGCGCCCGTCATCCCCGTTCCCATCGTACCGTCCCAAGTCGTCCAACGGGTAGTCAGTCCGATTGTACTCGCTCGTGGTACCTGCGCGGCACGCGTATTCCCACTGCGCCTCTGTAGGAAGGTCGATAGTAAGGATGCCAGTCTTCGTGCGTAGCTTGCCGATGAACGTCGAAGAATCGACGTTCGCAGAACCTGGCCAAGCGTAGTTGCTGTCAGAAGAGTTGCCGCGGATTGTGTTCCATGACACAGACTCTACCGGCAACATTTCACCAATGTTGAAAGATGGATTTTGTCCAGTGACCAATTCGTATTGCCTCTGCGTCACCTCGAAGACGCCGATGAAGAACGGTCGTGTGAGTGTGACATCAACCTGGTTGCACATCTTGAACGAGCCTGCCTCGATCCGGCGGAGGACGAGCTTTGTCGTCTTGTGCTCGTTCGTCCAGCCGCCTGACGGTTCGCCAGCGAGAATCTCCATCGGATAGCTCTCCGCGTTCGGTCCGCCCGAAAGGTCGATCACGTAGTATGTGGATGCGCCACATGCGCCCAAAGCGGCGCATGCGGTCCAGCAGGCGACAAGGCACCTTCTGAAGAGGTTCGCTTCCATCGGCGGACATGATACCAAATTCTGTCCTTTTGCGGTAGTGGAAAGGCGCGGGCCGGTGGCTGGGGTAGGCGCGGGCCGCTTCGCGGGACTAGAGCCTGCTACCGGGACCGCCGGGACCACCGAGACCACCGGGATCGTGCCTGGGAGGTGCTTCGCGCCAGGAATAGGCTCACGGGCCAGTGGCCTGGTGCGCAAGCCTGGCTTGCCATTTCCCGGGGGTCTCGGTGGTCCCGGTGGTCCCGGTCCGCCCGCTGGAAAATGCAATCCCTTGCGGGCGGTCCGCCCATTTCCAGTGGCACTCCTTCGGCGGCCCCTGAACGCCAAATGCAACTTTTTTCGTTTTTCTTCATTTACCCCCTTGCGGGGCCGCGGGGGATTTGATACACTATCCCTCCGTTCGCCCCACGGGGCGGGCGT
>CACWSW010000254.1 GCA_902763655.1 uncultured bacterium
GCGAGGTCGTACTCGTTCCACACGCACTCGCTCCACATGCAGCATTCCGCGCCCAGCACGTGCTTTTTCGCCGCATCCGTCATGCCTGCGCACGGGTCGAAGGAATAGGCCGTCGCGAGCGAACAGCGCATCTTCGGGCTCAGATAGGTGAACGGATCGTCCGGCACGCCCTGCGGCACGGAGAAATACGTCGCCTTGAGCGCCGAGACGACCACGTCGTGCCCCTTCTCGGCGGCCTGGATTCCGTACACCGGCTTGCGCCAGTTGTGCACGATCGTCTCCGTGCCGGGATTGCCCGCGAGAATCTCGTCCCAGCCGATCGTCCGCCGCCCCTTCTTCGCGAGGTAGTCCGTGAAGTGCCGCGTCACCCACGCCTGCAGCTCGTCCTCGTCCTTGAGGCCGAGCGCCTTGATGCGGGCCTGGCACTTCGGACACTCCTTCCACCGCTTCTTCGGACACTCGTCGCCGCCGATGTGGATGTACGCGCCGGGGAAGAGCGCGCACACCTCGTCGTACACCTTCTCCATGAACCGGATCGCGTCGTCGTTGCCGGCGCAGAGGACATCGTCCTGCACGCCGTTGAACATGCACGGCACGCGCGGCAGCCCCTCTTTGCACGCGAACTCGGGGTGCGCCGCGAGGAGCGCGCGGGTGTGCCCCGGTACCTCGATCTCCGGCACTACCGTGATGAACCGCTCCTTCGCGTAGGCGAGTATCTCGTGGATGTCCGCCGCCGTGTAGAAGTAGGGGCCGTACTGCTGGCCGTTGCCGCGGAAGTCGCCCTTCGTCCCGCGGCAGCCGTGGGCGGGTGACTCGGGCCGCACCGACCCGTATTTCACGAGCTCGGGGAAGCGCGGGATGTCGAGGCGCCAGCCCTGGTCCTCGGTGAGGTGCCAGTGGAACACGTTGAGCTTGTGGTCGGCCATCTGGTCGAGGAGCGCCTTCACAGTCTCCTTGCCCATGAAATGGCGTCCCTCGTCGAGCATGAACCCGCGCCACCGGAACGCCGGCGCATCCGTCACCGTCCCGCACGGAATCGACGCGCCGTCCGCCGCCAACTGCTTCAACGTCTTCCGCGCGTAGAACGCGCCCGCGTCGTCCGCGCTCGCCACCGTCACGCCACCAGGCGCGATGTCGAGGCGATAACCCTCGGGCGGCAACGCGGCATCGCGCACGTAGCGCACATCCGCCTCCACGTAGGCGCATGTCCCCTCGCGCCACACCTGTTCCTTTGGCGCGGGCACGAGCGCAAGGGCCGTCGCCGCGATTCCGAGAATGTTTGTCATTTCACAAATTCCTTTCAAGTTGAAGCAATTATATCACATTTTACGGCGAACTTGAAAACTTTTCCTAAAAACCACGAAAAGTTTTCAGATTCGCGGCGGGCTAGTTGCCGAATTCGTCCATGAGATAGCTTTCAATCAGCACTGCATACTCGTCCAGGCTGGGAATCTCCACGTACTCCGTCGCCGTGTGCGCCCCGCGCGCGTCGACGCCGAGGATCAACATGGGCAGGTTCAGACGCTGGAGGTGCCGGGCGTCCGTCGAGCTGTTGAGATGGTAGAAGTCAACCTTGCGGTCCGGCCATGCGCGCCGCATGCGTTCGCGGAACGCGACGAGATACGGCTGCGTCTCGTCAAGCAAGACCGCCTCGCCCTTCCGGAGGCAGCGCAGGTCGCGCTTGAACTTGTTCCGCAGCAGGTTCTCGATGGATTCAAAACCGCCCTTCCGGGCGCACCGGACACTGATCTCCATCTCCGCATGCTCACGCGTCCCCGACACGCGCTCCAGCATCATGACGTCGCGCCACGTGCCGTCCTCGAAATCGGGAATCTCCGCCGCCGCGGCCTCGTAGGACAAAATGAGCTCCCGCACGGCGTTGGGCGGCGCCCCCTTCACCATTCCGGCATGCGTCGGCGGAGCATCCGCCGCGATGACATAGCGCGCCAGCCCCTTCTGCCGCGTCGTGATCGCGAACTGCTCCGAATCAAGGACAATGACCATCTTCGCCGCGCCATACCCTTTGTCGAGCATGAATGCCGTGGTCATCCCGCCGATTTCCTCGTCCGAACCGAAGATCGCGCCGATGGAAACCCGCCCTTTCAGTTCCCGCATCAGCCGCGCGCAGAGGACCACATGTTCCTTGCAGTCGGACGCGCCGCGCCCGTAGATCCGCCCGTTCTCCCGACGCGGCACGAACTGCGAAGGGTCTTTCTCGGGAACGACGTCGAGATGCGCCGACAGGAGGATGTCGGGGCGCTTGGTCGACACGTTCGCGGCAAACAGCACCCGCCGTCCGTCGGGCATCGTCTCGATCTGGCGATACAGCCCGTCGCGCCCCAGTTCGCCGTCCAGGAAATCGACCGCACGGTTGACTTCGACGATGTTCGACGAAACGGAAGGAATGCGGATCAACTTCTCCAGCCGCACGAGGTCGGATTCCGCCGCCCCCGCCGCGCCGACGGCGAACGCCACCGCCAACAACGCAATCTGAGACAAATGCTTTTTGTTCGCCATACGTGAAGCCCGCTACCGGAACAAGATCGTCGTGCCCTGCGTGTTGATCCACTCGATCTCGCCAAGAACGGCAAAGCTGGCGTCGTACTGCGTCGCGTAGTCAGCCGCTACCCAGTCCGCGCTCGACGCGGCCCACCGAAGACGTATCTCGTCAATCGTTCCTTGCCAACCGGAGTTGCCGGACCCAGGGAATTTCCCCAACCCCAACACACGCGTCGACGGCTTGAGCGGGCATTTGTTCGGCACCGCATTGGTACAGACGCCGTTCGAATACTGCTCCACGCCACCGTTGCTCATCACCGCCGTCAGGTAGACGGGGGCTGCTAGGCAGCTGTCAGCATAGAACGTGTTCTGGTGATCTCCGGTTCCAATGACGTTGTAACGATTCTCCGCGTTCTGCGTCGTGAGTTCAAAACCGTCCTCATCTCTGTAGTCGTTCTTGGTCGTGATAATCCGACAGTAGCCGACAGCCGATGCCTTCACCCAGCACGACAACGTCAATTCGCTTCCGTACGCGGCCCAACGCGGATCGTTCGGCGTCTGCACGAACGCCCCCTGACCAGAAAAGGCGGTGCCGACCTGTCCCGCCGCCGTGAACGAGGGAGGCGTGCTACTGTTCGAACAGACGAGCGCGTTGGGCGACGAATCGGCGTTCGACCCGGAGAAGTGCCACACGCCCTTGTATCCGGCGTACCGCCACACGTTGCGCGGATTGACCGCCACGTTCTCGCCCCGGCACCGGAAGTACATCCGCAGCGCAGTATCCGTTCCCGCGAGCTGCGGCACGCGCACCCAGATGAGCGACTCCCCGTTCGCGTTCCACGTGTCGATCTCGTGGTCGACCAAGTACCCTTCCGCATCCGCGAACCGGATGTCGCTCCCGTCCGCCGCGCAGTCCGAATAGACGGGCGAACCGGCGGGGATGCGCACGAGCGCGGGGAAGTGACGAAGCGTCGAACTGCCCGCATATCCCGGGAACGTCACGGTGCAGACGCGCCGGAACGGCTTGTCGTCCATCCGCACGCCGTCGATCCGCTCGGCGGTGCCCAGGACGGCGAAGTCGGTGCTGTGCTGCGTCGCGTAGTCCGCCGCCGCCCAGTCCGCGCTCGACGCGCCCCACCGAAGCCGTATCTCGTCCAGCTGTCCGTTCCAGAGGTTGTTCACTTTGGCGGCTGAGCCGATGCGCAAGAGATTGGTCGTGCTATTCAAGACGGCATTGTTCCAGTCCCCCACCAGCGTACCGTTGGCGTACATCCTCGCCGCCGATCCGTCAAAAACGGCCGTCAAGTACACGAAGTCATTCGTGCAGTTGTACGAAGTCGTTGCTGTGTGCTGGTTATTTCCGTGGCCGATCATGTTGTATTTGACGGGAGTTCCCTGGACGGTCAGCTCAAATCCGTATCCGACGGTATAGTCGTTCTTGGATGACATAATCCGGGCATAATTGTTTCCTTCCCATGGCGCAGCCTTCACCCATCCCGACAGCGACAGTTTGTTCCCATGATCTGCCCAGCACACGTCGTTCGATGTCTGTACGTAGGATTGCCCCGGTGAAGAGTACGCGGTGCCGACAGGCCCCGCCGCCGTGTACGAAGGCGACGGAGCACTGGCTGCCAACTGATGGCGGTCCTGCATCACCAGCGCGTTCGGGGAGGAATCCGCATACGATCCGGAGAAGTGCCACACGCCCTTGTAGTCAGACGGCCCCCAGACGCGGCGCGGATCGACGGTTTGGCTTGATTCGCCGCCGTAGTACAGCGTGATGGACGTGGTTGTTCCCGAAAGGCGCGGCACGCACACCCACACGCACGACTCCCCGTTCGCGTTCCACGTGTCGACCTCGTGGTTCAGGAGGTTGCCGTCCGCATCGGCAAAACGGACGTCCGCGCCGCCGGAGGCGCAGAGGGCAGAGACCTCTGCCGGCAGGCGCACGAGCGCGGGGAAGTTCTCCAGATCGCTCGCGCCCGCATAGCCGCTGAACGTCACCGTCCGCTTCATCGTGAAGCCGGACGTGTCCAGCATCTCCGCCGACGCCGAGGCCAGCACCGCGATGCAGGCAAGTCCAATCGCTCTTATGAATCCGACATGGGCGTTGCGGCTCTTTTTCATTGATTTCTTCCTTCCCGAACTGCTGCGTCAGATGTTGTACTTCGGTTTCTGGGCGGTGCCGTAGTCGGAGACGATGCGCAGGTTCTTGTGGTAGCGCGCATGCGTGACGGGGTAGTCGTCGCCCGGCTTGCCGAGGGCCGCGATGCGGAGGATCGTGTTGGCCCAGAGGAAGGTGGGCGTCTCGTTGCGCGTCATGAGG
>CACWSW010000255.1 GCA_902763655.1 uncultured bacterium
GGCGGCACCTACGTCAAGAGCGGCACGCTCGTGGCGGACGCGATCGGCAACTGGGGCGCGGCGTCGTCCATCGGCACTGCTGCCGGCGTGACGAACGCCCTCGTGATCGGCAACGGCACGCTGCGCTACACGGGGCCGGACGCGTCCACCGACCGCGACGTGCTGATCATGATGCCGGCGGGCGCGGAGAAGCACGCCGGCGTGCTGGACCTCGAGCACGACCTCACGTTCTCCGGACGCTTCTCGGCGGTGAACGGCTGCCTGATCAAGAAGGGACCGGGCACGATGACCATCGCCTCGCCCGCCACGATCGCGGGATGCCGGAACTCCTTCTACGGCGGCACACTGGGCGACATCAACCAAGTGCCGAACATCGGCGCCAACGGCGACGGCGCGACGGTCGGCATCGCCGGCTTTATCATCCTGAACGGCCGCGTCGTGATCGACACGCCGGACACCGTGACCAACTATTTCGGCAACAACGAGTTCGTCGTGGGCAAGAACAGCACCACGGCTTCTGGATCGGAGACGGCCGCCCACCTGGACGTCTACGGCGGGTATAACGACCTCGGCTCCTTCCTGGCGATCGGACGCGCGAACGGCAACACCACCACCGCGCCGTCCGGACTCTCCTCCACGGTCAACATCTATGGCGGCTACACGTGGGTGAACAACGTCTCGATGGGGTACACCATCAGCAACACGGGCGTGACGGCGAAACCCGTGCTGAACGTCTATGGCGGCGAGTTGCGCTCCAATTTCCTGCGTCTCTGCGACCATCCCTCGAAAGGATACGTCACGGTGAACGTCAGCGGCGGCATCCTGCGCTCCACCGGCGACTACGCCGGGGGCAACAACACCGCAGGCGGCACGATTTACATCAATGTCAGCACGAACGGTCTCTTTCAGTGCGACAAAAACTTCAATTTCTTCAAGGGCGGTTCTGGCAGCACCGGTATCGTGCGGATCTTCGACGGCGGCACCCTGCAGGCGAACAACTTCAACTGCGACGGTACCGGCACGGCGCGCATCGAGGCGGACGGCGGCGTCATCAAGCCCAACGGAACCGTCAACGCGCGGATCGTCACCGCCCTCGGCGAGAAGGGTTTGACGATCAACGCGCGGGGCAACACCACGTGGAACGGCGCCATCCAGACGCTCTCCGGCGTGGCGCAGGACGGCGGCCTCACCGTCACCGGCGGCAAGACGGTGACGTTCGCGGGCAATCTCACGTTCACCGGCCTGATCACCTGCTCGGACAGCTCGCAGCTCCTTTTCAGCGGCAAAGTGCCCGCCGGACCGGTCTGCGCGCTCGGCTCTGGCATCCTGCGCAGCACCGTCGCCGCCACGTTCCCGAGCGTGACGAACGGCGCGGCCGCGACGTTCGGTTTCACGCTCAACAACGGCACGGTCAGCACCCTCACGCTGAACGACTGGTGTCCGCCCAGCCGCCTGACCGTCTATTTCGTGCCGAGCGGCGCGACCGATCCGGTCGCCACGCCGGGCACCTACGAGCTGCTGAAGTTCCCGGCGTCCGTGCCGTTCACCGCCTCGCAGGTGGTGCCGTTCGCCACGCCCGCCGGCGCGAGCTACACCTACGCGGTCGAGATGTCCGGCAACGTCAAGACGCTGAAGCTCACCGTCGCGGCCTCCTCGGCCCCCGCCACGGCCACGTGGACGAACGCGGCGGGCGGCGACTGGCAGACGGGCGCCAACTGGGACGGCGGCAACGCGCCCGCGAGCGGCAGCTCCACCGTGGCCGCCTTCACCACGGCGGCGCAGGCCGGCGGCGCGACGGTCACGCTTGACTCCGCCTTCACCGTCGGCGGCGTGACGGTCGACTCCGCCGAACCGTACACCTTCGCGGGCACGGGTCCGCTCACGCTCGCCGGCGCGTACATGCCGACGTGGTCCACGCTCGCCGGGTCGCACGCGGTGACGCTTCCACTCGGCGTCTCCGGCCCGGTCGCCTTCAACACCGTCGGCGGCGCGTCGCTTGCGCTTTCCGGCGCGATCGCGGGCGACGGAGGCGTCTGCGCGAACGCCGGCGCGAGCGGCAGCGGCACGGTCGCGCTCTCCGGCGCGAACACGTTTACCGGCGCGTTCCGGCAGAAAAGCGGCACGGTCGTCGCGTCGTCCCTCGCCAACGCAGGCGCGGCGTCCTCCATCGGCGCAGGGCAGGCCTGGACGCTCGGGCGCGGCACCTTCCACTACACGGGGCCGGACGTGACGATCGACCGGCCGCTCTTCCTCGACACCGGCGACGGCTTCCCCGTCAACCTGAAGCTGGACCACGACCTCACGCTGACGGCGCCGGTCACGCAGATCACGGGCGACCTCCTGAAGACCGGCCCCGGCACGCTCACGCTCGCGGGGCCCGGACTCAACGTCATCGGGAATGCGTCTGGCGCCCAATGGCTGGGCGGCAATCCGGCGGCGTTGCCGAGCATGATCGACGCGAACGGCGAGCCGACGCGGTGGCATTGCGCCTTCCTGATCGCCGACGGCAAGGTGCGCTGGGGCGTTCCCGGGCAGGTGGTGCGGATCTCATACGACGAAATCTGGGTCGGCTCGTGCACCACGCCCAACGCGGGCGAGGAAACGACCGGCGAGCTGGAGATCCTCGGCGGCGAGACGTACTTCCCGTCGCACCTCGTGATCGGGCGCAACAACGGCAACCCGACCACGATCGGCGGAGACGGCATCGCGCGTCCCACGGTGACGGTCCGCGACGGCTACGTCAACCCGGAGAAGGTCATCATGTGCTATGACAACTTCGACAACACGACTTCCAAGACCTACGCGACGCTGAACGTCCTGGGTGGCGTCTTCGAGGTGAACGACGAGTTCCGCATGGGCAACCACAAGGGCGGCGGCTCCAAGGCGACGATCAACGTGATGAACGGTGCGCAATTCCTTCAGCGCAACGTGAAAGGCTACAACTTCCGCATGGGACAGGGCGGCGTCGAGAACGAGCTGAACGTCAGCGGCGCCGGCACGCTCTTCGAGGTGAAGGGCAACGTCGAGACGGGGCATAGCGGCAGCACGTCGACCGTCAACCTCTCGACCGGCGCGACCATCCGCTGCGCAGGCATGACGAAGAAGAACGGCACCAGCTATCTGAACTGGGACGGCGGCACGATCCAGCTCACGGGGAACGAGCCGACGATCGACGCCTTCACGCAGATCCGCCTCGGCGCGAATCCGTGCGTGCTGGACGCGACGCTGCTCGACGGCGGTTCGCTCAACGTGAACGCCCAGATCGTCAGCGATCCCGCGCTGAACGGCGCGGACGACGGCGGCCTTCGCGTGCGCGGCTCCCAGGCGCGCGCCGTGTTCTTCCGCGGCTCCACCGGCTCCACCTACACGTTCAAGGGCCCGATCGTCGTCGAGTCCGGCGCGGCGCTCGGCATCGCCGACATCGTCTTCACGACGCAGCCCATTCGCCTGCAGGACGGCGCGATGCTCCGCGTGGGCGGCTGGGAAGCCACCAACCGTGTCGCGGACATCACCTTCGGCGAGAGCGCGAACGACGTCACGCGCTACCTCGTCCACGGCTACGGCGGGGTCAACTACCTCAGCATCCGCGACTCCCTCACGGTCAACGGCACGCTGGAGTTCAACACCTACCAGAGCGGCACGAACCTCTATCCCGTGGTCGGCACATACAAGCTGATGAGCGGGCCGAAGGGCTGCTTCGACACATCGAAGTACGCGATGGACTCGCGTTTCCCGCTCTTCGCGGCCACGTTCGAGGTCGTCTCGCTGGACGCGGCCACCGACGAGCTGCGCCTCACGATCTCGCGCGCCGACTCCGCCGTCCACACCTGGCAGACGAACGGCGGCGGCGCCTGGAGCGCGGCGGCCAACTGGTCCAGCCTGCCGCTGGACGTGGCGGGCGACAAGGTCGTGTTCCCCTCTACGCTCACCGCGGACGCGGCGGTCACGGTGGGCGGCGCGCGCACCCTCGGCGTGCTCACCTCCGACTCCACGGCGGCGGTCACGCTCGCGGGCGGTTCGCTGACGATCGACAACGGCCCGTACGTGGATCCGGAGATCCGGACCGTGGCGGGAGGTTCGCTCACGCTCCCCGCCGTCGCCTCCGAAAAGACGGTCAAGGTCAATCCCGCCGCCTCCGGCAGCGGAATCGTGACGCTGGGCGGAACGGTCGACGCGGCCAAGATGACGGTGAGCTCCGGCACGATCCAGGGCGCGCCCGCGCGGTTCGGCGACACGCCGCTTTCGCTCGGTCCGGCGACGCTCCGCTTCACCGAGTCCGGCGTGTTCCGCGCCCCGCTGACACCCACGATCGCCTCCGGGCAGTCGCTTGTGGTGCGCGCCGAGGAGAATGCGGAAGTCTACGTCGACAAGGCCTTCTCCAACAACGGCGCGTTCCTCAAGACCGGCAAGGGCACGGTCGTGCTGAACGGCGGCGGCACGATCAAGCTTTCGGGCGGCAACAAGGACGGGAACTCGGTGCCGACTTTCGCGGAAGGCGGCGACGCGCCGGCCACTGGCTATCCCGCCGGCATGATCCTGAACGGCAAGATGGTCTGGGGCCGCGAGGGCCAGACCGTCAACATCACGGGCGGCGAGTTCTGGATCGGCGCGCACGACTTCCTGAACGAGGACGGCACGCCGATGACCGGCGAGCTGGAGATCCGCGGCGGCAAGACCACCACGACGGGCTACATCGTCGTGGGGCGCAGCCACGCCTCCTACGAGATCAACACGGTGCCGCTCCGTCCGACGCTCACGATCCGCGGCGGCGACGTGACGGCGCAGCAGTTCATCCTGGGCTGGGAC
>CACWSW010000256.1 GCA_902763655.1 uncultured bacterium
ATGGCCGCCAGCGTTTGGCTGCTCGCCGTGGCCATGAAGTCGATCCCGATGGGAACGGCATACGCCGTGTGGACGGGCGTGGGCGCAGTCGGTGGATTCGTCGCGGGCATCGCCCTGTTCGGCGAATCCGCCTCGGCGATGCGAATCGCGTCCGCCGCACTTATTGTGGCAGGGATCGTTGGTCTGAAATTGGCAAGGTAAAAAGGTGGGCTAGTGTCTGATCGATGGCTTCGTACACGTCGGAGACAAGTTTGTCAGCCGCAACAGGGTTGAGCAGGTGCTGTTCAATGTACACAGCGGCGCGATCCAATTCGTCAATGAACGTCGGACGTATGTCAAGCGTGTACTTTTCGCCGAGCATCGCGACGGTCCTTCAGGATTTTCAGCGACTGCGCGCGGGTGTAGTGCCGAGTGTCGCTTTCGCATAGATCGTCTACCCTGTTCAATTCGCCCAAGACGGGGTCGTTGAGGTGCTTGTAGGCGTCAAAGCTCATCGTTACCATGCAGCCGTATCCGTTGCGGGTGAAGATGACTGTATTGCCGCCTTGAACGTAATCGGCAATCTCCGCAAACTTGTTGCGGAGGTCTGAAATCGGCCTGATATCCGTATCGACGGTCTGTATCATCTTTAATCCTTCTTAGCCTGTTGACGCGGAATATTTTATCATAATTCTGATAACGCTACAAGGCGTGGGAAAGGACAGGCCGGGGGTTCTGTCCTTGTGGAATGGCGTTGATTATACTATACTATCTGCCGCAATCGCAAGCACGAGGCACTTCCATAACCGACCGCCACGGAAAATCGTCACCTATTCGCGATTCTTAAAATAGGTGACGGTTTTTGACGGTCTGAAATCCGTCACCTATTTTGATTTTCGCAAATAGGTGACGGCTTATTGTTGCAGTTGCGAAAAAAATCTGATAAACTGACGCCGATTTACACATAAAAGGAATTCCCTTATCATGTTTTATGGCCGTGAAGAGCTGTTGACAGATTTAGAAGACCTGTGGGGCAAGCGAGTCTCGTCCTTGGTAACATGCCGGGGCCGCCGCCGCATCGGGAAAAGTACCCTTATCGAGCAGTTTGCCAAAAGGTCAGAGGCCCGTTTCATCAAAATCGAAGGCCTGCGTCCACAAAAAGAACTTTCGAATGAGGACGAACTGCGGGCTTTTGCCCGGCAGCTGGCAGACCAGTCGAGTGCCGAGAGAAGTCTGCCAGACTGCTGGCTCACTGCATTTGGCCGCCTTGCCCGTGAAATCTCAGATGACGAGCGAACGGTCGTCCTTTTTGACGAAGTTTCATGGATGGGCTATTATGATCCCACATTCGCCGGAACGCTCAAGATGGCGTGGGACAACCATCTTAAAAAGCATCCGCGTTTGATTCTCGTTGTTTGCGGAAGCGTTTCAACCTGGATTCGGGAAAACATCATCGACGACGGCCAGTTCCTGGGCCGCCGTTCGCTTGATGTCGTCGTGCCTGAACTGCCGTTACGCGAATGCGTCAGGTTCTGGGATCCTGTACGGGAGCGACTTGACATGCGCGAGATCATCGACATGATGTCCGTCACGGGAGGCGTTCCCCGCTACCTTGAAGAAGTCAATCCCGCTCTTTCCGTAAATGAGAACATGCGCCGTCTGTGCTTTCGTCCGCGATCTCCGCTGCGGATGGACTTCGACGAAATGTTCAACGACGTGATCACCCGGCAGCCGAAATCCACGGCTCGCGTCCTTGACTGTCTCGTGGACGGTTCGCGAACGGTCACCGAAATTGCGGCCCTGCTCGACAACACGAAGGGCGGACACATCTCCGAAGCACTTGCCCAGCTGGAAGAAGCCGGATTTGTATCCTCTGATGTCGGCACCAATCCGCTGACCGGCACGGAAAGAAGAGAGAAAAGGTATCGCCTGAAAGACAACTACTCAAGGTTTTACCTCAAGTACGTCAAGCCCGCCGCGACTCTTATCGACAAGGATGCTTTCGCATTTTCTGGCTTTGACCAGTTCAAGGGCTGGGAGGCCGTGCTGGGATTGCAGTTTGAGAATCTTGTCGTCAACCATTTCCAGGAGCTGCTTCCTTTCCTCCACCTTGAAAACGCACTCGTCTATTCCGCCGCCCCCTACCGGCAGGAAGGCAAGAAGGGTTCCGGCTTGCAGATCGACTTGCTCATCCAGACGAAACGATCTGCCTACATTGTTGAAGTGAAGCGCCGTGCCGAGATCGGACTGGAGGTGGTGGACGAAGTCGCGCAAAAGGCCCGTCGGCTGAAAGTGGCGGCTGGCAATTCCATAAGGACCGCGCTTGTCTATGCGGGACATCTGGCCCGGACGGTCGAGGCCGACGGATACTTCGATGCAATCGTTCCATTCTCCCGCATACTGGGAATCGTACCGGCAGGAGAAAAAGATGACGGATGAACAGATAGGCCTTGTTGGGCGCGACTTCCGGCATTTCAAGGGTAATCGCTACCGCCTTGAAGGATTCGCAAAGGATTCCGAGACGCTGGAGGAGATGGCCGTGTACCGTGCGCTCTATGGCGATGGCGGCCTCTGGGTTCGCCCGGCGAAGATGTTCTTCGAGACCATTGAGCGTGATGGGAAGACGATGAAGCGATTCGAACTTCAAAAAGGAGACCAGAAATGAAATCGATGATGTCAATTGTTCTTGGATTAGCCGCAACAGGCGTTCTTGGTGCTGAGACAATAAAGCTCCCGTCCCCCTGCACGGATTCCGGCAAGACGGTCATACAAGCGCTTAAGGCGCGCCATTCCGAACGGGCGTTCTCGGATCGCGACATTCCACTCGAGACGCTATCAGGAGTTCTGTGGGCGGCCAACGGATTCAACCGCTCGGATAAGCGCACCAATGCGACGGGACTGAACAAGCAGACCATAATGGTCTATGCGATCATGAAGTCTGGCGCTTATCGTTACGCCGCGAAAGAAAATGTTCTCGTCAAGGTGTGCAACGAGGATTTGCGCCCTGCGATTGCCGCACAGCAGGCTTACGCCGCGACTGCACCCGTCTCGCTTCTTGTTGCAGCAGATTTGAGCGACCCGATATACACGGGTACACGAAGCGCTCTTTCCAATTACGACGCCGGGATTGTTTCTGGCAACATCTACCTCTACTGCGCGGCAAACGGACTCGCCACCGTATGCCGCCGTTCGATGAACCAAGATGCGCTGAAGAAGGCACTCAAGCTGTCCGATACGACAGTCATGCACCTTAATCACCCCATTGGCTACCCTGCGGGGAACGGTCATGCGGCATGCGGTCTGTTGTCGGACAAAGCCGAGCGCAATCGCGAGGCGATGCGCCTCTTCGAGAAGTGCATCAACACCAACGACCTGGAGCTGGGGCGCAAGCTCATTGCGGAAACGGCGGCTTTCAAGACGCCCGTTTCGTCCACGCCGCTCTACGGCGCAGAGGGATACCTGAGTGTTGTCAGCCTCATGCGGAAGAGTTTCCCTGATGTGCAGTGGAAGCTTGTCGATATGGTGGCGGACGAAAAGACAGTCGCCGTCCAGTGGGAATGCTCCGGCACGTTCAACGGCGAAGCGCCGTTCGCCGGACTTCAGCCGAACGGACGCCGCTTCACGACCACAGTCATGAACTTCTACTCGTTCGACTTGGGCGGCAAAATCTACAAGGACGTCGCCGCAACCGGCATCGCGGGCATTCTGCAAGGCATAGGGGCGATTCCATGACTAAACCGTCCAGTTACGAGCTTGTCCTGCTTGTGGTGGTAGGGGGCGCCTCCGTGCTATCGGGCGTCGCCCCGGCGAGCAGGGCGGTGTGGTTCACCGAGATGTTCTGGGCGTGGGGACTCGTGGCAATCCTGCTTCTCACCTATCGACGGTTCAGGTTCTCGACCGCCGCCTATTCGTGCTTTTTCGTTTGGAGTCTCCTTCAGATCATCGGGGCGCATTGGACCTTTGAGCACGTTCCGATGGAATGGCTGACCGCGCCGCTCGGTCTCGAGCGCAACCCTTTCGACCGCATCGCGCACTTTGCAGTGGGCTGGTTCGCGTTTCCGCTTGCAGAGCTATACTGGCGCAAAGGCTGCGTCCGAAGCAAGATTCTGGCAGCGTTCTTCGCCGTGATGACGACAGTCGCCATGGCCGGGCTGTGGGAGATCGTCGAGTGGCTCTATGCCGTCATCGACGGCGGCGAGGCCGGGGCGGCGTTCCTCGGCTCGCAGGGCGACGAATGGGACGCGCAGAAGGACATCCTCTGCGACACGTTCGGGGCGATTTGTTCAGCATCGCTGTTTTTTATGTGCAACCATAAGGAAATGGAGCGGGAATATGTCAATCGGGATAGGTGATGCTGCGGCGATGTTTTTGCTGGCGGCATTCGGCGTGTTGGCATGGCTGCGGAAGAAGGCTGGCGGCAAGACGTGGGCTTTCCGCATAATCCCGTTCGGAATCATGCTGATGGCGTTGGCCGGCAAATTGCCGGAAACCTGGCGGCTTCTCCCCTTCTTGACCTTCGTTGCTTACGCCTTGGCCGCCTATCGCGGCGGTTGGCGCCTGAAAGAACCACGCAACCGTATTCTGAACGGCCTTTGGTGGGTAACGCACATCGTGGTCTACTTTGTCATTGTTTTCACTTTTTGTTTTGTCACGGCTTCAATTCTGCGTACCGTCATACGTTTCTCGCCGCTTGCGACTGAAGGCGACTGGCCGTGGACGAAAGGCCGGATCACCGAGGATTTGCCTTTTGCCGTAGAGTACAAACGGGCCAAGACCTTCTGTGCAGAGTACGACAAGCGGCTT
>CACWSW010000257.1 GCA_902763655.1 uncultured bacterium
CTCCACCACGTCGGCGCGGGCCGCGAGGGCGAGACCGTTCTCGTCGTAGTGGTTCACGCAGTGGTGCACGCAGCAGGCCGAGAGGTCCTGGCGGTAGAGCGCCTCCACGAAATCCTCGTCGTCGAACGAGTTGGTGCCCGTCCGCAGGCCGTAGAGCATCGCCGCGCGGATGCGGGGCGTGTCCACCTCGGTGAACCGCACGTTCCCGATGGCGGAGAGGTGCCGGCACATGAAGCAGAACCGGCAGTTCATGATGGCTTCGTTAAATTTGTCGATGTTCATGGGTACTTTAACCTTTTAACTCTTTAACCTTTTAACCCTTTAACCGTCTCAGCATCCAGCAAATCCCAGTTTCCCCGGGTTCATGATGCCGTTGGGGTCGAGCTGCTTCTTGAGGCCCTCGAGGACGGGCATGGCCGTGCCGTAGAGGTCCTTCACGTAGCGGCCGAGCTTGAGGCCCACGCCGTGGTGCTCGTTGATCACGCCGCCGTTCGCGATCGCAGCGCGGATGGCCTTGTCCCAGACGGCGTTGTAGAGCGCCGCGGCCTCGCGTTCGTTCGGCGGCACCTTGTCGCCGGGGAAGATGAAGCGCGCATAGAGCATGCAGCCCCACTCGTACCAGTGCGAGAAGTGTCCGATGAAGCGCGCGTCGGGGAACTCCTTGTTCACGACGTTCTTCATCGCCCAGTACACCTTCTCGATGTGGGAGAAGTCGGCCACCGTGTCGAGCGTGCCGAACGCCTGCGGCACGTGGAACATGTAGCCCGGGTAGAAGAACTTGTACTTGTTCTCCCACCACCACTCGCCGCCCTTCGCGCCGAGGTCCTTGCCCTTGAACTGCTTCTCCATGATCTCGCGGGCGTACTTCATCTGGTTGGCGACGATGTCCTTGCGGCCGTCGAAGCCGAACACGAGGTACGCGCCCTTGTCGAGGTCGATGCCGAACACCTTCGAGACGTGCGTCTTCGTCTCCGTCTCGTCGTAGAGGCGCATCGCGCACGGGCCGAGGCGCGAGCGCATGAGCGTGGCGCCGGCCTGCATCGCCGTGTGGAAGTCCTTGAAGATGTAGGCGCGGAACTCGCGGGCCTCGGGCTGCGGGTGGACCTTCAGCGTCACCTCGGTGATCACGCCGAGCGTGCCCTCGCTGCCGAGGAAGAGCATCGTGAGGTCTGGGCCGGAGGCGTGGCGCGGCACGGGGAGCGTGCGGATGATCTCGCCCGTAGGCGTGACCACCTCGAGCGACATCACCATGTCCTCGATCTTGCCGTACTTCGTGGAGAGGACGCCCGTGCCGCGGTGCGCGAGGAAGCCGCCGATCGTCGCGCAGGCGATGGAGGCCGGGAGGTGCATCGTCGAGAAGCCCTCCTTGTTGCAGTTCCACTCGAGGTGGCGCGCGATGATGCCCGTCTGGCAGCGGACCGTGTAGCTCTCCTTGTCCACGCCGTAGAACTTGTTCATGCGCTTCATGTCGAGGACGATGCCGCCGTAGATCGGGAGCGCGCCGCCCTGCGAACCGGAGCCGCCGCCCCACGGGACGACGGGGATCTTGTACTGGTTGGCGATCTTCATCACCTTGGCGACCTCTTCGGTCGAGCCGGGATGGACGATGAAGTCCGCCTTGGGGCACTCCTTGCCGCGGTCGTGCCACATCTCGGGGATCCAGTAGTAGTCGATGGAGTGGCCGAACTTGTCGGCGAACTTCACGTCGACGTTCGCGTCGCCCACGGCGTCCGTGAGCTCTGTCCGAATCATTTCGAACATGTAGCTGTCTGGCTTGATTTTCATTCGTGTTTCCTTTGTTGAGAAATCGGATGCGGGTATTTTACTCCCGCAACCCCCCGCCGCGCAAGCCCCGCAAGCGAGAAAATATGATATTTCTTTGAGAAGACATGAGAGGCTATCAAAACCAGCCGATTCGGCATGCCGCGTGTGAGCTTACTCCTAGATTCCCACATCGCCGCAATGTGGTAAAATAGGGGCATGAAAAACGCGCTCGCTTGTCTTGTCTTCGCATCTATCGCGGCAATGGCCGCAGAACCGCCGCCGGACACCTTCGAGGAGATGGTGCCGATGCCGGACGGCGTGAAGCTGTACACGTACGGCATACGCCCCGCGCCTGGCACGAAATGTCCCATCGTGATCATGCGCAACCCGTACGTGCCGGAAAAGCCGGTCGACCTGGCGGCCTTCGCGCGCAAACAGTCCGGCAACCTGGCGCGCGGATACGCCTACCTCGTGCAGCACTGCCGCGGCTGCGGCATGAGCGAGGGCGACTGGATACCGTACGAGAGCGAGCGCGCCGACGGCCTCGCGCTCCTCGAGTGGGTGCGCAAGCTCCCGTGGTACAACGGCGAGATATTCCTCGAAGGCGGCAGCTACCTCTCCAGCGTCCACTGGTCGTACCTCGACACGAACCCGCCGGACATCAAGGGCGCGTGCCTCTCCATCCAGGAGGTCAACCGCTACAACATCGCCTACCGCAACGGATTCTTCAAGGCCGGCCTCCACGGCGGCTGGTTCGCGAAGGGGTACAAGAAGAAGAGCCATTCCCTCCAGCGCGACAAGTCCGTCTCGTTCTCCGACTTCCCGCTGCTCGACTTCTCGAAGCGCTACTGGGGCGAGGCTGTGCCTGCGCTCGACAACAAGCTCGCCCACCCGAACCGCGACGATCCCTTCTGGCGCGCGCGTGCGGCAGGCAGCGGCGCTGACTACCGCCGAGGATTCCTGGACTCCACAATGCCCATCCTCCTGCGAACCGCCTTCTACGACATCTACACCGAGGGCATCAACGACATGTGGCGCGAAACCCCTGCCGCACGTCGCGCGAACTGCGCCCTGCTCATCGACGCCTACGCCCACAGCAGCAAGCCGGCCGAGGAAATGAAGGGCACGCTTGGCGAGTTCCCTGGCGGCGCGCTGTCCGACGAAGGCGTCTCGCCGACCGACTGGTTCGACTACTGCCGCACGGGACGTCCCTGCACGAACGCGACTCCGGGGCACGTGCGCTACTACGCCCTCTGGGAGAACCGCTGGATCGAAGGGGCCGCCATCGAGGACGGCAGTCGCCGCATCGACCTTCCGCTCGGCACCGGCTCGCGCGCCTGGACGTACGACCCGAAGCGTCCCCTTCCCGACTTCCCCGGCTCGGGCGGCATCTGCTTCGGCGGCATGCGACTCCAGCCGCCGCCCGACTTCCGCGACGACGTCGTCTCATACATCCTGCCGCCAGTCACGGAACGGCTCGACGTGCGCGGACGCATGCGCGCGCGCCTCGTCGTGACGAGCGACTGCGAGGACACGTGCTTCTACGCGCGCGTGAGCGTTAAGAAGCCCGACGGGAAATGGTATCTGCTTCGCGACGACATCACGTCGCTCTGCGCGGACGGCGCCGACTACACGCCAGGCTCGGAGAAGGCCGTCTCCTTCCGCTTCGCGGACCATGCGTTCAGGCTGGAGAAGGGGGACGTCCTGCGCGTGGACGTGGCGAGCGGCTGCAGCCAGTTCGCGCCGCATGGAAACGTGAAGGGACTTCAGGCGGCAGTGCGCGAGCCGAAGGTGGCGCGCAACTCCGTCCGTGCGGACGCTTCCGCCCTCACCCTATTCGCCAAACCTTGACTCAAGTCTCGGCGTAGGCGCCGAGGAAGGTGAAGTGCTCGATCTCGGGATCGGCCGCCAGCTCGGCGAGGAGCGCCAGGACGTTCGGATCGCGCGGCGACGCCTCGAAGTCGAACGTGAAGCGGAACTCGAAGTCCATGCCCGGCACGGGGCGCGACTCGAGCTTCGTGAGGTTCACGTTGATGGCGGCGAACTTCGATATGATGGTGTTGAGCGAGCCCGGACGGTGCGGCAGGCTCATCATGATGCTGAACTTGTTCGCGTCGGGATATATCTCCAGGTTCTTCGAGATGCAGATGAAGCGCGTGTAGTTGACGGCCGTGTTGGAGATGTTCTCCTGAAGGACGTCGAGTCCGTAAAGCTCGGCGCAGGCGCGCGACGCGATGACGGCGCGGTTCTTCTGGCGCATCTTCCCGAGCGACTTCGCGGCCACGGCCGTGTTCGTCTGCGGTATCTGCTGCCATCCCGGATGCGCGCGCAGGAACTCTCCGCACTGCGCGAGGGCGTGCGGGTGGCTCGATATCTCCTTGATGTCCTCGATCTTCACGCCGGGCACGGCAAGGAGCACGTGGTTGATGCGCAGGCGCAGGGCCTTGACGATGTGGAAGTGATGGCGCACCATCGCGTCGTAGACGGGCGCGACGGATCCGGCGGCAGAGTTCTCGATCGGCAGGATGCCGTACGGGCAGAGATCCTTCTCGACGGCGGAGAACACGTTCTCGAAGCCGTCGAAGTAGAGGATGGTGGGCAGCGGAAAGACGAGCGACGTCGCCTGCTGCGCGTACGCGCCCTCGGTGCCCGGACACGCCACGAGCGTGCGAGTTGGGAACGTGCCGCCCGCGTCGGCGGCGGAGCGGATGGAGTCCACCAGCTTCGACGGGCCGCCAAGGGCCGCGCGCTGCCGCGCCCTGGAGATGCCGAATAGGGTGGAGAAGAGCAGCCGCGCGCCGTTCTCGTACTCGGGGCCGACCTCGCCCGCCACGCGGTAGAGGATCTCGCGCTCGCGCGCGGGGTCGAGCACGGGCGCGCGCCGCTCGCGCTTCGACTGCGCCACCTCCTCCACGATTTCCAGCCTGCGGCGGAAGAGCCTCACCAGCTCCTCGTCGATGCCGTTTATCTCCTTGCGAATCTCCTTGATGTCCTTCATTAGGATTGTTAGATTTTAGATTTGATCCACAATCTCTCAATCTCTCAATCTCACAATCTCACAATCTCAAATCCGCAATCCTCTCACTGCATTCACCTTCTTCATCGTCGACGCGAACATCTCGGGCGTCTGGGACTGCGCGCCGTCGCACTTGGCGTGCGGCGGATCGTTGTGGACCTCGATGATGAGGCCGTCCGCGCCGATCGCCGCCGCCGCCACGGAGACGGGATCGACCAGGTGCGCATAGCCCGTCGCGTGCGAGGGGTCGACGATGATCGGCAGGTGCGAGCTCGAACGTGCGGATGCCGCGCTCGCAGAGGATGACGTTCGGATTGCCGGAGGCCATGACGTACTCTGCGCTCATCAGCAGCTCCTGGAGGGTGGCGGACATGCCGCGCTTCAGGAGGACCGGCTTCTGCGTGTGCGCGCCCACCTCCTTCAGGAGGTCGAAGTTCTGCATGTTGCGCGCGCCGATCTGGATCACGTCCACGTCGTTGAAGAGGTCGATCACCTCGAAGTTCATCAGCTCCGTGACGATCGGGAGGCCTGTCTCCTTCTTGGCCGTAAGCAGGAACTCAATGCCCTTCTTGCCCAGGCCCTGGAAGGCGTACGGAGAGGTACGCGGCTTGAACGCGCCGCCGCGCAGCATGTCGGCCCCGACGGCCTTCACGGCGCGGGCGATCGTCACCACCTGCTCCTCGCTCTCGACGCTGCAGGGGCCGGCGATGACTCCGAAGTGGCCGCCGCCCACCTTCACGCCGCTGCAGTCGATCACCGACGGCTCGGGGTGGAACTTGCGGTTCGCCGCCTTGTACGGCTCCTGGATCCGCTGGACGCTCTCGACCACGTCGAGCGCCTCGATGAGGCCGGGGTCGATGTGCGCCACGTCGCCTACGCATCCGATGAGCGTCTGCATCTGGCCCACCGACACGCTGGGCGTGATGTTCTTCATGCGCAGGAGCGTCAGCAGGTTCTCCACCTGCGACTGTTCCGCGTCCTTCTTCAGCAGTATTATCATGTCATGTCCTTTTCTGTCAAATCATATCTGTCCCCAGCCAAAAACGGCCTCGCTTCCTTCTGGAGCGGGGCCGTTGTTGAAACCGTTGACTTACTGTAAGCTCGCTTTCAGGAAAACGCACCCGCTCCGCGCGTAAAGTACGCGAAGTAATATCCAAACCAATATCCAAACTGTCTTTCTCTAGCCATCTTTTTTCCCGAAAGCG
>CACWSW010000258.1 GCA_902763655.1 uncultured bacterium
GCCCGTGCGCTCCTCGGCGTAGCGTCCGTCGGCGCGGCAAGTGAACACGAGCGGGAGGTCGGTGGACTCGTCCTCGTCCACAAGGCGGCACGTGAACTGGTTCAGTTCGAGCGTGCGCAGAAGCCCTTGCAAGTTGGGGCCTGGCACGGCCTTCGTGCGCCCCGCGATCGCGAGCTGCTGCGCCGTGCGGTTGGGGTAGCGCACGGCCACCTCGCGCTCGGACACCTTCTTCCGCGCCCATTCGGCGGCCACGCGCGCCTCGTCGGCGAGGACGCGCGCGTGTTTCTCGTACCACGGGTGGATCGGCCCCATGCAGGAGAGGTAGCCGTGCTTCTCCACAAGGCCCTTCTCGTCCATCACATCCATGCAGGTGATGTAGTGGTCGATGCCGTGGAATGCGCACATCCACATCACGAAGCGAAGCGTGGCGGGGACGTGATTCGCGGGGCCGCAGGCGTAGAGTTCGGCGAGTCCGCCGTTGCCGCGGTGCAGGATGGCCTGGCGCGCCACGTTGTAGGTGACCCATTCGATGCGGTCGGGCTCGCAGCGCGTGTGGATCTCGTCCATGCCCGGCAGCGACTCGCCGCGCAGACAGAGGATCGGGTTGCCGTTGCAGCGGGCCGAACCGTAGAGGTCGTTCTCGGAGATCATGTGTCCGGTGAGAAGGATGCCATGCGCATCGCACCACGCGCGGAGCTGGTCGAAGTACGACGTGCGGAAGCGCTGGCCCATGAGGCCGAGGTACACCGACCACACGTCGCCCTCCTTCGTCACGAGCCACTTCTCCACGTCGGCCTTGAGTTTGCGTCCCGTCGCGGCCTTGTATTCCTCCTCCAGTCCCGAATATTTTCTGAAGGACACGAGCGGTTTGCCGTCGGGGAACGTGACGCGCGTGGGATGGCCGGGCTCGTCCGTGAAAATGCCGAGGATCGTCTTGTTCTTGAACCAGCGGTCGAGGCGTTTCGCGTAGACCTCGTGCGTGAGCTCGATGAAGCGCGCGACGGCGGCCGGCTCGCACACGTTCACCCAACCGGCCGGGGCGAGCGCGGTCGTCCAGCGGTACGTGCCGTCCGGGTTGCGGTAGACGCCGTACTCCGTGTAGCGCCAGGCGTCGTTCTCGTTCGGGACGCGTCCCTTGCACGTGCCGCTCGGCCAGTTGTACTCGTCGTAGAGCCACACCTTCATGCCGCGTTTCTCGGCCTCGTCGCAGAACCACTCGTTGAGCTTCAGCCACTCCTCGCCCATGTACTCGAGCTCGAGTCCGCTCCGCGCGTAGATGAGGAACGAGTCGATGCCCTGCGCCTGGATGGCGGCCACCTTGGCACGTACCTCGACCTCGGTGGGCTTGCCCGTGATGGCGAGGAACGGAATCATTCCGTCACCGCGCATGGAACTTGCCGTGGCCGCCAGTGCGCAGCAAAGGGCAATCAGCGTCAGAATGAATCGTTTCATATTGCATTTCTCCTGTTGGTTATTTTCAAAACACACACATATCGTGTTGGAACGTTCACAATCCCAGCAACTTACGGAATGGGACAATCGCGTCAAAGTAACCGTCCGCCGCAACGACGGGCGAAAGGTGGCCGCTGTAGACGAGCGCCGCCCGCGCCGACACGCCAGGCGGCCGCGCGATCGCCCTGACTTTCTCGTCGACTTCGCGGATAACCTCTCGGTCGATCTCGCGGCGTCGTTTGATCTCGACGACACAGACCGTGCGGCGCGTCTGCACGAGAAGGTCGATCTGGCATCCCTTCCGGCCGCGCGGACTGGACGTCCCGCCGCGCCGGTACGGGGCGGCAGAGGTTATCAGCGATCCTTTCAGGTTCAGGAGCGGGATCAACTCGCGGCAGCTGTTCACCACGAGGTTCTCGAATGCGAGTCCCATCACCGACTCGATTCCCTCGAGCGCATCCAGCCCGGTGATCTCAAACGCGCCGGAGTCGATCATCTTCTTTGCGGGCTCGATGTACTTGACGTAGAATCGGGCATAGTTGTCCCTGAGCCGATAGCGCACTTCCCGCGCCGGCTTGCCGGTCTCCGGGTTGACGGATGCGTCGGACGAGACAAATCCGGCCTCCTCCAACCGTCCCAGCGCCGCAGAGACGCGCCCTCCCTTCTCCAGACACAGGTCCTTCGATATCTCCGCGCCCGTCTTCGCACCATCCGCAAGGCACCTCAGCACCTTCGCGGAGAAGTCTGGCTCCTGCGTGATGACGTCGTTGAACATCTCGTCGAAGTCCGTTCGCAAGATGCTATTCGGGAGGAAGCAGAGACGGCGAATGTTCTCGGCGGCCGATAAAGCAGGATCAATCTCCTCCAAATAGCGCGGCACGCCGCCGGTCACCGACAGGACGTCGATGATTTCGCGTTCGTCGATGCGCGATGCGGTCTTGCCCCAGAACTTGACGCAGTCGCAAAGTGGAAGTTCCTTCACGATGACATCCAGGGACCTCCGTCCAAGGAACGCGCCGTTGTCGATGATATTGTCGCGGATCCAACTCGACACGCTGCCGCACACGACCAAGACGAGCCTGTCGTGCTTCTTGAATAGGTTGTCCCAGGCGATCTTGAGGTCGGAGGCGAAGCTCTTGTCGTAGTACGCCATCCACGACACCTCGTCAAGCAGCACAACCGTCCAGCCGCGTCCGCCGATCTGCGAGTCGAGTCTGCGGAACGCATCCGGCCAGTTGGCGGGAGGGGTCGCCTCGGCGGATGTCTGGTCGGCAAGCTGTTTCGCGAATGACGCCAGTTCGTCGGCGTTGGACAACCCCTTCGCGGGACGCCGTCCCTCGATCTTGATGAAACGGCATCCGGCGCGCTTCGCGAACACCTCCACGAGCGTGCTCTTGCCGATCCGCCGCCGTCCGCGACATGTGACAAGCGACGCCACGCGCTTGCGAAGCAGCGCGTTGAACCGGTCTATGACATCTTCGCGTCCAAAAAACATGACAGAGTTCCTCTGTTTTCCAACAGCGCGCACATGATATCACAACGGACATGGATTCGCCATAAAAATTTCCCCTAATCTGCATTTTGCAATTTAGGGGAAATTTTTTAGGCTGTCGAAATTCTTTCCCCTAATCTGCATTTTTCGGTTTAGGGGAAATGATTTCGTTGTCGCGCACGATCTCGTCCGAGATGTTGTTGAGGGCGAACGGGCGGGCAACGTTCTCCAGGCGGTTGGACACGATCTCCACCCATCGGATCGGACGTTCCTTCGAGAGGGCGCCGTTGATGGTGAGGAAATGCGCGGCGATGCCCGTGTTACAGTCGCGGAACACGTTGTTCCTCACCACCACGTTGTACGGCGGCGGTCCCTCGTACCACTGGGTGAGCCCCGTGATCTTCATGCCGATGCTGATGTTCTCGAATACGTTTCCGTCGATGATCGCGTGGGGACACTGCACGTTGAGGCCGCAGCCGCGGAGATCGCGTATCTTGTTGTCGAGCATCGTGAATCCCGTGCCGTACGCCAAGGGGAAGAAGAGCAAGTCGGGCGCCTTCTTCACCTTGCCCAGGCCGTGGGAGATGGCGTACCGCGTGGCGTTGTCAATCTGACCGGCCTCGGCGCACGTGACGAGGTCGGTCGGCAGGTCGCGGTCGAACGTGATCGCCCAGCGGTTGCCGCCGCCCTTCGCCTTGAACGCGCGGAGCGACGCGATGCGGAAATCACCCGCGAAACGCCCCTCCATCGGATGCATGACCTGCAGCACGTCCCCCGTGCGCACGCGCCCACCCTGCGGATAGACCACGACCGTGCGCGCGCCCTCCAGCGAGAGGATGGCCGTGCCCCGGCCGAGGGAATTGGCGCCGTCGTCGTTCATGCCCCAGAACTCGCAGTGCGCGAGGTGCGAGCCGCGCGCGTTGAAGAACGTGTCCGCGTTCGACGAGAACACGAGGTCCGGCGACTTCGGGAACGTGCGGCAGTGGTCGGCCGTCACGTAATGCGCGCCCGCACCTGAGATCGTGCTGGAACGCGCATTGCGGACCCAGACGTGGACGAGGTTGCAGAACGAGGAACCGCGCGTGCTGATGCACTGGAGTACGTTGGAACGGTCCGGCAACACGATCACGTCGCCGGGACGCGGCCTGAACTTCTTCATGCCGGGACGGTTCGCGTCGAAGTAGATGCGGTAGCGTCCGCCGCCGAGGTCGTCGGCGCGCCGGTCGAAGAACACCGTGGCGCCGCGATCGTGCAGCGCCTTGCCATCCGCCGTGAAGAGCCCGCAGACTTGCGCTCGTTCTGCCTTGCGGTAGCGCGGATCGTCCGGCTTGAGCGTGCCGGGATGGTAGCGGACGATCGCCGTGCAGTTGGACGGCTCGTAGCTTTCCAACACCGTTTGGGAGAACGGCGCCTCGCACCACGAGAAGTCGGCGCGGGCCAGCGTGGTGTTCTCCGATTTGTCAAGCGCCACGCCCGAAGAGTCGTAGACGCCGAACTCGAAGCGGGTTGTCTCCGGGCTGTCGCCGACGACCGCGCAGTTGGTCAGGCTGGTGAGGTCCAGGTGGGCCGTGATGCCGGACGCGGTCTTCTTCGCCGAACCGAGCAGGTACTGTCCGGCGGGGATACGCAACACGCTCGGCCGCCCGCCGAGTTTCCGCACCGCGTCGACGGCGCGCGCGAACGCCGGCGCGTCGTCGGTCACCCCGTCGCCCTTCACGCCGAAGTCGTGGGCGTTGATCTCCACCGGCTTGACGGCGGGGTTGAGCGGATCGTTCGCCCAGTGCGCGAGCGCGTCGCGGAACCGCCTCGAGCCGCGTGGCGAACCACTCGTGGCGGGAGGACCCCTCGCAACCCTTGAATATCTCGGGCAGGCGCTTGCGCAAGTCGGCGAGATCCGGCAGCGGACCGTCCGGCACTGCCGTTACGCCCTGTTCGCCCTTGAAGATGCGCGCGACCTTGGCGAAGGCCCTCAGACGCGAGGTGTCGGCGCCGCCGTTCGGCGCCCAGAGCGGACAGATGTAGGCGCCTTCCTCGAACTCGTTCCAGGCGTAGGTCAGCACATGGTCAAGCGGACACTTCACGCGGTTCGCATCCATGAACGCCTTGAAGTCCTTCGCGCATTCCACCAGTTCGCGTTCCGTCGCCGGACTCGCGTAGCGCATTGGCGGATTGTCCGTCCACGGGACCTGGTGCTCGATGCGCGGCCAGTGGTCGCGGCCCGTGGCGAAGGCCGGCACGATGTCGAACCCCTGGTCGATCCACGAGGCGTTGACGCGTCGGATCGCCGCGTACATGTCGGGATAGCGCAGGAAGGCGCCGCCTTTCGGGGGAGCAGGCGGCGCGTATGCGGAGCGGGCCTGGACGGACCGGTCGCCCGTCGCCGGCAGGCTCTTGCGCGTACCGTGCATCGCCACGACGAACGGATCCGGCACGCCAACCGTCCGCGCGGCCCGACGGATGCGCGCGAGGATCTCGCCCTTCGTCACGTCGCCGAAGATGTAGAGGAGCGGACGCCCTCCCGCCACCTTCTCGTAGCAGGGTTCGCGCATCGCCTCGGCGAGATGCGTCACTTCCTCGTCCGTGTACACATGGCTCCCCAGAATGATGGCGCACAGGCCGAGCTTCTCGCGGAGGGGGCTCTTCATGTGGAACTGGCGCGCCCAGGTGATCTCCCAGAGATGGTCTTCGCAGCTGATGCTGCGACCTGAATGGAGCGGCACGCGCTTGGCGTGCGGATCCTCGCCGTACCAGCAGTAGGCGAAGTAGTCGATGCCCGCGTCGATCGCATACTGCAGCTCGCGGTCGTATTCGGAGGGCGTGCGGCGGTGGTAGGAAATCTCGTCCGGACCCTTCACGTCGGCGTAGTACGGCGTCAGGTACCGGTAGCGCGCCGGCGAGAGCGACCGCGTCTGGTAACCGCCGAACCACGTGTCGCTCGGCGGCGAGCAGTCCCAGTTGATGACGCCCACACGCATGACGGTCGGATCGGCCGCCCATGTGCATACGGCTGTGAACATGACGACAACGAGTGGCGCCAACGCGAAAAAGCAATGTTTCTTCATTGTCTTATCCTCATTTGACAAGCTGGATGTCATGCGGGGGGAGGGTGATGTCAAGCGGACGCCCCTGCCATTTGCCCGTGACGCGCTGCGGCTTGCCGGTGGCGTTCGCCAGCACGAGCGCGCGCGCGCCCGACGG
>CACWSW010000259.1 GCA_902763655.1 uncultured bacterium
CATAGATGGATAGATGCGCGGGCGAGTTAGCCCGCGCACCTCTCTCAAAGTTGTTTTTACCAGTTGTTCTGGTTGTTTCCAATCTCAAAACGCATGGGGGGAAAACGCAGATGCGCCCTCGCGGCTTGAACCCGTCGGCGGGATGTGGTATCATTATCGGCACGTTGACCATTTCCCACAAGTCACAATCCGACAAGGAGGACGACAGGATGACGAAAGTGACAGAACCGGCCCGACTCGGGGTGCGTAAGTTAGGCGCTCTCCTTGCGGTTGGGTTGTTTGCAAGTGGCGTTGTCTTCGCCGAGGGCGTGGGGACGGTCGGGCTCTGGAAGCTCGACTGGGATGCGGCGACGGGGCTGAATCTCCGTAGCCTCGTTGATCCGGCGGACGACCTCAGCGTGGAAGCTGCCCAAACGAATCCTCTGGGCGCCGGCGGCATTGAGCAGTCCTCCGGCGGACCGTCGAACCCCGGTTCCTCCGAAGGTTTCCTGGACACGCCCGAGAACGTCGGCTCTCTCGAGCTCGGGCGGGGAAGGTTCCTGACGTCCTCCACGATCGGCGCGACGCTGAACCAGACGAATGCCTTCACCTTCGAGGGATGGTGGTATCGCACGGAGAACCCCGGTTCGACCTGGTTCGTCTTCTTCGACACGCAGGAGCAAGGGTCAAATCAGGGGGATCGCCTGATCCTTTCCCTGCGCTTGCTCAACGGCAAGGTGAAATGGGTCCTGTACGAGCAGAGGCGGATTAGCGACGTGCCGTTCCCCGGCGAGGTTCCGGCTAACGCGACGAACGAGTGGCACCACGTGGCCCTGACGCACGACCCGACCGGCGGGGACGGACGCAACCGTTTCGAGCTGTTCATGGACGGGGTCTCCTACGGCGCGATTACGAGCGGCGTCGCCATCACGTCCTCCAACTGCTCGCTTGGGAACACGCGTGTGTCGATCGGAGGGCGCAAGAACGGATACGGCAACAACGCCACGCAGCGGTTCGACTACCTGCGCCTCTCCGACCGCGTGCTACAGCCCGAGGAGTTCCTTTGCGCGCCGGGGCCCGGTGTGGCGACGCACCCCACGCTGGCGTACTGGAAGCTCGGCTATGACGCCGAGACCGGCGCGTTGCAGGGCCGCGATTCGGTGGGGGGCGCGCACCTCGGCTATTCGGCGATCTACGACGTGATAGCCCAGGAGACGCGACAGGCCAGCGTTCGCTGCGCCTTCGAGGGACAGCCCCCCAATCCGACCGTGAACCTCCCGAACGGCAACCGCGGCAGCGCGCTCGACGAGGGCGTCGGCGAACGGTACGTGGCGCATGACCTCGGACCCTACTTGGAGCTGACGAACGACTTTACGGTGGAGGGGTGGGTCCTGCCCAAGCGCGACGTCTACGACAATTCGGAAGTCCAATATGTCTGGAACACGCGCTTCCTCAGCCTTGGATGGGCCCTTGAGCTGCGCTCGCAAAGCAATTCCGACCTGCGCTATTTCTCAATCTTCGCCCAGGAGGACAACGGCGGTTCCTCGACGACGACGCTTTGCGCCGGCGCTCGCGTTTCCCCGGACGCCGCCTATCACGGGGAGTGGATGCACATCGCGCTCACGTACCGGCACGCGGACGGAATCAACGGGGAGGGCGTCTGGAGGTTCTACATCGACGGCGCGTTCGCGGGCGCGGCGACCAACTCGCAGGTACTGGTCGGCACGTCTCAGTCGCAGAACTTCTACATCGGCGGACGCTCCAACAACGCGCTGAACTTCTCCGGACACTTCGATTGCGTACGCGCGAGCCGCACGGCGCTGGAGCCGGCGCAGTTCCTCAACGGGACGGCCTCGTCCGACAGCACGGTCGCGCTGTGGCCGCTCAATTCCACGGACGGATTCTACCTGGACGGCGAGGACATCTGCGGGAACTTCCACTTAGGGCATTCCTACGCCAGCAAGTACCGCGTGACGGGCAGCACGGAAAATCCCGGCGCGATGCCCAATCCGGACACGTCTCCCGACTTCCGCGGAGATTCGTCCGCAAGCGTCGGCAGCATCCATTTCGGGTACAACACCAGCTCCTACGTGGCCACGCGCAAGGACGAGGTCATGAATCAGCTCGACGGGCGGCATCCGTTCACCCTTGAGGGATGGTTCCGGCGGTCGGCCACCGTCTCGTCCGGATGGCAGATTCTGTTCGGCACCAGCGCGATCCCGAACGACCAGTCGACGGATCCGAGCGTGGGGGCTATGAAAATCAACATGACGCTTCGCCCCGCCGGGTACATCTTCTTGGCCGCGGGGGCTTCCGGCGTGAACGACAAGGTCTTTCCGCTCTCCTCCTCCGAAGACGCCCAGGGCTATGACGGCTGGCGGCATCTCGCGCTCACGTTCGATCCGGATGTCGGGAAGGGGACGTGGGAACTCTTCGTGGACGGCACGTCGCGCGGGACGCTGGAGAACGCCACGCAGACGCCCAATCTCAAGACGGGAGAGCTGCTCATCGGCGGACGTCACTGGAACGCCAACACGTTCGCCGGCGAAATCTCGAACGTCCGTCTCTCCCGCCGCGTGCTGGCGCCCGAGGAGTTCCTGAACCATGTCGCCCAGGGCGGCGAACCGTCCGTTCCGGCGACGGTCGCGTACTGGAAGCTCGATCGCCTCTCCAACGGGGACCTCGATTACGGCAGCCAGGTGGATCCGCGCTACGGGTTCCGCACGAGCGGAACCGCGCCGTCCGCCGTCGCATCCCAGATGACACGCCGCATCCCCAACCCCGACCGGACGCCGGGCTTCGCGGGCGACAGCGCGGCGAACGACGGCGCGGCCGCCTTCGGCGGCGCGGGCGCGCTCTACGTCCAGAACCTCGGCGTGCGCGCCGAGGTGTTCGCGCCTTTCACCGTGGAGGGGTGGATGAACTGGACGCCTTCCGGGACGCCTGGCTTCGTCACGCTCTGCGCGACCTATTTCCCCTCCGGGCAGAAGTACGGCTGGCGGTTCGGGATCGAGACCGACGCAAACGGCACGGCGCGCTTCTCGCTCAAGGGGCGGACGGCGCGCCAGCCGACGCTCTATTTCGTGAACGCGAAGTTTCCTGTTGACATCGCCGGCTTGGCCGGAAGTTGGCACCATGTCGCGCTGGTCTACACGCCCGCCTACGGGGAGACCGGGTGCTGGCGCCTTTATCTGGACGGCGCGCTTGCCGGCAGCCTGCCGAACGCAGCGTACCCGATCGGCGGACACGGCAGCCACTGGTTCACGCTTGGCGGCGAGGAGAACGGCGCGAACGGGTTCCGCGGCCAGCTCGACTCCTGGCGTCTCGTCTCCGCCGCCCTCGCCCCGGAAGACTTCCTCTTCCACGGATACCAGCGTGGCTTCGTCGTGATCTTCCGCTGACTTCCGCGCGGGACGCCCGTTGTCCTCGTGCGCCGCTAAGATGGCGGCTCTCCCAGTTAACGCCGCCAAGATGGCGGCTCTCCATACGGGAGGGTCGCAGTTTACTGCGACCGCCGATTCGGTCGCAACAAGTTGCGACCCTCCCACGGTGGGGCGAGCCGTCCTCGGCGAGCCGCATGGTTGGGGCGGCGTTCCATCGCCGCCCGCCACGCGGCTTGAACCCGTCGGTGGGATGTGGTATCATATTGCCGTTCTCTGGAAGGGGGTACACTGCCATTTAACGGAAGCGAGGTTGCGACATGACGACGGAACAGACAGAATTAAAAAAGAATGCGGATTGGTACTATGCCAATCTTGACTCGCTTCTGCCGAAATACAACGGCAAGTATATTGCCATTTCAGGCGGTCGTGTTTTAGGCGACTACGACGATTTCAATCAAGGTGTGGATGAAACACTCTCAGCCGGACATCCACTTGGCTCGTTCATCGTCCATCTGTGCGTCCCGCGCGAGAAGGAAACGCCTTGGATTTGTCTTTCTGGTCGGGCAGATTTCTCAAGATCAATGTCATGAGCGTAATCAGAAAAGATTTCCCGGATATCGTTCGTGAGATTCTGACTGACGTGGCAATCGCTTCGCATCCATCGGCGATGACGGCTTTTCTTTCCGTTAAGGCATTGTGGGATACTGGAGCGACATTCTCCGTGATCTCCCGTGACAAAGTCGCCGAATTGGGACTGGTTCCCGTTGACTTCTCGCAAGCCTACACCGCAAACGGCTGGTATGAAACGCCGGTTTACAGAATTGATCTTTTTCTGCCGAATGGACCACTGATCAAGGGGCTTCGCGTCTCGCAAAGTGACCTCATGGTTTGCGACATGCTGATTGGCATGGACGTGATTTCGCTTGGCGACCTTCATCTGACGAACAACGGCAAAACGGTTTTCAAGTTCGCGATTCCGCCGGAATCGAACAAGGATGACCAAGCCCCATGACCTTCCCCACAACCCGCAATCCAACATGGAGAACGACAGAATGACGAAAGTGACAAAACGGGCCAGATTCGTCCTGCTGGTTGCGGCGCTTTCCGCGGCTGCCGCGGAGCCGACCAAGGTCGTGTTCTTCTTCGACACCGAGGACTTCATACAGCCTCGCAGTTCCGACGCGATACGCGACATGGCGAACGTGCTCGCCGCGGAAGGGGTCAAGGGGCATTTCGCCATGGTGGGCTATCTCGGCAAGAAACTTGTCGACTGGCGGCGGTTCGACGTCATCGACGCCCTGAAGGCGCATCATGTCGGCACGCAGACCCTCTACCACTCCCTTCATCCGAACATCACCGAATATACCGACATCGAGGACTT
>CACWSW010000260.1 GCA_902763655.1 uncultured bacterium
GGAGGGAGCGATCAGAAGCAGCTGGAAGTATGGCGACGACGGAACGTGGACCTGGACGTTCTCCGTGCCGAAGGGGACGTCGGCAAGGGTGTCCGCGCCCGGAATCTCTGACCGCGAGTATGGCCCCGGCGAGTGGAGCGTAACCGTGCATCCGGCGGCATACAAGGGGACAGACCCTTGAAAAGTATACGAGGGGACAGACCATTGAAAAGTGTAAAGGCATGAAGGGTCTGTCCCCCTCGGACTTCTGCTGCGGCCGCGGAATTTGTCTCGCCGCAGGAGAAGTCGCCCGTCAACGGCGCGGCGGCAGTGCGGTAAGGCGCATCTCTCGGCTCGGTCAGTTTTGCTATACTATTGTCATGAGGAAAAATCGGTTTCTAGTGCCGCGGGTGCGGCGCGTGGCGTGTGTGTTGTCGGCGGTGGTGGCAGGTGCGGCCGCCTTCGGCGAGGTTGGCGAACGTCCGGGCGTGCTGACGGGCACGCCGGAGGCGCCGTTGCTCGTCTCGGCCATCGGCAAGAAGGGCGGGCGCGCGTACCTTCTGGGAACCGACGGACGGATCGTGTGGGAGCAGGCCGGATGCGGCAACATTCACCGGGCGTTCCTCTTGAACGGACGCCTCTTCTACGCCAACGGCTGCCTCTGGCGCGTGGACGAGCCGGGCAAGGGACCGGCGACGCTCCTCTACGATCCCGCGCCGGGCGCGCACCGCGAGCGCTCGAAGACGGGCGAGGGCGTGTACGGTTTTGATCTGCTGGAGAACGGCAACCTGCTCGTGGCCGAGAACGCGACCGACTTCCTCTCCGAGATCACGCCTGACGGCAAGGTTGTGCGCCGTTTCAAGGGCAATGCCGCGTGGCTGGACGGCACAACGCCGAAGGACGTCCACCACCACTACCGCATGTGCCGCGCGACGGCGTTCGGCACGTGGCTCGTGTGCTGTTCCGGCGCGGGCCTTGTGCGCGAGTTCAACCCACGCACGAAGGCGCAGGTCGGCCAGTGGAAGATCGGCGAGCTCGCCTTCGACGCCTACCGCAAGGCGAACGGCAACACGGTGGTCTCGCACCTTTCCGCCATTTCTGAGTTCTCGCCGGCGGGACGCGTGGTGCGGCGCTTCGCGTGCGCCGACCATCCCGACCTCAAGCTCGGCAACCTATGCGGCGTGCAGGATCGTCCGAACGGTAATCTCGTGGTCGGGTCCTACCGGAACGGCTCGCAGGACGGTACGCGCACGACGGCGTTCGAGCTGACGCCGGATGGACAGGTGATTTGGCGGTTCGCGTCCACGAACGACGTCACGATGATGACGGTGTGGATGGTGGACGAGGCGCGCGCGGGCGCGGACGTCCGCGCCGCGCGCGAGCAGATGCGCGTGTTCAACGCGGTGGCGGCGAAGCGGTTCCTCGCCGACATGAAGGGCAACGCGAAGTACGACTACGCGCGCTACGCGCCCGCGATCGAAGCGCTCATCACGAAGGAACAAGCGGTCCGCGCCGCCCTGGGAGGGTCGCAACTTGTTGCGACCGAAGTAGGCGCGGCGGACGCAACAAGTTGCGTCCCTCCCGTGCAGGAGGCCGTGCGGATGGTCGAGGCGTACCGGCAGGCGATGCTCGCCAACCCCGTGCTGGACTTTGACGAGATCCTCTGCGTGCGGCGGAAGGTCGCCGAACCACGCCGCGCCACCTACCCCCAGCAACTGCTCGGCGACTACGACTTCGGCTTCACGGGACTCAACGCGCACAACCACATGGACCTCCACCGGAAGGGCTACGAGAACGACATCGTGCTCCTCTCGGGCTGGAAGACCGGCGCCGCCGCGGCGCGCAGCTTGTACCGCCCGTCCGACACCGGCATCGTGCGCGACCTCGACCTCGACTTCGACGCCTCCCGCGTCCTCTTCACAGGCTATCGAGGGACGAACGAGTTGCTGGGAGTGTACGAGATTGAGGTGAAAGGTGAAAGTCGAAAGGTGAAAGGTGATGAGGGCGCGGCAGACGCCAACCCACACCTTTCACCTTTCACCCTTCACCCTTCACCGCCGACCCTGGTCTCGCCCGAAGACGGCCACTACGACATCCAATGGTGGGACGCCTGCTACCTGCCGAACAAGAACCAGGTGGTCATGTTGGGGACGGCGCCCTGGCAGTTCCTGCCGTGCGAGGACGGCAACTACCCGATGTGCGTGCTCTACCGCGTGGACCGCAAGACGGGCGAAGTGCGGCAGCTCACGTTCGAGCAGGACAGCGACTTCACGCCCACAGTCACGCATGACGGGCGCGTGATGTTCACGCGCTGGGAGTATTCGGACCTCGCGCACTTCTTCGCGCGCGAGCTGATGACGATGAACCCGGACGGCGTCGGGCAGCTCGCGCTGTGGGGCTCGGGCACCTACTCGCCGCCGTTCTTCTCGAACGCGCGCAGCGTGCCGGGCGAGCCGCACCTCGTCTCGATGTTCACGGGCGGACACCACTGCCGCAGCGAGCTGGGGCGCTTCTGCCTGTGCGACCCCACGCTCGCGCGCGCCTACCCGTTCACGTTCGACCCGCCCGACCGCGAGTGGACGCCCGACCTTGCGCTCCCCATGCGCGTGATGCCCAAGGTCCACCCGAAGGAGAAGACCGGCCTCGTGCACGAGTTCCCAGGCTACGGGAAGGACGTGGACGGCGACGTGTGCGACCCGTTCGTGGAGAACCAGTTCGCGCGCGGCAAGCCGTACTTCGGCTATCCGTGGCCGCTCGGCGCGAAGTACCACCTCGTGAACGCGAAGACCGCGCCGGACGGTCTCGTGGGCATCTACCTCGTGGACACGTTCGACAACATGACGCTCGTCGCGGAATATCCCGAGGGCATCTACGCGGAGCCGATCCCGTTCGCCGCGCGGAAGCGTCCGCCGATCATACCCGACCGCAGCGTGAATGGGAAGAAGACCTGTTCCGTGCACATCGCCGACATCTACAACGGCCCCGGCCTCGCGGGCGTGCCGCGCGGCACGGCGAAGAAGCTGCGCGTGTTCTCCTACCACTTCAACTACCACAAGACGGGCGGACATTCCATGACGGGCCTCGACCGCGTGGAGTCCGGCTGGGACATCAAGCGTATCCTCGGCACGGTGGACATCGAGAAGGACGGCAGCGTCTGCTTCGAGATGCCGGCCAACACGCCCGTCTCCTTCCAGCCGCTCGACGGCGAAGGGCGCGCGCTCCAGCTGATGCGCAGCTGGACTGTGGGCATGCCTGGCGAGCGCGTGAGCTGCACGGGATGCCATGAGGACAACCGCACGTCCATTCACACGAAGCGGACGATTGCCGATGAGAAATATTTCAAAGGCGAGATTCAGCAGATTCGACCGACGGACGGCGACGGGTTGCGTCCGTGGGGCTTCGCGAACGAGCTGTGGCCCGTGGTGGTGAAGAACTGCAACTCCTGCCACAAGCTCGACTCGCCCGAGGCCGCCTACCGCAAGCTCCATCCGTACATGCGCCGTCCGGGTCCGGAATCCGAGATCCCCGTCCTCGACCCGCTCGACTACCACGCGTCCACCAGCCCGCTCATCCAGATGTTCGAGAAGGGGCACCACGGCGTGAAGCTCTCGGCGGCGGACCTTCAGAAGTTCCACGAATGGGGCGACCTCAACGTGCCGTTCTTCGGCAAGTGGAACCCGCCCGCGTTCGCCACGGACCGTTTCTCTATGGCCTGTTCAAACCAAGTCGCACGCCGCATCGCCCTCACCTCCCGCTACGCCAACATCACCGACAACCCCGAAGCCGAATATGACAAGTATTTCGCTTTGGTGAACAAGCGGCTGCAAGCAGTGCTTGGTGCTGAGTGCTTGGTGCCTAGTGCGAAACCTAAGTGCAAGGATGGGCGCGAGAGCAACGCACCAAGCACTATGCACCAAGCACCAAGCACTAAGCGCCTCGCCATCCCCGGCTGGCCCTTTTCGCGGCGCGCGGCGATCGACGCGCAGACGGGCGGCGTGGACGACGTGCCGCAGGTGACGGTGATGACGCTGCCCCTGGGGGACGGCGTCTCGATGACGTTCCGCCGCATCCCGGCGGGCATCTACGTGATGGGATCGACGAACGGCTATCCGAACGAGGTGCAGCGCGTGGCGACCGTCACGAACGCCTTCTGGCTCGGCGAGACCGAGGTGCGGAACGACCAGTACCACGCCTTCGATCCCGCGCATGACTCGCGCTACCAGGACATGTTCGGCAAGGACCACATCGTGCCGGGCTGGATCGGCAACCACCGGCTCATGCCGGCGGTGCGCGTGAGTTGGGAGCGCGCGGCGACGTTCTGCGCGTGGCTCGGGAAGAAGACCGGGCGGACGGCGCGCCTGCCCACCGAGGAGGAGTGGGAGTGGGCCGCGCGCTGCGGCACGGCGACGCCCTTCCCGTGGGGCGGGCTTGCGGACGACTACTCGAAGTACGCGAACCTCGCCGACAAGCAGGTGCGCTGGTCGATGAACGAGGGCTGGGACGGTCCGGGGCGGATTCGTCCGCGCAAGCCCTACAAGGTGGAGCAGAACTTCCCGCTGCACGACGAGCAGTGGACGGACGACGCGTTCTCGCTCAACTACGTGCGGCGCGCGCAGCCGAATCTGTGGGGCCTCTACGACATGCACGGCAACGCGGCGGAGTGGACGGCGAGCGCCTACGACGCGACGCGCAAGACGGTGCGCGGCGGCAGCTTCGCGAGCCGTCCGAAGGACGCCAC
>CACWSW010000261.1 GCA_902763655.1 uncultured bacterium
AGCGCGGCCCTCCCGCATGGGGAGCCACCATCTTGGCGGCACTAACTGGGAAAGCCGCCTTCCAGGCGGCGTCTACCGCACGATGATGTTCAACCGGCCCGCGTTCGGGAGGCTGGGTACGATCGGAATTGGGGAGTGGTTACTGGCGAAGAAGCTCGGATGCGTCGATCGTCGCGGCGAAATACCCGCTGCCCGAGAGTTGCGGATCGAGGCTGCCGTCATAGACAAGAACCGGACGAACGCTCATGCCCTTGCGCGGCTTCAGCCGGGCGATCTTATCCTCCATCTCCCTTTCCTCCTCCTGCCCGATTTTGTTCTTACGCTTGATCTCTACTGCGTAGATGGTTCGCGGCGTCTGTATCAGCAAGTCGATCTGCACGCCCTTCGCCGCGTCCGACGAGACGCGCCTGAACGGCGCGGCGGACTCGACGATGGCGTTTCCGATGCCGATTCGCGGGAGGAGCTCCGTCCAGTTGTTGACGATGAGATTCTCAAAGGCGAGGCCTATGATCGAGTTCCAGCCGGGAATCTGCTCGACGGAGGCAAAGCGGTAGCCCCCGACGGCGATCTCGCCCTTCCTCGGCTCGACGCATCGAAGGTAGAACCGCGTGTAGTTGTCCCTGAGCCGATAGCGGTCGATCCGCGCGCTCCTGCCCGTCTCCGGGTTGATGCCGTTGTCGGGGGTGATGAACCCGCCTTCGGCAAGCGACCGGAGGTGTTCCGCAAAGTGGCCGGTGTTGGCAAGTCCAAGTTCCGCCGACAGTTCAGCGCCGCTCTTCGGACCGGCGGCAAGCGCCTTCAGGATCGATTTCTTCGTGTCGTCAAACTCCTTGAAGAGCTTCCCCTGAGGCGTGAAGAACAGGTGGCGGATGTTCTCCTCCGCCGAAAGCGCAGGGTCAATTTCCTCGAGGTACCTCGGAACGCCGCCCGTGACCGAAAGGACGTCGAACATCTCGCGCGAGGAAATCGTCCCGGCAACCGGCCCCCAGAACGCAGGACATGCCGAGAGCGGAAGCTCCGGCAGAATGTAGTCGCGCGAAAAGCGTCCGGCAAAGCCCGTGTTGTCCAGGATGTTCTCCTTGATCCAGGCCGACACGCTGCCGCAGATGACCATCACCAAGCGGTCATGCCGGTGAAAAAGCTTGTCCCACGCCCACTTGAGATGCCCCGCGAAGTCGGCGTCATATCCGCCCATCCAGGAAATCTCGTCGAGAAGGACCACCGTCAAAGGCGTCATGCCAGTTCTCCATCACGACACGCGGACGATTCGTCTGCTGCGCGAGGCTGGTGCTGAAATTGTCAAGTTGCTTGCGGTTTGTCATGCCCTTGCGCGGCGGCAGCCCTTCAAAGGACAGAAACCTTTCGGCCGTCTTGTCGGCGAAGTATTCGATCAACGTGCTCTTCCCAATGCGTCGACGCCCTCGACAGGCAACCAGCGACGAGGAGGATTTCCGCCAAAGCGACGACAAATCATCAAAATATTCGTTTCTTCCGACAAACATAGACGCTCCTTATTGGACGTGAACGCGCAGATTATAACATTTCACGTCCCTCGTTGTCAATTCGAGATGGACGTGGAATATCACGAATCAATATTTCACGTCCATAATTGCATTACGCATACCCGCATGGGGAGCCGCCATCTTGGCGGCGCTAACTGGGAAAGCCGCCATCTTGGCGGCGCAACTGGGACAACGGGCATCTTGCCCGTTGAAACACTGGGACAACGGGCATCTTGCCCGTTGAAAAGCACGCACGCCCCCAAAAAACCGCGTGCGATTACGGTGCGGAACAATCACACCCCTCGGGCTGATCACGCGCTACTTCACTTGCAATACTTCACTTGCAATATGTGACGTACCGCGCAGAAAACAACCGTTTCGCCGTGTAGCCCGCCGCCCGCGCTGCGCACGGGAATGTAAATGAGATAACTTCCGTGTTTTTTAGACAGGATTACAGGATTGTCCTGATTTACAGGATTTAAAATCAGAAAAATCCTGTCAATCCTGTAAAATCCTGTAATCTTGTCTGAAGTTATAGGCAAGGGAACCCAAACCCTCCGTGTAGGGATACGCGACCCTCCGTGTAGGGAGAACACTATCCCCGTGTAGGAAGTACGCCCACTTGGTAGGGGCGGCGTTCCACCGCCGCCCGCAGTATGGGGAGCCGCCATCTTGGCGACTTACTGGGGAAGGTCACGCTCCCGCGCGACCGCCATTCACCCCCCGGCGCCATCTCGTCGGCTCAGCGAAAGATGATCGTGCAGCCCAGCCGCCGGTAGAGAACGGAATACGTGGTGAGTTCGCCCGCCGTCGTCTTGCGCAACGAAGGCGACCACGTCTTGCCGTCGGCGGCCTCGATCTTCGCCACCGTCAGGATGCTCTGAAGATCCGGCGTCGAGGCCGGCACCGTCAGATACGCCACCTCGACGGCAGCGTCGTTCGGCACAAATTCCTCGACGGGACGCAACGCGACCTTCGCGCCGTCCACGAACGTCGGCGGCACGTCCGCCAGGCGCAGTCCGTTCGCCGCCGTCGCCGCGTTGGCCGGGTCGGCCACGATCGACGTGCCGTCGTGGAACTCCATCGCCACGTTGTCGAACGCGTCGGCCGTGACGGCCATCACGCCGCCCTCCTTCACGCGCACCATGTTGTTCGTCCCGTCCGCCGGCACCTCGGCGAGCGAGGTGTTGCAGGGGACGAGACGGGCGCCGAACGCGAACACGCCCGCACCCGACTTCTCGATTGCGCACCGGGCCGGGAGCAACCTGTTGTAGTCGACCGAATACGACAAACTGCAGCTGCACGTGTTGAGCAACGTGAACGTCTTGCCCTCCTCGACTTTCAGCCGGAAGCCCTCGCGCGCGTAGACGCCGCGATTGGTCGTGTCAAACGTCGTCGTTTCCTCCACGACCAACTGGGGGAAGTAGGAGAACTGCAACCCGTTGCCGCGCCACGTCGCCATTGACCCGCCCAGCGCGGTCACGTTCGTGATGGCGACCGTGAGCTGGTTCCAGAGGTCCTTGTTCGCATTGACTCCTCCGGTGATGACGATCCTGCCTTCGATGCCGCGGTTGTCGCCCAACAGCTTGAAGCTGCAGTGTGGAGACGTGCTCCAGAGGTTGCGGAACGTGAGGTCGCCCGCCTTTGAGCTGATGTCGGAATCGATCACAAGGAGGCTGTCGCCGTAATTGGGACGGATCTCAAGGGCGGTGCAGCTCGCATCGACGTAGATTTTCCCGCGCATGTGCGTCTCTCCCGACACCGAGATCGAGTACATGTGCTGCATACCGGACGTCGCGTTGTAGAAGCGAAGGTCGTTAACCGTGAACTCTCTCGTCCTCATGCTGTAACGGGATGCGGAGAACGTCAACGATTCGCCGGGGAACACGCGCCCGGAACCCGTTGCCGTTCCGTAATCGTAGCTGTACGCGCCTGACTTGTCTCCGGTGGTGGTGTCGATGGCGTCAAAGTAGTCCGCACCTGCGTGCGGCAGCTTGCCGTCAGACCAGAAGTTCGCGTTCGTCATGAAGTAGTGGTAGAGCGGCACTCCGTCCCCCTCCTCCCCAAGGGCCACGACCACGGGCCGCGCCACGAGGTACACGGTCGTCACGCCGTTTGCCGTCTCCGTCTCGAACCACGTCCTCGGCAGGTCGCACGTCTTTGCCGAGATGTCCGTGAAATCCCCGCCCGCCACGCCGACCGAGGAATTGAAACGCGCCACGGCAAGCCTGTTCGTGACGTGGAACGGCATCGACATCGCCTCGGAAAGCATGACCCTGAAGGGCTTGAGCGCCGCAAGATGACCGGATGTCATGGAACTGCCCGTATAGTCAATCGTCGTGGCCGTACCCTGCGTCGCATCGTACGGCACAACGATATCCGCCTTCATGTGGCCAGAAATGACAAGTACCCCGTCACCGTCAAGCCAAGGGAAATCACTCGCACCATAGACCCCCGTACCAATCGCAGTGCCATCCACCGTCACCGCCGCCGTGCGCACCGCAACACCCCCTCCCAACGACAGTCTGCCGCCGTCGATCAGCGTCACGGAGGAAAGGGACGAGAACGTGGCGCCATCGGTCACGGCGACCGTGCCGTTGGAGATGACGAGCCCGCCCGTCGTATCGGATGCGCCCTTCGAGAAGGTGAACGTGCGCGTCGAGGTCCATGGTGCCCACATGAAGGACAGCTTCCCGCGCACGCGGCCCGTGAACGACGCGTTCGTCACCTTGCCCGTCAAGGCGAGCGTCGCCCCCGTGTTGTTATCCGTCATGGTATGGTCCGACGTGGTGACGTTCTCCTCCACGAGCGGCGTCATGAATCCGAAGACCGCGTTCTTCGCAAAGCAGAGCGTTGCCGTGGGATCGTCGCCGACAAAACCGATGTAGTCCGTGTTCCAGGCCTTTGTCTCCGTGGCGAACTTGTACACGCCCTGCTGCACAAGCTGCCGCCGTTTCTTCGGATAGCAGTTCCCCGTCCACGGGATGTAGGTTCCATAGCCCGTCTTGATCACGTCCGAATACTCGTTGCCGCCCTGCATGTGGAGAGGGCAGTCAATCACGGCGTTGGGATTGGCCACGTGCACCAGATTCGTCGCGCGCAAACTCACCGATCCCTCGATGCATTGGAGATTGCCGACCGAATACCTCAAGGTGCCCTTTTCCGTCAGATTGATGAAACCCTCAGGCGGGAAGAACAGCGGGACACCGCTCCCCCCAAGACCGAGGGCGAAATCCACCCGGCTGGAGACGTTCCCGGCCAAAACGACCTTTCGGAACTGCGTCCCACTGGCACTCCCACGGTTGGTCGTCGCGACAGGATAGGTAATCTTGTCAACAGCACTTGTCACGATCAGGGCGTCATCCGCACCCGGCGCGACGGTCATTGCGTTCCCATTGACGTCGATCCAGTTTCCGGGGTTCGTCCCGTCTCCGTCACCCATGGCGCCAGACCAGTAGTAGTCCGCAGCCCGCGCCGCGCACCAGGCCATCGCAACGGCCGCCACAACGGCAAATACCACGGTTGAACGGCACTTCTTCATGTATATGTTCTTTCTCATGTCGCACTCCCAGCTTTTGCTCATGCGAAAGTTTACCATTTCCGCCGCCCAAGGGCAAGCCCTGTCAACCTGGCGGTTTGTCATATCGGCGGCGGCCGCGCAGGAGCGCGGCCCTCCCGCATGGAAGTCCTACAACGGGAGGGTCGCAATTTATTGCGACCGCAGGCGCAAGTGGCGCCGGCGTGTCCATGCGGCCGCAACAAGTTGCGCTCCTCCCGCATGGGGAGCCGCCATCCTGGCGGCGTAACTGGGACAACGGGCGTCTCGCCCGTTGAAACACTGGGACAACGGGCATCTTGCCCGTTGGAAAACCCGCAAGCAAAACCTCCCCACCATCCGCGTGCGATTCCGGTGCGGAACAATCACACCCCTCGCGCTGATCACGCGCTACTTCACTTATTGCAATATGTGACGTACCGCGCAGAAAACAACCGTTTCGCCGTATAGGATTATCCCTCAAACTTCACAAACCCGGCCTTGCGCAACGAGATGAAGCCGGGGGCAGAATCGGGGGAGCCGATCACGAGGTGGTCGAGGAGAGGTATGTGCAGCACCTTGGACGCCGCAACGAGTTCCTTTGTCAGTTCGATGTCTTTTCCGCTCGGCGTCGGGTCGCCGCTCGGATGGTTGTGCGCCACGATGATCGACGACGCCTGCCACTGGACCGCCTGCGCGAACACTTCCCGCGCTCCCGCCGGCGTCCCGTTCAGAAGCCCGCTC
>CACWSW010000262.1 GCA_902763655.1 uncultured bacterium
TCTCGGACTTTCTCCCAGTCCACCTCGTGGCAGCAATTCGGCATGACGGACTCGAACGGCCTCCTCGACATGAACACCCACCCCGTCTCCGCCGCGAACTCGCCCGGCACGGCCGGCGAATACGTGCCGACCTCGAACAATCCCAGCCGCGCCGCGGCCGCCTTCATGGTCGGCCACAGGTCAATATGCCAGTTGGAGACATGGAGCGCCAGAATGCCGTCATCCTCCAGCCTGTCCATGTAAAGCCTGAACGCCTCTTCCGTGACCAGGTGCGTCGGCACGGAATCCCCCGTGAACGCGTCGATGACGAGCACGTCGTACCGCGGCTCCCCGGCGCGCCGCTCCCTCTCCAGCGCGAGCCGCCCGTCGGCCTCGACGACCTCCACCTTCGCCTTCGACCTTGAAACGAACGTGAAGTACGAGTCGTTAGTCGCCACGCCAATCACCTCAGGGCTTATTTCCCAGAACCTGTAAAGATCGCCTTGGCGTCCGTACGCGGCAAGCGTTCCCACCCCCATCCCGACCATCCCCACACGCATCGGCGTCCCGTTCGTGTATGCCGGATGCGACTTGAAGGCGATGCCACCGCCGCTCAGGTTGTAGTACATCGTGGGCGTTCTTTCTTGATCTTCCACCAGTACCTGGAACCCGTGCGCCGTCGTACCGTTGTACAGCCACCGCTCCCGGTGCTCCTTCCCCGCCGCGTTCCGCACCGTAATCTCGCGCACCGACACCACACCGTGAAAGCCGCGCTCGCTCTGGACCACCCGCCCGATCACCTCGCGTTCGCCCACCCGCGCCACGAACGCGCAGACCGCCGCGCACGCCATGACGCAGTACCCCGCCTTCTTCACCCACGCCGTCGCCGCACCGTCCTCCAGACCTGCAAGGAGGGCCGCCAGCAGACCCGCCGCCGCCGCAAGGGCGAGCGGATATTCCGCGATCGAGTTAAACGCCAGAGGCGCCGCCACCCCGCAGAGCAGCCCCCCCGCCGCGCCGCCGACCGCGATGCACAGGTAATACATGTGCAGCATGCCCGCCTCCGGCCGCGTCCTGAACAGCCACCCGTGCAGCGCCCCGCATGTGAAGAACAGCGTCCCGAACGCCGCCCCGAGACTCCAGTAGAACCGGCGCATCGGTACGCCCCGCGGGAACATAGCAATCCCCGCCGCCAGCAACGCCAGCGCGCCCGCCGCCGCCAGCACGGGCAAATACCGCTCCCCCATCCGCGAAAAACCCGCCACCCAGCTCAGCAGGAAAGCACCCAGCAGCAGCGCCCACAAAAGGGGCATTGGCGTAAAGTCGCTCGTAAGGTGCGTCGTGGCCGCAGTCAGCAGACCGCTCGTGGCCATCGGCACCGCCACCCACAACCACCAGTCAACATGCCGTCGGACCTCTTTTCTGCAACCTTCTCCGACGGACGCCGCCGATGGGCCACTTCCTTTTCCGTCCGTAGTCCGCTTCCTCTCCCGCCACACTAGCCACAGCAAGGCAGCATACACCCAAGCCCCTACCGCAAAACCAATCCACTGCCACCGAAGTGCCACGAAAGGCTCCACAAGCAATGGATACGCCAGCAATCCCACGAAGCTCCCCGCGTTACCCACCGCGTACAGACGATACACGTCGCGTCCACCGCCGCTCCACGCCTGCACGACCGTGCTGTTCGCCGAAAGCACCACAGCCGCCATGCCCACGCTCGCCACGACGCCCGCCAAGACCCCCGTCCTCGGATCTAGCCCAGCAAGCGCATTGAGAACGACTTCTCCCCGCAGGCCGAACATGGCCATCGCCACCCCAGCAAGCGCAACCGCCAGAAGATGAATGCCCGCCCGCTGCCTCGTCGCCGCCGCCGGCACGAAAGCGTACCAGTACCCCGCCAGCAGAAGAACCTGAAACGCGCACAGGCATGTCACCCACACCGTCCCCGACCCGCCGAAATGCGGCAACAGCGTCCGCCCCGCCAGCGGCTGGACACCGAACGACAGGAACGACCCCCAGAAGATGGCGACGGCGGACGTTCTCCTCATCGCAGCACGCTCCTTGCGCTACTTCTTCCCCGGCACCTTCTTCTCGGCCTCGGCCTTCTTCACCTCTTCGGCAATCTTCCTCTGCCATTCGTTCTCGGGAGGTGGCGCCCAGCCCTCCGCACACGCGCGCTTGTACGTGCCCACGCGATTGCGCGTCATGCCTAGCTTCCCCGCATGCTGATTGATCTTCTGCAGCGGCTCCGGGCTAATCGTCTCCGCACGAACCGCGTCAAGCTCGCCAAGCGAAGTGACAGTCGTCATCAGGCAGCCGGGGAACGCGGAATTCGCCGCGCCCATCACGTATGCGAACGCACGCCACATCTCCTTGCGAACACGTACCGCCAGAACTTCCGCAGACGGCGAATCCGCCTTCAGCGCCGCCACGTTAACCGCCCCCCACCGCGCCTCCGGCGCCACGACGAGCGTCGGCATCCCCTCGCCCTCGCAGAGGAATACGCATGCCGCCGTCTTCTCGTCGAGAAACTTTCCCGCGTCCTTCATCGGACACGCCACCTCGCCGTCCTCAAAGAGGATCGGAAGCGCCAGTATCCGCTCGATGGTCTCCGGGACGACCTTCAGGTCGTCCTTCCCCACCGCCTTCTGCGCGTTAACGAACCGGAAGGCAGGCCCTTGGGAGCGAATGACCACCATTCCCCCAGTGCGCTGCATCATCTGCTCGCGCGTCTCGGTGGCGCGACGCCTTCTCAATGCCGCCGGCGATTCCGCCAACACGGTTCCGACACACAATGCCGTCACAACAATCGCAAGTTTCTTCATTTTCTGCGTTCCTTTCAGTCTGAAACTTTTTTTCTCCCTTTGGGAGCGGGATGGAGATCGATCGGCTCAGCCCCCATCTCTATAAGGTCGGCGTTAGCGGAATCGACGAGCTTCTTTGCACCTTCCGCATCGCCCTCACGTTCCATCTGCCTAGCCGCCAAAAGCGATTTCTGGCGGAAGTCCGCCACCTGGCGCATTGTTACCACATATTCGTTTAGCGCCTCGGTCGCTGTCCTCCCCTCCTTTTTCGCCGCGCTGATGCGCTCCTTGAGCGCAATGACGAACTGCTTCCTCTGCAGATCGAGCTCCGTATCGCCTTCCGTCACCTGGATCACGTTCGCCTCTGCCTTCTCAAAGTCCTGCTCGAGGTTCGGTATCGGCGGCATGGGCGGAACCGGCATTCCGGGCTTGATTGTCGCCAGGAGCGCCATCCGGTTCTCCACCTGCGTCCGCAAGCTCGTCTCACGCTTCACGCGTTCGAACGCAGCCTCGTCCTCTGGCGACAGCTTGACGACCTTGTTGGTGGCCCTGTCGGCATGTTGCGCCGTTAGCGGAATGTCCTTGGGCGTTTCAATATCCTTAACGGCCTTGTCGCCTTTAACGTCTTTAAGGTCCTTAACGTCTTTAACGACCTTAACGTCCTTAAGGTTTTTGACGTCCTTTACGACCTTTGCCGTCTTCGGTTCTGAGGACCGCGCTCCGTCGCGGCCAAGCCACCACCACAAGGCCATTGCCGCTAGTGCGGCAATCGCAACGAACAGGTAAAAGTGAATAGTGAATAGTTTGCGCCTGGGGGAGGGACGCGCTCCTGCGCGTCCGTCATGGGGAGCCGCCGTCCCGGCGGCTCGTGGCCGCGACGAAGCACGCCCTTCCTTCACGCTCACGGGCACGATCCCGCGTACCTTGCACTGCGCGAAGCACTCGGCGCGGCTCGCGGCTTCCACGATCTCCTCGCGCAGGGAACCGTCCGCGCCACGGCATGTCACTGTGAATGTCATTTCGTCTCTCCTCCGGTTTCCCCGAAATCCCTCTGCCAACGCGCCGCATCCGCGCCAGGTTCCACTCCAAAGAAGTTGTACTCGTCTTCAAGTGCCTTGTCCGAGAACACGAGCCGCCCCTTCACGCACTTCCATTTGCTTCGGTTCGCGTCAAGCAGCATGAGGGCAGACTCGAGCCGCATCATCCGCTCGTCATGCTCATCCACAAATGACATCAGCGAACCATACAGCGCCTGTGCGTCCAGTCTCTCGTTCGCCCTTGATGCCGGAAACGTCGAATGGATGTCCTTGAATACCGTCTTCGCCCGACTCCGTGCCCACTCCACGACGCTACGCCCTTTGTTAATCTCGTCATAGAGAAAAGAGATGTCGGCAGACCTTTCGATGAGAGCGTAATTCTTGGCCAAGTCAAGGTCAAGCGCACCGATCGCCTCACTGCACTGGCGTCTCACCGTCGCCGCCTCTTCCTCCAGCGCCTTGAAAGCCGCCGCCGAATCCTCACTATGCGGCCTCAGGGAGGACCGCGCTCCCGCGCGGCCGTCGCGCGCAACCCACCACCACACGCACCCCGCCACAATCACCGCCGCAGCCAACATGGCGGCACCCCATAGCATGCCGCCACGGGAGGGTCGCGCTCCTGTGCGACCGTATGGGGAGCCGCCATCTTGGCGGCTCGCCTCAACCGCCGTCACCTTGATGGGCTTGATGCCCAGCTCGGTGCGCACCTTGGCGAAGACGGCGTCGCGGCTATCGGCCTCTATCTCGGCCACATGCCTCTGACCGTCTGACGAGCGATATGTGTAGGCAAACTTCATGGTTGGTTAGAGTGAGTCAGTGCCATTTGTCCTCACAAATCAAACGGCCCGCCCGCACATGCGGACGGGCCGTCTCGGTAGGGGCGGCGTTACATCGCCGCCCGCCAGTCACGCGTCACGCGTGACCGCGACTACCTTACTTCTGCTTCCTGCGGAGACCGAGGATGCCGGCACCAACGAGGAGCAGGAGGCCGCTCGTGGGCTCCGGGCCATCGGTGCCGCCGCCGCCGCCGCCAGCCTTAGCCCAACCAGAGGCGCCGCCGTAGGAGGACGTGCCCCACGTGGCGGAACTGTTGAACGAATCAATACCGCCGTTATCGGTGGCCGCGACGGTCATTGCAAGCCCCGTGTCCAGTTCATACGCCTGACCTTCAACCGTCATCTTAAGGACAACGGAGAGGACATCGCCATTAGTCACCTTGTCACCATAGGTGTAGTTGTAAGTCGGCACACCCATTACACCCGCTGTCTTTCCGATGGCCGAGACGGTGGAACTACCGTAAGAGGCCAACTCTTCGCCCGTAGTCGTATTGATGAGGATGGCCTGTAAACCCCACGCCTTGGCATTTGCCGCAGAGATATTGGCCCCGTCAAGACCCGTGATACGGGCAGAAGACGGGTTGTTCCAGTTTATCTGAGCGGCATTGGCTAACCCAGCAAAAAGGGCAACGGCCGCAACAACAATCATTTTTTTCATTTTCATTTTCCTTGTTTTTTGGTTGGGTACCTTGTCGCCAACGTACCGTTCCTGTTACTTTCTTGGAGGGATTACACATCCGTGCAATCCCCCCTTGAAATCCTTACTTCGTCGGGCTTTCAAACGAGATCGTGGTGGCAGCGCCAAGACGCACATACCACGCCGCCTGACCAGGAGCAATCGTGTCCACGGTCGGCTCCTCTTCGTTGCCCACTTCATACCACTTGTAGTCGTAGGCCGCATCAGGTTCTTCGCCTACATAGTAGAAATAAGAGGTATATCCCTTGACGGCATCCCACACAATGAGGTTGTCAGACTCGCCGGACGAGAGTCCTGCCGTCGGATTGGCAACATCAATGTTCTGGATGGAGGTAGCTGTCGGGTACGGGCTACAGAACATTGTCATGTCATTCGCCTTAACGGGAATCGACTTGTCCGATCCAAGGACTTCACCAGCGAAGGTGATGTCCGTCGCCGTACCAAGGCGCACATACCACATACCTTGACCTGGAGCAATCTTATCAACGGTCGGCTCTTCTTCATTGCCCACCTCGTACCACTTGTAGTCGTAAGCCTCATCAGGCTCTTCACCTACATAGTAGAAATAGGAAGTATATCCCTTAACCGCATCCCACACAATAAGGTTGTCCGACTCGCCAGATGAAAGCCCCGCCGTGAAGTCGCCCTTGATGGAGTTGATGGAGATACCGTCCGCAGAACCGGTATCCGTGAACTGGATACCGATCATCGTCATGTCGTTGGCCTTGACCGTGACATTCTGATAGCCGACCGTGTTAGCGGACTCGATGCCGTCGCCGAACGCGGCAATAGCGGCGGCTGCCGCCAAACCAAACATAACTTTCTTCATTGTCTGTTTCCTTGTCTTCCCCCAGTTTTGCTCTGGGGCGCAGAGGAGAGGAATACACTCTGTGTTGCAGAACATCGCGAAGAGAGATAACTTCATATTCAGTGGATTTGACTTGATAAATACGCGTTTCAGCGGCGGAAACGAGAAGGATTGGAGGTGTGCATTGGCATGTGGAAGAGGATATATGTAACCTGTGATGGGTTGGTAGAGATGCAATAAATATAGGATTCGCTTAAAAAATATAGAATTCGCCTTGTCATTCTGTCATGATTATAGTATACTGCCAGCGAAAACAGGAAGCGGAAGGCCATGCAAGAAGAAGAACTCGTCAACCTGATAACGAAAATCCAACGGCGGCGTTGCGAAGGGCAACAAGTTGAGGTGAAGAAGGCTTTTTCGGGATGTCCGACAAGCCTTTACGATACGCTCTCGTCCTTTTCCAACCAAGATACGGGGGGAACCATCGTATTTGGCCTGGATGAAGATGCGGGTTTTGCCGTAACGGGAGTT
>CACWSW010000263.1 GCA_902763655.1 uncultured bacterium
CTGGCGGATCCCGCCCGGCACCACCTTGAACACGGCCCCGTCCTCCGGCCTGGAGATGGCAAGCGACGACCCCGTCCGCGCCCTTTCCTTCACGTTCCCGTCCAGGTCGCGGTAATGGACCCCGCAGAGCGCCGTGCCGCTCCGCCCAGCGAGCGCCCGGCCGTCCTCCGTCGCCGGACAGTCCGCGTTCGCCGGAAGGCCCGTCACCGAGCAGACGCGCCTGTGGACCACCTCGCCCGGCTCCACGAACCACGGCCCGTCGTTGCGCGGATAGAGTGCTCGCGCGATGCGCCACGCGAGCGGCGCGGCCGCCTTCACGCCCACGAGCGTCGTATCCCCGAAGCCACCCGACACGTGTCCGCACCACACGCCCACCACGTAGTCTGGGTTCCACGCCACCGTCCACGCGTCCCGGTACGCGGCGCTCGTGCCGGTCTTCCACGCGAACCGCGAGGCCGCCACGTCCGCCACATGCCCCAGCGCCGCCGCGCTGCGCTCGTCTCCAGAGAGCATGTCGCTCACGAGATAGCAGGCGCCGCCGGAGAAGACGCGCCTGCCCTCCTGCCCCGCCTCCGCCTCGCGCACGAAGGCGCACGGATGCTTCCATATTCCCCCGCGGGCCACCGCCGCATACGCCGTCACCAGCTCCAGGAGCGTCACCTCGACGTTGCCGATGGCCATGCCCAGACCGAACGCGCCGTCCGGCTCGTGCATGTTCGAGAGGCCGAGGTCGCGCAGCGTGCTCCCGAAAAGCTCGATCCCCACGTCCTTCAGCAGGCGCACGAACGGGATGTTGAGCGAGAGCACGAGCGCGTCGCGGGCCGTCACCATGCCTCGGTGCTTCGCGTCGAAGTTCGCGGGGCGATACCCCTTGAAGGCAGTCGGAACGTCGGCGAGGCGCTCCTCCGGCGTCACGAAGCCGCGATCGAGCGCGAGCGCCACGAGGAACGGCTTGAGCGTGGACCCGGCAGGGCGCGGCGCAAGCGCCGTGTTCACCTGTCCGGCCTCGCCGCCCAGGTAGTCGCCGCTGCAGGCGAGGGCCGTCACGGCGCCGGTGTCGACGCGCATCACGACCGCCGCCACCGAGTAGCCGCCCTTCTCAGCCGCCTCGGCCACGGCGTTGTCGCAGATTTCCTGTACGTCGGCGTCAAGGGTCGTCACGTAGTCGCCGCCATGCCGCTGCGCGGCGCGGTCGCGCCCAAGGTGGCGCAACGCCCAGTCGCAGAAGTAAGGGTGCCGGAACGGACGCGGCGCGCGGCAGACGACCGGGCGGACCGACTGCGCCCCCCGCATCTGGTCGTCGGTTATCATGCCTAGCGCCTTCATGCGCCCCAGCACGTAGTCGCGCCGCCTGATGGCCCGCTCGAAGCCGCGGTCTGGCCGGAACCGGCTCGGAGCCTGCACCATCCCCGCCAGCATCGCCGCCTCGCCAAGCCCAAGCTGCTTCGCGCCCTTCCCGAACCAGCCGTTCGCCGCCGCCTCTATGCCGATGAAGTTGGACCCGTACGGCGCGCGGTTGAGGTACTGGGAAAGGATCCACCTCTTGTCCTTCGCCCGCTCCATCTTGAGCGCCATCACCGCCTCCTTGAACTTCCACCACAGCGTCTTGCGATGCGGACGGATCAGCCGCACGGCCTGCATCGTGATGGTGGACGCCCCAGAGATTCGCCGCCGGTAGAAGAGGTTCTGCAATGTCGCGCGGAGAATGCTGAGCGGACGGACCCCGCAATGTTCCCAGAACGTCCCGTCCTCGGACGCCACGAGCGCCTTGACGATCCAATCGTCGGGATCGGCCACATAGTACGGGCGGCAGTCCACGTCGTTCTCGCCGAGGGATACGCGCAGCACCTCCCCTCCCGCGTCGCGCAGCACAACTCCGCCGGCATAGTCGCCGGACCCCTCGTCCGTCCAGTCTATGCCGAACCACGCAGCGCAAAGCGCCGCCACTGCTGCGCCCGCAAGGACGCCGCCTGCCATCAGCAGCCTTTTCGTGGTCTTTCGCATACTCTGTCTCATTCAATTACTCGCGCCGAACCCGGAAATCTTACGCGATTTTTCGGCCGACGGCAAATGTTTCCGCAACCCACAGGAAAATATGGTAGAATAGCCGCCATGACAGCTTGGTTTCTAATTCTCGGTTTGCCGACCCTCGCGGCGGGGTTGTTCGCTCTCGTCTTCACCGCACGCGCGGGGGATCTCTGCCGCACATTTCCCCGGAACGTCATCGCAGGCTGGATCCTCTGCGCCGTGGGCTGGATATGGACCGCATACGAGTGCCACACCATCGGCATCGACGTGTTCGACAAGTTCCTCAAGGCGTTCCCCATGGAACTTCCCATCCTCGCCATCGTCCTCACCATCCTGACGTGCTGGTGGATGCCGAACCTGCTGCCGATACGCGGCGTGTGCGCGCTCTTCATGCTCTTCCCCGCAGAGATGTTCCCCGTCATCCGCCTCTGCGACACGCAGTGGCGCCTCGCGCTCGTGGTGTTCGCATACGCGTGCATCGTGGTCGGCATGTACGGCATGTTCTACCCGTGGCGCATCCGCAAGGCGCTCGCCTGGCTCGCCTCGTCACCCGCGCGCGTCCGCGCCGCAGGAGCGATCTGCACCGCCGTAGGCGGACTGTTCGTGGTCCTTTCAGCATGCGGTCTCACATGAAGATTCTCATGCTAGGCGACGTGGTCGGCAGCCCCGGCCGACGCATCATCAAGGAGAAGCTCGCGGGAATCCGCAAGGAGCTTGGCCTCGCCGCCGTCATCGCCAACGCCGAGAACGCCGCCGCCGGATCCGGCATCACCGTCGCCCTCGCGAACGAGCTTTCCGCCGCCGGCGTCGACGCCATCACGATGGGCGACCACACTTGGGGACAGAAGGAGTTCGCGCCGACCATCGGGCAGCTCCAGAACCTGGTGCGCCCCGCCAACTTCGCTCCCGAGGCTCCCGGCAAGGGCTGGCGGCTGATCACCACCCCGATCTGCCGCTTCGCCGTACTCAACCTGCACGGACGCGTGTTCATGCAGCCGGTCGACTGCCCCTTCCACGCCGCCGACGCGGCGCTGCGCGAGATTCCCAAGGACGTGCCGGTGTTCGTGGACTTCCACGCCGAGGCGACGAGCGAGAAGATCACCCTCGCCCACTACCTCGACGGACGCGTCACCGCCGTTGTCGGCACCCACACCCACGTGCAGACCTCCGACGCCATCGTCCTCCCCGGCGGCACCGCCTTCATTTCCGACCTCGGCATGACCGGTCCGTGGTACTCGTCCATCGGCCGCCAATTCGAGCCCGTAACGCAGAAGCTGATGACAGGCATCCCCGCCCGCTTCGAGGTCGCCACCGGCCCGGCCACGCTGGAAGGCGCCGTGATCACGTTCGATTCCACCAGCCGCAAGGCCACATCAATCACTCCCTTCCGATATCGAGAGCCATTAAAATGAGACATCTCCCTCTTAACCCTTTAACCTTTTAACCCTTTAACCTTTTAACCTTCCCTCCATGATAGCTTATCTGAACGGAATTCTCGCCGAAAAGGACATCACCCGCGTCGTCGTCGAATGCGGCGGCGTCGGCTACGAGGTGTTCATTCCCCTCTCCACGTTCGACCGCCTGCCGGCCGAGGGCGGGAATGTGAAGCTCTTCACACACCACGAGGTGCGCGAGGATGCGCAGATGCTGTTCGGCTTCGCGTCGGCCGCAGAGCGCGAGGCGTTCGCGCTCGTCACGTCGGTCTCCGGCGTCGGTCCCAAGCTCGCGCTCGCTGTCCTCTCCGGCCTCACCGTCGGCGACCTTCAGCTCGCCATCTCGCAGGGCGACTCCAAGCGCCTCGCCACCATCAAGGGCATCGGACGCAAGACGGCCGAGCGCATAGTGGTGGAGCTGCGCGACAAGATCAACCCGATCGAGGCGTTCGCTAACGCGGCCTCCACCAATTCGCCAGAGCAAGGCACGCTCCTGCGCGACGCCATGCTCGCCCTCACGGCGCTCGGCTTCAGCGAAGATGTCGCGAGAGCGAAGGTCCAGCAGGTGTTGGCTGCCGATCCTTCGCTCTCCGATTCCGAGACGGTCCTTCGCAAGGCCCTCGCGTCGTGACCTACGACTCGATCTCCCACCCCTTGCGGTAGGTGGTCTTGCAGTAGGCGTTGGCCGCCTCGTTGTTGGTCACGCGCGTGCCGTCCCACTCGATGCGCGGCTTGCCGTCGCGCGCGGCGAGCGCCACCACGTTGCCGAGGAGGACAGTCTTGACGAGCGGCACGGCGTACTCCACGAAGTCCGCGTTCGCCTTGCGCCCCTCGCGGATCGCATCGAAGAACTCGTGCACGTGGCTCTTGCCCTTCGCGATGCGGCGGAACTTCTGCGGCGGCACGGGAATCTGCTTCTTGAGCGAGAGCGGCACGAACTGGAACGCGTTGCCGAACTGGCCTGCCCACAGGATGCCCTTCTCGCCCATGAAGATCGTGCCGATGTTGCCGAGCTTCACGTTGTACTTCTTCTCGAGCTCGAGCACGATCGGCGGGAAGTTCATCCACTCGCGCTTCGCGTAGTGGTACTGCACGTCCTCGTCGATCGGCACGTCGTCATGGATGCCGTCCGTCCAGTGGAGCCTGAACGGCTCCATGCC
>CACWSW010000264.1 GCA_902763655.1 uncultured bacterium
CGCTACCGCGAGCTGACGCGCTGGGCCATCCGCCGCGTGCGCAACCATCCGAGCGTGATCTCGTACGCGATGAACCACAACTGCACTGGCTACACGGGCGACATGAACCCGTTGCGCATCGACGGCGTCTACGCGCCGAAGGACACGCCGCAACGCTCCTTCCGCAACCGCCACCAGGCGCAGATCGCAGCGCGCATCGCGCGCTCGATAGACGGCACGCGTCCCATCTACCATCACGAGTCCGGCAACCTCGACGACTTCCACACCGTGAACATCTACCTCAACTGGGCGCCGGTCCAGGAGCGCAGCGACTGGCTCCAGCACTGGAGCGAGGCGGGCGTGAAGCCGCTCTTCTTCGTGGAGTGGGGAATGCCGCACATCTCCAGCTGGTCGAGCTACCGCGGACCGCTCTTCATCTGGCGGTGCACCGCCTACCAGAGCTTGTGGGCGAGCGAGTTCGCGGCGGCGTTTCGCGGCGACGCGGCCTACGAGGGCGATACGCCGGAAGTGGTGAAGGCGCTGCGCCACGAGGAGGCGCTGTGGGCGGCGGGCGAGCCGTTCGGCTGGGGCCGGCTCAACCAGCCGCTGCGCGGCCTCACGAACAACTACTACGGCGTCCAGTCGCTCTACATGGCGGACAACTGGCGCAGCCACCGCGCGTGGGGCATCACGGCCATGCTGCCGTGGGACCAGGGCGGGTTCCACACGAGCCTGGTTCCGTCGTCCCCCTGCGAGAACCCCGCGCGCTGGCAGAACCTGAAGGCGCCCGGCATCGTCCCCGACTTCATCTACCCCGACGGCTGGGACACGGGAACCGGCGCCGCGACGGGCATCGTGCGCACCGTGGTCGGCGACACGCTCGTGCGCTGGAACGCAGAGGACTGCGCGTTCATCGGCGGCGACTGCACGTTCACCGACAAGCGGCACCATTTCCGCCCCGGCGAGACGGTGAAGAAGACGTTCGTGATCCTCAACGACCGCCGCGTGCCGCAGGATGTGGCATGGACGTGCGAGCTACGAGCCGCCGAGACGGCGGCTCCCCATACTGTAGCGCCGCGCGAAAATATGGAGAGCCGCCGTCTCGGCGGCGAACTGCGTGGCACGGTCACGGTGCCGCCGGGCGGGCGGCGCGACGTGCCCGTTTCCTTCACGCTGCCCGCGAAGCCGGGCACGTTCGAGCTGGCGGCCACGTTCACGTTCGCGGGCGGCAACGTGCAGCGCGACGCCTTCACGCTCGAAACCTACGCGTCCGCGAAGACCGCCGCCGTGAAGGGGCTGTTCCTCTACGACCCAAAGGGATCGACCGAGAAGAAGTTCGGCCGACTCGGCATCGCGCACACGCGCGCAGACATCGAACAGATCGTGCAGTCGCTCTGGCAGAACGGCGCGCCACGCCCCTCTGTGGTGATTGGACGGTGCTGTCTCACGAAGGACGTCTTCGACCGGCTCGTCGTGCCGACGGCGCGGGGCGGCGGACGCGTCCTCGTGTTCGAGCAGGACAAGGCTGCGCTGGAGTCGGTCGGTTTCCGCGTGCAGGCGTATGGCCTGCGCAACGTGTTCCCGCGCTACCGCGACAAGGAGCTCGGACCCCCGCTCGCCGAGGCGATGCTGCGCGACTGGAACGGCGAGGCGACGCTCCTGCCGCCGTACCTCGAAGGCATCCCCGATGTCGAGGTGCGCTACAACACGGACACGTGGGCCGGATTCCGCAACACGCGCGTGTGGCGGTGCCGCAACCGCGGGAACGTGGCGAGCGTCATCCCCGAGAAGCCGACGGTCGGCGACTGGCGCGCGCTTGTGGATGGCGGATTCGACCTCCAGTACGCGCCGCTCCTTGACTGGACGCTCGGCGACGGACGCGTCACGTTCTGTCAGCTCGACGTGACGGACCGCACGGTCGACGACCCCGTGGCGGACGATCTCGTGAACCGTCTCGTGTCGCGTCTCGGAACGAGCGCCCGCATCTGGCCGAAGAAGCCCTACGCCTTCGGCATGCAGGCGTACATGCTCGCGCGCGACCTCGGGACGGGCTTCATTGGCGAGTACAAGGGCACGGAGTCGGGACAGTGGAGCGACTACGTCGTCACCACGGGCGCGCGCAAGCCGAAGGACTTCGAGAAGAAGATCGCGAACGGTGCGCGCGTGGTGTGCCTGGGATTGACGGCGAAGGAGGTGGCGGAGTGGAGCCCCGTGCCGCTCGCGATGGCGCCGACGAACGGCTGCTATGCGAGCCGGATCGGGAAGCTGCCACCGGAACTGAACGGCCTTTCAAACGCCGACTGGTCGTGGCACGGCGCGATGGACTTCGACGCGTTCACGGAGCCGTCGGAGGAAGGCAACGCCGCGTTCCGCGTGGTGCGGCACGGCAAGGGCTATGTCGTGTTCTGGCAGGTGCCGCCGTGGGCGATCGACGAGGTGAAGAAGCCCTACCTGCGCACGACCAAACGGCGTGCGCAGTACATGCTCTGCCGCCTCCTCTCCAACATGGAGTGCAACTTCGGCGGGACGGCCATCCGCTATGCGGATGTGCCCGTTGCGGAGGACGACCCGTACCGGTACTACAGGTGGTGACGGCGATCATGCCTTCTTCGCGCTGTAGCCGGTGGCGTTGGCGTTCCACGCGAAGAGGAAGAACACCATGCCGACTAGCGCGAAGCCGCCGATGGAGAGGAGCGCTGCGTTCCAGCCGAAGTGCTTGCTTATGAGCGCGATGCCGAGGCCGGACACCGTCGTGGCGGCGTACCCCATGATGCCCATGAAGCCGTTCGCCATCGCCGCGGCGTCGTTCGTCGCCTGCTGGGCCGCCACTATGCCGATGAGGGCCTGCGGACCGTAGATGAAGAAGCCCGTTCCCATCAGGAGGAGCGTCGCCTGCCAGATCGCGGAACCTGTCGGCAGATACCAGAAGCCAAGCGCGCAGAGTCCGGCGAAGAGCATGCAGAACACGCACGTGCGCACTCCGCGCCCCTTGAACACCTTGTCCGTGATCCAGCCGGCGAAGACAGTGCCTACGACGGCCGCCAGCTCGAAGGCGATGATCATGAGGCCTCCCTTGGAGACGTCAATCCCCTTGTACTCCTTCAGGAAGGTGGGGCCCCAGTCGAGGAAGCCGAAGCGCACCACGTAGACGAAGAAGTTCGCGAGCGCGCACAGCCAGATCACGCGGTTGCGGAAGACGAGCCGCCGCCGGTCGGCGTCGGTGACGACGTGCTTCTCGTCCGTGTCGGACTTCGTTCCGCGCACGTCGGAGAGGTCTAGTTCGGGGAGGCCGTCCTCGTGCGGGCCGTCCTTCACGCAGAAGAAGCAGAAGATTGCCGCGAGGCCGGCCAGCGCCGCAGGCACGTAGAAGCACCACCGCCAGCCGAGGCCGAAGGCGAAGAGCAGCGAGCAGAGCCCAAGCGCCATCGCGGAGCCGAACGAGTGGCTGGTGTTCCAGATCGACATCTTCGTCGCCAGCTCCTTCGGGTGGATCCAGTGCGTGAGCATCTTCGCGCATGGCGGGAAACCCATGCCCTGCGTCCAGCCGTTGACGATCCAGAACGCGGCGAAGAGGACCGTGAGCGACGTGCAGCCGAACAGGAAGTTCATCAGCGCGGAGAGCGCGAGGCCGATCGTCATGAAGACGCGTCCGTTCAGCTTGTCAGCCCAGAATCCGTTCACGAAGCGGCTCAGTCCGTACAGCACGCCATGGACCGTGAGGATCGTGCCGAGCGCCTCCTTGGAGATCACGCCCTGCGCGAACATCTCAGGCTGCGCCATGGACAGGTTCTTGCGCGTGATGTAGAAGAACGCGTACGCGATCATGCTGCAGAGGATGAACCGCCACTGCGCCTTCCTGAATCTCTTGCTTTCTTCTGCCGTCATCTCATATGTCCTTTCTGAAATTGCCATGCGCCTTTAGTGTATCATACTCAGGCACTAAGCGCTATGCGCCAGGCGCTAGGCACTCAAGCACAGCCTGAAGATCGCGGTGACGTCGTCTTCGGAGAGAGGCTGGAATCCGCCGAGCGTGTTGCCGTTCAGGTTGAGCGTCTTGACGAGCAGGGGAATGTCCTCCTCTTTCGCGCCGAGCTCCGCGAAGGTGAGCGGGAGGCCAAGGAACTTGAGCCATTTGCGGAACGCCGCGATGCCGGCAAGCGCGGCATCGGGATCGGGGACGCCGTGGCCGACGCCGAAGACGTTCCGCGCGAACCTGGCGAAGCGCGCCGGGTCCGTCTTGTAGACGTACGTCATCCACGCGGGCATCACGACGGCGAGGCCGGCGCCGTGCGCGCAGTCGTAGAGCGCCGAGAGCTCGTGCTCGATGCCGTGGCTCGCCCAGTCCTGGACGCGTCCCGCGCCGCAGATGTCGTTGTGCGCGAGCGTGCCGGCCCACATGACGTTCGCCCGCGCCTGGTAGTCGGAGGGGTTCGCCATCACCTTGGCGCTCTCCTCCACGACCGTCCGCATCACGGCCTCGCAGAGGTTGTCGGTGAGCGCAACGTCGGGCGTGGGCGAGAAGTAGCGCTCGCAGAGGTGCGCGAACATGTCCGCGAGTCCGCACGCGGTCTGGAAGGGCGGCAGCGTCATGGTGAGCTCGGGGTTCAGGATCGCGAACTTCGGGCGCAGGATGTCGCCGCC
>CACWSW010000265.1 GCA_902763655.1 uncultured bacterium
GTCGAACGTGACGTACGCCGTCACGGGCGGCTCGTCCAGCTCCGTCTGGTCTGGCACCGGGCTCGGCGCCGGTTTCCACGCCTGGCGTATCCTTATCTCTGGTGCCTGCACCGCGTAGGCCAAAGCCTTGTTCGTCTTGACCCGTTCGGAGATCGGACGGCAGACTCCGCTCTCAAGCTGATACCTGCGGTACGTGCGGGCCATGCCGGAATAGTCGGCATCGTCCCCGGTGAGGAACACGTAGTCGATCGCGATGTCCTCGTATGCGTGGGCCACATCCATGTCGAACGCGATGAAACAGGAATATGTGCCGTCCTTCACGTCCGCGACGAGAGAGAACTCGTATTTCATCCCGGTGACTATCGCCACGAACGTTGCGCGCGGCGTCTTCATGCCGTAGACAGGCATCGGAAACCAGTTCTTGTGCTGCGCAAAATGTCCCTTGTCGAGACGGAACGAGCAGAGCGCCCCGGACGGATTGACATAGTAGCCATCCTCTCCCTTGCGCGCTGTCGAGAACATAGGCTTCACGTTGACGCACACGGCGTCCGACGGGATGCGCGCGCGCGGCCAGATGAAATGCGCGGTGCCGCCCTTCACCTCCACGGACACCATTTCGGCCTTGCACGACTTGTCCGCGCGTATCGTCTCGACTTTCACGTCGACAGTCTCGCCGAATGCCGCCGCCGCAAGAGCCAGCATCAGGCACGAGACCCGCGATCTCTTACATTTCATCTTTTCAATGCTCCGTATTCAAACGTCAAACTCGTCAAATCGGTGCAGACAGTATACCATAACCACAGGCGCCGGATTCTTCACGGCCGTGGTAGCGCGCGTCGCAACGTCACCCTATCGCCATTGCAATCCACCATAGGGTTTGACGGGGCCTCCGTCTTCGTCCGCGACTGGATAGGGGCCGCGCCCGATGTCGGCAGGCGTGTAGTTGAGCGGCCAACCCTCGGCCGGCTTCTCGCAAAACGCGTCGCGTACGGCCTCGAACATCCCAAAGCCGAACTCGCCGGCAGACGCGCTTCACGCCCGTCTCGTCCGCGAAGCGCCGCGCGTCGCGGCAGATGCGCCGGAAGTGCTCCACGGTGCGGCCCCGCACCTCCAGTCCGTCATGCCACGGACGGTCGTCCCAGCCCGTGGAGAGGTTCGGCAAGAAGTCGATGCCGCCCACGCCCCACACGCTCTTCCAGTAGTCATAGCTCGACGCCGCCACATCGGCGAAATCGCGCACACGGGGCTTCGTATCCGGACGCCCGCCCGTCCCGATGTAGTGGTAGGTGGTCGTCTCGTCGAAGCCGAAATCGGCCATGCGCTTCACCTCGTCGGGACGATACCCGCACTGCGCCTGGAAGTAGATGCCCTTGTACCCCGCCGCGCGGGCCATCGCGCGCGCCTTCTCCAGCATCCGCTTGCAGCCGCCCTTCCCGTTGTCGCGCTCGAGCCCGTTGCCGTCCCACACGCTCATGTACGGCATGCCGTTCACGAACATGTACTGCGGCTGGTTGAAGGCGGTCTTCAGGCAATTCTTGATCATGGCCGTCCAATGCGCCTCGTCGCAACCGGGCGACGGAATGTGGTTGCACCACATCACCGCCCACTTGATGTGCTTCGCGAACCTTGCCTTCTTGATCGCCTTCTGGAAGTAGCCCTCGGAGTTGTACCAGTCGAGCAGGTAGAACGAGATGCCGTTCTCCACCGCCCACTTGATCTGCCAGTCGAGCAGCTCAGGGTTGTCGTTCGAGTACCAGCCGGCCGCCGGACGACGCTCGGGCGTGGTGCGCCAGATCTTGAGCCAGTGGTGCGTGCGCGCCCAGTCGAGGAAGTAGAACGCGCCGACCTCGCAGGGGCCAGCCTTGAGCGGCTTCGGCTCGGGGATGTAGGGAAGGTTCTGCGGCAGATTGAGCGACGGCCCGATCTTCACCGGAATCTCGGCTACGGCAACCGGCGCGTTGCCGCCCGCGAACTCCAGCCGCGCCGTGAAGTCACACGGCTTCTCAGCCACCACCGTCACCGTGTGGAGCACGGAATCGCCGCCTCCGAGCGGACACAGCCGTCCGGCCTTCTCGGGGTTGACGATCTTCACGCCCGGCGGCAGACCGCTCACGCGGCACGTCACGCCCGTCGCGGGCACGGTGCCGACGTTGAACACGCCCACCTCGATGTCCACGCCGCGTCCCGCGCGGTCAAGCTCCAGCGGCATCTTCGCGTGGGAGAGGATCAGCTCGGCGGGCAACGCAGGGCGTTTCGTGCAAAGCTCGAGATCCTTGATCGGCACCTCGACGCCCGTCTTCGCGTTGATCACGCGGAACAGGAGGAGGTCGCCGCGCCACTTGTCGCGCTGGTTCGGGTAGGGGTAGTTCGCGTTCCAGCCCACGCAACTCTTCGCGTCGAAAAAGTAGCGCCGCTCCTTGCCGTCCCCGATCAGGTGCAGGTGCTTGCGCACCTTCACGTACTCGCCCTTGTCGGTGATCCATTCGATGTTCCCCCACACGGTGCGGTCCAGCGGCGGCACCGTGAACGCCGCGCCCACGCCGGGCACGGCCGTGCCGATCGGCTCCATCTTCTCGTTGGAGGAGACGACGGCGACGGACGAAAACGTCGTCTTCACCGTGGGGTCGGCCGGCATGTCGATGCGAATCGAGACCACCTTGGGCTGCCCGCCCCAAAACGGGCGGATGCGGTACTCGTGCCATTCGCCGTCGCCGATCCACTGGAACGGCTGCGCGAGCGCCTGTGGCGCCGCGCGGTCGCCAGGACGACTGTAGAAGAGCTCGCCGAGTCCGCCGACCGTCGTCTTCGCGCGGAACACGACCTCGTGGAGATTGCTCGGCTTGGCAAGGTCGAAGCGAGGCGTCACGACGAACGGATCGCGTCCCCGCGAATCGGCCGTCAGGCCTTCCGGTCCGTACGACAGCGCGCACTGATTGTGTCCCCACCCGTTCCGAAGCGCCTCGCCGGACCACGTCGGCAGTCCGTCCGCGCCGTAAACGCACATCACGGCGACGGCAACAAAAATTCTATAGAGTTTCATGACATGAGGTCGAGGAGATGCAGGCGCGGACCCATCGTCTTCTGCTTGCTGGCGAGACGATTGCCGAGAACGACGCCTGCGAAATTGCGTACCGGGTCGACGGCGATCGCCGGGCCCGTCCACCCGGTGTGGCAGATCGCCTTGTCGGAGAACGCGGTCTTCGTCCAGGACGTGAACGTCGACTTCGCCGCCGTCATGTCCCAGCCGAAACTGCGCCGGTGCCCGTCCCCGTCGAACGACGGCGCGAACAGCAGGTCGTAGTACGCCTTGGGGAAGCGTTCGCGGCGGAGGAGGTCGGTCGCGAAAAGGAGCATGTCGGGCACCGTGGAGAAGTTCGCGCCGTTGCCCATCGGACACGGCGCGAGGTGCGCGCACGTGTCGTTGCGCTCGCCGATCCGCCGCTTCCGCGCCCCCGGACGTTCGCCGCCGTACGTAGACGGCGGATACTCCGCGACGTTGGGATCGTCGACGACCGTCTGCCACGTCGTGCGCGTCATGCCGAGCGGCCCCCACAGCATCTTCTTTGCCGCCGCATTGAGGCCCATTCCCGTGAGGCGCTCCACGATCAGCCCGAGGTAGACGAAGTTCGAGCAGGCGTAGCAGAAGCGCTCGCCGCGCGGCCACACGGGCCGCTTGCGGTAGAGCTCCGCGAACATCTTCTTCGCGTCCGGCGTCATGTAGGGCTTGGAGTTGTCGAATCCGCCCGAGTGCGTGGCGAGGTCGCGCACCGTGATGCGGCAGTCCTCCTTCGCGAGGACATGCTCCGGCAGGTACTTCGTGAACGGCGCGTCCACGTCGAGCTTGCCGTCCGCGTACAGGAGCGCGCAGAGCGCGGCGGTGTGGGTCTTGCCGACGGACGCCAGGTCGAAGAGCGTATCCGCCGTCACGGGGAGACGCGGCTCGTCGAGCGTCCGCTTCCCCTTCACGTAGAGGTCGCCGCGGTTGGACGCGCAGGCGAGCCCCAGGTAGAGCCCTTGCGCCACGTAGCCGTCCACCGCCGCGCGCAGCGCCGCGTTGTCGCGGACGTCCGCTGTCCGGCAACCTCCCAACACGGCTGCGCCCGACGCCCCCGCCGCCATCCACAAGAATTCTCGTCTGTTCATAGAACGCCTTCGCCTGACCCTTTGACAATTATTCGGCCACCACGTCATAGACGCGGACGAAATCGACGACAAAGTCATCACCAGCGGCCACGGCCTCGTCGAGCGTTTTCCGCAGTTTCTCATCCGGCTGTGCCGTCATGCGCTTTTCGCGGTAGGGCTTGCACTCGGTCGTGAGCAGGACGAACTCCGGAATGTGTGAGACGACCTCACCCTGGCCCATGCCGACCTTCGGGCCATGCTGAACTCCGTCGATGAATACGGAGTAGCCGTCCTGTTCCCAGAGCATGCCGATCGTGTGGAAGTCGGCTGTTCCAACCCGCGCGACTGCTTCCGGGTCGAATGCGTTCTTCACGCGCGGCGTCTTGAAGAAGATCCAGTTGCGGCTGTAGCCGTTCGCGTGGAAGCAGTGGGCAATGATCTCTCCGGGCGTGAACGACTCCATGATGTCGTGCTCCACCCCACTGATCGCCGGATCGAGTGTGCAGCCCTGCTGTTCGGTCTGCATCCAGAACGCGCTCCACCAGCCCAGTTTGCGCTGGAGGCGGAAACGGCACTCGTAGTAGCCGTACTTGTGGACGAACTTCGGCTTCTCGCGCCTGGGAAGAGGGAAGAACCCTTTTCGATTCTCGTCCCAGGGGATGTCCCACATCAGCTCGCCCGTCTGGAGCTGCGGCGAGACGAACTGGCCGTCCGGCTTCTTGACGATCTTGAGATGCACCTTGCCGTCCCTCACCTCCACGGCGCCGTCCTCGGGGGCTGCGAACCACGGCGCGCGCCGTCCCCAGAAGTTGGTGCGGTAGCTCCACTTCGATTCGTCCAGCCTGTCGCCGTTGAACTCGTCGTTCCACACGAGAGTGAACTTCTTCCCGGCGGGCAGAAGGCTTGCCGCCTCGCCCGGCACGGTCACGGACTTCACGCAATCCTCCGCCGCCGTCGCTGCAAACACGACCAACGACATCACCATCATCGCTTTCATTTTCATTCGTGCAATCCTTTTTGTTGAATAGAACGTCAAGCCCGAAGGCCCGATTCACGCCTCCGCAAAGCGGGTGAAATTGTACCATTAATTCTGAGATTGCGACAAGTATGAATGTTGCCAGGTCCGTCACGCGGAGCGCAGGAATGTGCTACAATAGTCGCGTGAAGACACGCATCGGACATCTCCTTCCCGGCATCCTCGCCGCGTGCAGCCTAGTAGCATGCGTATGGGTGCTGGCATCAGAGCTGGCGGCGTTCCGCTCCGCGGTTGGCGGCTGGGCAGAGCGCGACATGCGCGCGCGCACGCTGCTCGCCGCCGACTCCCTCGGCCCCGCGATCTCCACGGGCGACTTCCGCCGCATCCGCGAGCTCAGCGTCGCCGGCGGCATCATCTACGATTCCAGCACGTCCCCCGTTGGCGGACACCGCACGCGCCCGGAGATCGAGGGGGCTCGCAACAACGCCGATCACGTGGGCACCGCGATCCGCCGGTCGCCGACTACCGGAACGGAGATGTTCTACTGCGCGCAGCTCACGGGCGAATCCATCGTGCGCCTTGCCGTCCCGCTCTCGCGCTTCTACGCGCCCTTCCAGCGCGCGCGCCTCGGGCTGGTCCTCGCCGGTCTGGTCGGCGCGGCAAGCTTCCTCTTCATCTTCATCTTCACGCACCAGCTTCGCGCGCGCATCCGCGAACGCGAACGCCAGCTCGCCGAACTCCAGCGCGCGGAGCGGTTCAGGAGCGAGTTCATCGCCAACCTCACCCACGAGATAAAGACGCCGCTCACCGGCATACTCGGAGCGGTCGACCTCCTCGACGGCGGCGACGACCTGCCGCCAGACAGCCGCAAGACGCTCTACGGCCTGCTGCGCGGCGAGAGCGTCCGACTCAACGTGCTCGCCCAGGACATCCTCGAGCTGGCGCACCTCGAGGAGCAGCAGCGGGACGAAAGCCACGACTTCGCCCCGGCCGATCTCGCCGACATCGTCCGCAGCGTCCAGATGCGCCT
>CACWSW010000266.1 GCA_902763655.1 uncultured bacterium
CATCTACTGGAACGGCGGCATGTACGCGCCGGTGGGAACGGCGGCGGCAGACCGCACGCTGACTGGCCTCACCGAGGTGCTCGTCTCCACGAACGGCGCCGTCGTGACGACGGCTGAGCTGGCGGGCGAGAGCTACACGATCGCCCAGCCGCTCCTGCACGATCCAGACCTGGAAGGGACGGACGGCGGCTTCGTGAAGAAGGGCGCGAAGCCCCTCGCCCTGACGGGTGCGAACACCTACACGGGCGACACCGTGGTGGAGGCGGGGACGCTGTCGATTCCCGTCGGGGCGGACGCCTCGGCCCTCCCGGCCGGTTCGGCGATCGTGGTGGCCGAGGGCGCGACGCTGGAGATGGCAAGCGGCACGGCCGCGCGCGCGGGCGGCCTGCGCGTGGACATGGCGACGCAGTCGGGTACGCTCGCGGGCTTCGCGCCGGCGGCAAGCGGCACGCTGTACGTTGATGGCGTGGGCGAGACGACGCGCAATGGCCTCGTGCTGCCGGTCACGGTGACAGACGCGCAGCATCCCAACCAGCTGGCCCGTTGGCCGGTGGTCATCGACGGCGAAGTGGACGAGAAGGTCTGCGGCCGCGTGCGCGACAGCACCATCGTGCTGGACTCCCGCGGCGGCCTGGTCTTCACGATCCGGTAGGGCGAACCGCCGCGGTGGGGCGAGCCGTCCCCGGCGAGCCGTACGGGACGGCGTTCCATCGCCGTCCGCCGCCAAGATGGCGGCTCCTCATGGGAGGGGCGCAACTTGTTGCGCCCGAAATGGCGGTCGCAATAAATTGCGACCCTCCCGGGAGGGCCGCGCTCCTGCGCGGCCGCCGATGGAACGGCGGCCCTACCATGCGGGAGGGGCGCAACTTGTTGCGCCCGAAATGGCGGTCGCAAGTTCTTTCGTCACGAAGCAAGGTTGCCAATCTGCCGCCTATCTGGTAGACTAAATGCCCATTGCGCCGCAAGTTTGCGGCGTCGTCGCACCTAAAACAAGACAAGAGGAATGAAGATGAAGAAACTGCTACTGCTTGCCGTTCTCGCTATCGGAAGTGCCGTGCTCGGTGCTACCCGCACGGAGATGATCCGCGAGAAACTCCTGTCGGGTGACAGGAACTACGTGTTCGTGGCGATGCACCGCGGCGACTGGCGCAACTTCCCGGAGAACTCGAAGGACGCGATCCTGAGCTGCATCGCGCTCGGCGCGGACATCGTGGAGCTCGACGCGCAGATGACCAAAGACGGCCACTTCATCCTGCTGCACGACGGCTCCCTCGACCGCACGACGACCGGCAAGGGCAAGGTGAAGGACCTCACGCTCGCCGAGATCAAGCAGTTCAAGCTCAAGAGCAACCAGGGCGGCAAGGACGCCAAGGCCACCAACTACGACATCATCACGCTCGAGGAGGCGCTCGCGCTCGCGAAGGGCAAGATACTCATCAACATCGACAAGTTCACCGCGCACCCGTACGAAATCCTCAAGGTGGTCGAGAAGGAGGGGGCGATGAAGGACGTGCTGGTGAAATCCACCCACGGCCCGGCGGAGGCGAAGGCACTCTTCAAGGAGTACTGGAAGTACGTCGAGTCGGGCGAGCTCCTGTACATGCCTGTCGTCCAGTTCTGCTGGAAGAAGCACGAGCATGCCGCGAAGATCCTGCCGGAATGGATCGCTGAAGAACCGCGCAAGGCTTCCATGTACGAGGTGTGCATGGATTCCGACGAGGGCGCGGCTCAGCTTGAGAAGGTGCGCAAGGCTCCTGGCGCGCCCCGCATCTGGATCAACACGATGTGGGACTCGCTCAACAACGGGCGCGGCGACGTGAAGGGCTTCACGAATCCCGATTCCACATGGGGCTGGAGCCTGAGCCAGGGGGCGACGATGCTTCAGACCGACTACGGCGCCGAGCTGCTCGTGTACCTCAACCGCATCGGGCGGCATTCCCTCTAACTACGGAGCGCGGAGATGGGTTTCTTCTCGCCTGCGCCCGCGCGCCCGGTCACGATTCCTGCCGACGCGATCGGCTCGCGCTTCCGGTTCATCCGGATCCGGCAGGTCTCGGTCATGCTGCTCGGATACGCGCTCTTCTACGTGTGTCGGCTTGCGTTCTCCGCGACGAAGAAGACGATGATCGAGCAGGGGGCCTATACGGCCAGGGAGATCGGATACGTCGGTTCGGCGATGCTTATCTCCTATGCGATAGGCAAGTTCGTGTGCGGGTTCCTTGCCGACCGCGCGAACATACGGCGGATGTTCGCGTTCGGACTGTTCGTGTCGTCGCTCGCCACGATGACGGTGGGCTTCCACGTGCCGGCCGTCATGCTCATGGTCGTCTGGTTCGTGAACGGGTTCGCGCAGGGCTCTGGTTCGCCGTGCTGCGTCGTGTCGCTCGCGCGCTGGTGGCCCAACCGCTCGCGCGGCACCTACTACGGCATCTGGAGTTGCTCGAACAACCTGGGCGAGGCGATCGCCTACGTGGTGACGAGCGTGATCATGGTGAGGGTGGGGCTTGCGTACGGCGCGGACATGGCCTGGCGCAGCGGTTTCTGGGGAGCGGCCACGTTCGGCTTCGTGGGCGTGGCGCTCATCTCGATCTTCATGCGCGACTCGCCGCAGTCCGAGGGGCTGCCCTCCGTAGCCGAATGGGAGGGCGAGATCAAGGGCGCGGAGGAGAAGAAGAACGCGACGGATGTCCGGCGCGGACAGAAGATCGCGCTCACGAGCTGGGCCGTGTGGATGGTCGCGCTGGCGGGCGGGTTCTTCTGCATGAGCCGCTACGCGATCATCGACTGGGGCATCTTCTTCCTCGAGGTCAAGAAGGGGTACGCCACGGAGACCGCAGCGTGGATCATCACGCTGAACTCGATCGTAGGCGCGGTGTCGAGCGGACTTTCGGGCATCATTTCCGATCGCGTGTTCAAGGGCAGCCGCAAGGAACTCGCGGTCATCGCGGGCATCCTGAACGTGACGGGCCTCTCGCTGATGATGCTCGTGCCGTTCCCGTGCATCTGGATCGACGTGACCGCGATGGTCTGTTTCGGCCTCGCGGTGGGAGTTCTGCTGACGTTCCTCGGCGGCTTGATGGCGGTCGACCTCGTCCCGCGCGTCGCGGCGGGCGCCGCGCTCGGCATCGCCGGGATGGGGAACTACTTTGGCGCGGGCATCCAGAGCGCCGTCTCTGGCTATCTCGTGGCGCGAGACGCGGCATCGGGCAAGGCAACGCTCCTTGGCCACACCTTCGCGAACGGCTACACGCTCGACTACCTGTCCGTGTTCTGGATCGGCATGGCGGTGCTCTCGGTCGTCTTCACGCTCGCGGTCGGGCGCTCCAAGGCAAGCCGCTAATGCGGCTAGGAATTGGCAGAATGGAGGGAATCGGCATGTTGAAGAAACTTGTGCTTTGCACGGCGGCGATGTTTGCGTGCGCCGCGACCGCGGAGGACATCGACTGGACCGACCGTGCCGTCAGGCGGCAGGCCGTCCTCGAGACGGCGTATGCCTACTACCTGAAGGCCGACTGCGTCCAGTACGACTCGACGCCGTTGATGTTGCATCGCGTTGGCGTGATGAGCTCGCGCCGCACGAAGGAGGGTCGGCCCGAGGACGCGACGCCGGACAAGACCTATTACACCGTCTGCTCGTCATTTCCCTACGAGACGTACTGGAACGCCCTCGGCTACCGGCTCGGCGGCTCGTCCGACGCCTGCTACACGATGGCCCTGACAACCAGCCCGCAGGAGGCGGTCGTGTTCGAGTACGATAAGCGGCGCGACCGCGACGGCTCAAAATACGTGCCGGAGATGATGCGGATGCGCGCCCTCCTCGAACCGGGGGACGTCATCGTCTACACGACGTTCAAGGAGCAGAAAACCAAAACTGGCACCACGCTGAAAGGCGGCGGGCACGCGCTCATGTACGTGGGCGACGTCGCGGGCGACGGGCACAACAAGGTCATGCATTCCGGCGGCGCGAAGTACCAGTTCGAGGACGGCGGCTACGACCAGGTCGAATGGAGCGGCACGATCCGCCTCGATGACATGGACGCCATCTTCTTCCACGGCGCGCGCTTGAAGAAGAAGACCAAGATCATGGTGTTCCGTCCGCTGCAGCTGCCCGCCTCCAAGTACCCGCTCACTGATTCCGCCAAGGCGCGCTACCTGCATCCGCGCCTGCGCTGCGACCGGCGCGCGGAGGTCGGCGTCTACGGCAGCGCCGTTTCCGGCGGTACGCTCGGGTACTCGATCACGCTCAAGAACTTCTCGCAGAAGGCCTACGTCGTGCCGGTGCGCGAAAAGGTGCCGGACGGCGCCGAGTTCCTGCCGCAGCAGAGCATGGGCGGACTCGCCGTATGCGACGGCAGGACGTTCGGCTGGGACATCCCCCTCGCGCCGGGCGAGGAGCGCGTCGTCACCTGGCGCGTGCGCGTGAAGGCGTCGGCCGGGAGCCGAATCGTCGCGGCGGGCGGCACCGCCGCCGGCATCCCGTCCAACGTGATCGAGACGGATGTCGTGTCGAGCCGCATGAGCGCCGCCTGCGCGCGTTTCTGGGCCCAAGCCAACGTGCATGACGTCACGGCGCTGCGGCCGCAGCAATCCCGAGCCGCCGCGCGGCGTGCGCGTGGCGGATCCCCGCGCCTGTCAGCTGATGGAAGGGGACGTGGTGGTCGTGTGCCGCAGGCTGGCGAAACCGCAGGAATTCCGCCTCTGGACGATGGGCCGCGGCGGGCTCGAGGAGCTGACGCCGCACGGCATCCGCCGGGTGACGGACGCCGAGGTGACCTCGCTTCTCGCCCAGGATTTCTTCGCGGCGCTGCGTCCCGCCGCGCTCCCCGATGCGGCGAAGGAATGGAACGCGCGCCAGCAGGCCGTCGTCGCGACGGCGCTCGCGCGCCACCGCACGCGGAACGTGCCGTACCACGACGGCCTGTCCTTCGTCAGCGACGTGTTCCGCGACACGATCGGCTACGCGCTCTGCGCCGATCCCGCGCACACGACGGTCTCGAACCTCGTCGAGGCGCCGCCGCCGGGAATCCTGGCCTTCGAGTACGACCGCCGCAAGGACCCGGGGCAGAAACGCGGCCCGCATGAGGTCGATCCTCGAGCCGGGCGACGTGGTGGCGCTCATGTCCGACGGGCCGGACACCAGCGGGAAGAAGCCCCTCCCGCCCGTCAACGTGGCGATGCTGTTCGTGGGCGATCCGCTCCAGGACGGCCATGCGCAGAAGCTTCTGGTCACGGGGGACGAGAACGACGCCGCCGATCCGCTTGGCCGTCTCAACGGCGCGATCGGCAAGTCGATGTTCGACGGCATCCAGCATGGCCGTTCCCGCTACGCACTCAAGAACCGCACCAAGATCGTCGTCCTGCGTCCCCTCCAGCTGCCGGCGGCGAAGTAGCTGGGAGGGCCGCGCGATCGCATTGAGAGCCGCCATCTTGGCGGCGGTGGGGCGAGCCGTCCTCGGCGAGCCGCATGGTAGGGGCGGCGTTCCATCGCCGCCCGCGGCCGCCTAACTGGGAAAGCCGCCTTCCAGGCGGCGCGTTCCCGCCGCGCTCAATTGAAAACTGGCAACACTTACCGCTACCTCCAAGGGCGGGGATTTTGCTATACTACCTGCATTGGAAAAGCAGGAGAAAAGCAGGCATAGACTGAAACACACAGAGACCCGTCGCGGCACCTTGCGCGGCAGGTCGTGCCGATGAAGCGGCCACGTAAACATTAAGTGATAGGTTTCATTTAGGATGAACAGCGAAGAGATAAAGAGACTTGTCGCCAAGAGCGAGAACGCCGCCGTCGAGTTCAAGCGGGCACGGGGTGGCGTTCCCGCCGACTTCTGGCCGTCGTACAGTTCGTTCGCCAACACGGACGGCGGCGTCATCATCCTTGGCGTCCGGGAGAAGGACGGCAAGCGCGAGATCGAGGGGATGGCGGACACGGAGAAGATCGTGGCCGACCTCTGGAACGCCGTGAACAACCAGGACAAGGTCAGTGCGAACGTCCTGTTCAACGAGTCCATCTATCCCGTCGATGTTGACGGCAAGGCTGTGGTCGTCGTCGAAGTGCCGCGAGCTGAGCGGACGGTACGCCCGGTCTTTGTCGGCTCGGACGTGTTCAAGGGAACTTACCGCAGAAACGGCGAGGGCGACTACCATTGCTCGCGCGAGACGGTCGAGGGCATGATTCGTGACAAGTGCGCGGAGACGGCGGACAACTGCATCCTTGACGAACTGACGATTGCAGACCTTGATGCGGACACGATTCGGCGATACAGAATGTACTTCAGCCAGCTGCGTCCCGGACACGTCTGGAGTAGCCTTGCCGACGACGGTTTCCTGATGAAGATCGGCGCGGCGGCGCGCGGGCGCGACGGCAACGTGCATCCCACGCTCGCGGGGCTTGTCTGCTTCGGCGACTTCAACGAGATCACGAACGTACTCCCGTACTTCTTCCTCGACTACCGCGAACATCTCTCGCCGGACGTCCGCTGGACGGATCGCGTGTGTTCCGGCGACGCCAACTGGAGCGGAAACATCTTCGACTTCTTCTTCCGCATCAACCAGTCGATCACGGCGGGAGTGAAGGTTCCGTTCAAGATTGCATCGGACAACGTGACGCGGGATGACGATACGCCCGTCCACAAGGCCCTGCGCGAGGTGCTGGCGAACGCGCTCATCCACGCCGACTACCACGGGCGGCGCGGCATCGTGATCGACAAGTACCCCAAGCGCCTTGAGGTGTCGAATCCGGGAACACTGCGCATGAGCAAGTCCGTCGCCATCGCTGGCGGCACGAGCGACGCGCGAAACGGAAAGATATTCAACATCTTCTCGCTTGTCCGCATCGGCGAACG
>CACWSW010000267.1 GCA_902763655.1 uncultured bacterium
GCGCGTGCTTCTCTCTGGGCTGCACGATGACACGCACCTCCGCCCGGGTGGGCGTCTACTTCCTGGCGCCGGTGGGCATGCAGGTGCTGACTGATCAGGCCACCACCCAGATGAATTCCCAGTCCCGCGCGCCGCAGCGCCGCAGCGCGCAGTCTCCCTTCCAATCGCACTATCAGGCCGCGCCCGCCTATAACCGACCGGCCTACCAGCAGCATGCTTACGCGGCACAGCCCGCTTATCAGCAGCCTGCCTACCAGCAGACGGCGTACCAGCAGCCGCAGGCCCAGAATCCGTATACGCCGGTTCAGCAGCCTGCTTATCAGCCGCAGCCCCAGGCCTTTGCGGCTCAGCAGCCCGCTCAGGGCTATACGCCGGATCAGGAAGCGACAGAGTACAGCGATTCCGCCATGTGATCTCTTTACCATTCGATGATTGAAAGGAGCTCCTCCCCATGCCTATCACCGTCCCAATGATCGAGGAAAAGGAATTTAAAACCAAGGTTCGCGGCTATGATCCCGTTGAGGTGGATGAATTTCTGGACGAGATCTGCGATGAAATGATCGTGATGCAGGAGGAGATCGCCCGCCTGCAGGCCCAGCTTGCTCAGACCAAGCGGGACCTGGCCTATGTGCAGCCCGCCGCCCCGCGGCCTGCCCCGGCGGCAGCCCCCGCTCCCGCCCCAAGCCCCGCGATCACGCAGGATGCTTCTGAAAGCGCTCAGCGCCTGATGGCCAACGCCCAGCGCCTGTATGACGAAACTGTGGCCCAGGCCAAGGAAGAAGCAGCCTCCATTCTCGCCAAGGCACAGCAGGAAGCCGGCAATGCCGAGCAGCGGCTGACCGAAGAGCAGGAAGCGCTGCAGCAGCAGGTGAACGATCTGCGGGCTCAGGCGCGGGCATATCGGGATCGGCTGATCCGCCTGATGGATGAGCAGCGCGCCGCGCTGGACGCCGCGGATCTGGACTGAACAAATGTTGCATTTTACGGGGCAGGCATTTCAGCCTGTTCCTTTTTTTGAGCATACAAGGAGAAAACCATGACAAATGTTGCCGCACAGACCGGGGAAACCCTGGTCAAAGAAGTGGACAATCTGTTTGATTCCTCGCTGGCGATCGCCCGCAATATTTACCATCAGCTGCCCACCATCGTGACCCGGCTGATGATGGCCGGGCTGGTCATTCTGGCCGGCACCATCGTCCTGCGCATTCTGCGCAAGCTGCTGAACATCCGCCTGCGCAAAAAGAACATACAGGCTTCCCATACCGTTAAGCAGTCGGAAACGGTACGCTCGCTGTTTTCCAGCATTATTTCCTACCTGATGTATTTTTTGATTATCATGACGGTGCTGCGCATCTTCGGTGTGGATATCAGCTCTCTGCTGGCCGTGGCCGGCATCGGCAGCATCGCCATCGGCTTTGGCGCGCAGACGCTGGTGAAGGATATCATCAGCGGCCTGTTTCTGTGGACAGAAGGCAACCTGAACGTGGGCGACATCGTGACCATCGCCGGGTATAACGGGCGAGTGGAATCGCTGAGCCTGCGCACCACCACCCTGCGGGCCACGGACGGCAGCCTGTATGCGGTGCCCAACGGCGACATTCGCACAGTGATCAGCCGTTCCCGGGGGCAGCAGGTGGCCCAGGTCAACGTGACCATCGCTCATGGGCAGGATCTATTTCATGCTCAGGAGATTCTGGAGGATGAATGCATCCGTATCAAGGAGCGCCTGGGGCTGAAGCATCTGCCCCGTCTGTTCCCCGCCATTGCCAGCGACGCCCGGTGTGTAACCATGCGCATCGAAATGCCCTGCGAGGCGGAGGATGCCTGGGTGCTGGAGCGGGAAATCCGCATGAGCATGTTTGAACGGCTGCGGAAAGAGGAAATCAAAGCCTGAAAAACAAAAAGAGCCTGCAATGGCTCTTTTTTTCATGCTGAGCAAAACCAGGATGCCTTATGGTTCACTTTGAAAGATGGATGTTTCCGCGCTGTCCCCGCCGCCAAACATGCCGCGCAGCGTATTCAGCAGGGAATTGCCGGAGGAGGGCGCACGGGCCTGCGCGATCTGCACCAGCTGAGTGCCCTCCAGCAATACGCCGTTCTGCAGCAGCTCATAATTGATAGGCGTGATGCGGTAGGTGTACACCACCCCCAAACGGGCCGTTTGGTCCGCATAATACACCGTTTGGCCGCCCGAGGCATTCAGCTCCGCAAGGATCAGGCTTTCCCCGTCGCTGTCCCGCTGCACACGGAGCAGCGCGCTTTCCGAGGGGGTGATGCACAGCACCGGATTGCCCCGGTCGTTATGCGTGACGTAGAAAGCGCTGGGGCTGCTGGGAGCTTTCCAGGCCGTAGACTGCTTACTGAGCTTGTTTTTGGACGCAAACACCTCGGAATACTGATAGCTTTTGGGCGTCAGCTTTGTGGCCAGCATGGCTTCCCCCAGCCATTCCACACTGGCACGGTCCACCGTTTGCCAAACGATGCCGGGCGGCGTATAAAAGGCGGGCTTTTCTTTGCCCGCATAGGCAGCCTTAAAGAAGTCCCGGGCAAGAGCCGCCGTATAATCCCCACCGCTGACCCATCCGGCCAGCTTATGCGAACTGTCCGTGCGGTCAAATCCCATCCAGAAGGCTGTGGAAATCTCCCGGTTATAAGCCGCCATCCAAATATCCCGGTTGCCGCCGCCCGTCATATTGACGGTGCCTGTCTTGCCCGCCACCGGCGTTCCCGCGGCAGACAGTTTGGCTCCCGTGCCCGTGGCAGTGACGGACTGGAGCAGGCTGTTCATCAGATAGGCCGTTTCCCGGCTGAGCACCCGGGTGCCTTGCCGGGTGTGGGCGTAGATCACGTTGCCCGCCGCGTCCTGGCGCAGACGCGCCTCCGTCTCGGGCGTGGCGAGGTAGGCCTTCGCCTCGTCCGTGAACGCCCGCGCGAGGCGCGCGTGCTCGTACCAGCCGAGGATCGCCAGCTGGCGGCGGATGCCGACGGGGAGCGGACGCGCCGTGATGCCCTGCACGGACATCGCCGCGTCGTGTCCCGCGTTCTTTCCGGCGAAGTACTCCATGTCGTCCGGGAAGTGTCCGCGCGCCATCGGCACGGCCACGCGTGGCGCCCACCAGCCCATCTGCGGCTCGAGGAAGTTCGCGTTGCGTCCGTTGTCGACGGCCCACGTGATGTGCCAGTCGTGGAAGCGCTTCGCGCCCCACACGGGATGGTCCACTGTCGCCATGCGCGTCTGGAACCACCAGTTGTTCGCGCCGCCGCAGCTGGCCTCCACGGAGGCGGAGTGACCGTTGTTGCGCGCGAATTTGGCGAAGATCCGATGCCGTAGCGCGTGCCCATGCCCTCGGAGCCGTCGAAGTAGAAGTCGTCGAGTCCGCAGAAGTTGTAGACCTCCGCGAGACGCGAGGCAAGCTTCTCCGCAAGCGGGGAGTCGGGGTTGGGATAGAACGCGATGTAGCGCTGGTGGAGGTAGGCCACGCGCGTGCCTGCGGGAATCGTGCCGACGAGCTTCGTTGTCTTGAACGCGCCGCGCGTGAGACCCGTGAACGCGTAGGGCTTCTCGCGGCGGATGCCCGTGTACTGCAGCAGCTCGCCGCCGATCTGGAGCACGTTGCCGTTGGAGGAATAGGTGAACACGGTGGAGTGCTTCGGACCCGGCAGCTCCTCGACGACGAGTTCCGTCGCGTCTGGCGCGAGCGGCTGGGCGAGCGTGTAGACGTAGTCCGCCACGAGGTTCGTGTCGCAGACTGGGTGGATCCAGTCCGCGCGCGGGTTGATGCAGCCGGTGAGCGAGTGGATGCCCATCTGGAGCCCGGCGGCGTGCACGCGGTCCGCCGCGCGCTTCATCTCGTCGATGCCGCCCGGGAACGCCTTTGGGTTGATCGGGTAGGGCCCGAGCAGGCCCGACCACGAGTAGTCGTTGATGTGGATGATCGAGAAGCCCGAGCGGCGCGCGAGGTCGATCCAGTAGTCGATGTCGCCGTCCAGGATGCTCGCGAACACGTAGCTCCGGCGAGACTGCTCGCTGCCCATCGACCACGCGCCGCCGCAATCGCTCTGCGGCACGCCCGCGGCCTTCGTCATCTCCTGCAGCTGCGTGCGGAACCCGTCGCGCGGACCGGCCGCGAGGAACGCGCGCTGTCCCTTCGCCCGCGCGGCGTCCACCCACACCGCGAGCACGCCGCCGCGGTACGACGGCTCGCCCGCGAGCTCCGCCGCGCGCACGGCGACGGCCGACTGCTCGTCGCTCCAGGCGTTCGCGAAGCCGCCCTTCCACTTCGCGCAAGACGGCGTTACGCGCGCGAACGCGAGCGTGCGCGCACCGGGCACGTCGAGGCTCTCGACCGTGAAGATCCAGCCACCGGGAAAAGGTTTCACGGAGAACTCGGCCGTGCCCGCACCGGACTGGAACGTGCAGACGAAGCGTCCCTCGCCGGCGCGTTCGATCCGCCGGGCGAGGCGCACAGAGCCATTCTCCATCTCGATACGCGCGAAAGCGGTTGGTTCGGACACAAGTTCGCGTCCCGTCGCCTTCTCGCGGATGGAGATGATGTTTCCGATCGAGTCGAGGGTGAGCGTGGAGGCGTCACCGTCCAGAACGAGAACGGGCGTTCCCTTGGCTGCGGCGTACTTCGTCGCCCTGCCCGCGCCTTTCCACGGCGCCTCCGCGGCGAGCGCCGCGATGCGCTCCGGCGGCAGCGCCTCGTTCCACACTCGGAAGTCGTCAATGAGGCCGTCGAACGAATCCGCGCCCCATGCGCCGAGGTGCGTGCGGCCGAGGAGGAAGGGATGGTTCCACTTGCCGCGGCTCACGGGGACGCCATCAGCGTAGACGGTCACGTCCGGCCGTTTGAACGTCACGGCGACGGACGTCCAGCGTCCGGTGGGCATGTTGGCGAACGCAGTCCAGCTGGCCTCGGTTCCGTCCGCGCGCAAGCGCACGGCCAAGTTGGGTCCGGTGGAGAAGAACAGCATGCCACCCACGCCGCTCCAGGCGTCGGAGGTGAGCAGGCTCGGGTACTTGCCGCTGCCCCGTCCCTCCCTGCGGAAGCGGAGGAAGAGCGTGGCCGCGTCGCCGCCGTCGATGCCGGGGACGGCATCCACCTCCGCCGCGGCGCGCGGCGTGCCCGTGGCGAGCGCCGTGCCGAAGGAGCCCTGCGCCCAGCGCGCGCCGCCCACGAGCGCGGCGCAGGTGCCGCGCACGGAATCGGCCGCGCACACGCCCTGCGCCTCGTCGAAGCCGAAGCGCGCGCACTCTTCACCAAACGCCATCGCGGCAAAAAGAACCGCGCCGGCAAGCAAGCATTGTTTTTTCATGCCCCCATTATACAGTATCCTCTATAGCCACCACAAGAGCCACCCTTCACCCTTCACCTTTCACCCTTCACCCTTCACCCTTCACCCTTCACCCTTCACCTTTCACCTTTCGCCTTTCACACTTCTGTGGTAGAATAGCGGCATGAAAAAATTGTTCATTGCGCTGGGGCTGGCAGCGATGCTGGCCGGTTGTGACGAAGATGCCGGACGGAACGTCGTCTCCCTCTGCAGAGACTGGAAGTTCACGAAGGATGCGTCGGCGACGCTCGACGCGTCTGCCGTGGGCTTCGACGATGCGGCATGGCAGACCGTGGAGGTGCCGCACGACTGGGCGATCTCCGGTCCGTTCGATCCCGAGGCGTACGGTGGCACGGGCAAGCTGCCGTGGCAGGGCGTGGGCTGGTATCGGCGCACGTTTGCGATCACGGACGCGCAGTTCGCGCGGGTGAAGGCCGGCGGTGCGCTGTGGCTGGAGTTCGACGGCGTGATGGCCAGCCCGAAGGTCTACGTGAACGGGAAGCTCGCGGGCGGCTGGGACTACGGCTACATGAGCTTCCGCGTGGACGCGGCGCCGTTCGTGAAGGCTGGCGAGAACTCGCTCGCCGTTCGGGCGGACACGCGCGACCACAAGAGCCGCTGGTATCCCGGCGCGGGCATCTACCGCGCGGTGCGGCTTGTCGCGACGGAGCCCGTGCACGTGGCGCCGGGCACCGAGTTCGTCACGACGCCGTCCGTCAAGAAGGACGCGGCACTTGTGCGCGTCGCGTTCGTTGCGACGAACCGCCTTGCGTCGGCGGCGAGCGTGGAGGCCGGCGTGCGCGTGCTTGACGCCGACGGGCTGGTCGTAGGCGCCGCGCGGCTGGACCCGCGCAAGTTGCGCTCGGGCGGCGCGCTCGACTTTGCGTTGAATGTGGAGGTGAAGAACCCGAAGCTGTGGGACGTCGACAGCCCGAACCTGTACACGGCCGAGATCGGGGTGCGCGCGGGCGAGGCGGTCGACGTTCGGACTGTGCGTTTCGGCATCCGCACGTTCGAGTTCACCGCAGACGACGGCTTCCACCTGAACGGGCGACGCGTGCAGCTGTACGGCGTGGACCTGCACGCGGACATGGGGCCGCTCGGCATGGCGTTCAACCGCAGCGTGATGAAGAGGCAGCTCTCGATCATGAAGGACATGGGCGTGAACGCGCTCCGCACGAGCCACAACGCATGCGACCCGCAGGTGCTGGAGCTCTGCGACGAGATGGGCATCGTGGTGTGGAACGAGTGCTTCGACAAGTGGGACGGCACGGCCGGGCGGCGCCCGGAGCAGGACCTGGAGGAGTACGTGAGCCGCAACCTGCGCGCGTTCGCGCGGCGCGACCGGAACCATCCGTCTGTCGTCATGTGGTCCATCGGCAACGAGATCCCGCCGAACGGCTACGATTGGAACGGGAAGAATCCGAAGGTGAAGAGCGGCATGAGCGCCGAGCGCTTCCGCCAGTTCCGCAACGCGATCCGCGAGCTCGACACGACGCGTCCCGTGGGCATCGGCTGCTGCCACGCGAACGCGATCGAGACGGGCATGTTCGCAGAGCTCGACCTGACGGGCTGGAACTACAAGCGCCAGTACGCGCGCGTGAAGGCGAAGCATCCGGACAAGCCGACCGTCTACTCCGAGAGCGCGTCCGCCCTCAGCAGCTACGGCTTCTTCAGCATGCCGCCCTCGCCGTACAAGACGGCCTTCAACGTGCCGGAGCGCGAGGTGGACGGCTACGACCACAACGCCGCGCCGTGGAGCGACATCCCCGACATCGAGTTCTGGCGCATGGAGAAGGACCGCTACTGCGCCGGCGAGTTCGTGTGGACGGGCATCGACTACCTGGGCGAGCCGACGCCGTACATCCACAGCAATTCCTTCCCGATGATGAAGGACGTGCCCAAGCGCGAGCTGGCGCGCAGCTCCTACTTCGGCATTGTGGACCTGATGGGCGTTCCGAAGGATCGCTTCTGGCTATACCGCAGCCATTGGAACAAGAAGGACGAGACCGTCCACATCCTTCCACACTGGAACTGGGCGGGCAAGACAAAGAATGTCCCCGTCTACGTCTACACGAGCGGCGATTCCGCGGAGCTGTTCCTGAACGGGAAGTCGCTCGGCAAGCGCGCGAAAGAAATGAACGCGGACTATTCGCTCGACGACAAGAAGGAGTGGAACAAGCCGTGCGGCGACTTCCGCACGAACGACTACTACCGCGTGTGCGGCCGCTACCGCCTGCGCTGGCTCGACGTGCCGTACGAGCCGGGCGAGCTGAAGGTCGTGGCGTATCGCAGCGGGAAGAAGATCGGCGAGCAGACGATGAATACGGCCGGACGCCCCGTGGCCGTGAAGCTGACGCCGGAGGCGAAGGTGCTGCCGGCGGACGGCGAGACGTGCGTGTTCGTGCAGGTGGACATCGTGGACGCGAGCGGTCGGCAACGGCAATCCGCGCGGGCTTGAGCCGTTCACGGTCGTCTCGTCCCATCCGTTGTACTACGGCAAGGCAGTTGCCGTTGTGCGCAGGAACAAGGACGCTACGGGGCCGATCAGGTTGACGGCATCTGTCGAAGGTTTGACGCCAGCGACCGTTGAGTTCCCCTGACGTCAGGCTGACGGCGCATCCTCGCCGTTCAGAAGGAGAATCTTCACGAGCGACGCGATCTTCTTCTCTGGAGTGTTGCCGGTGACGCGTCCCACGAACGAGGCGGTGCGCGATCCGGCACGGTAGAAGACGGCGCGTCCGTCCCGCACGTCGAGGCGCGAGATGTGCGCCTGCGCGCAGAGCACGCGGAACTCCGCCAGCTTCACGAGTCGTGCCGCCGCCTTCGGGAGTCGTCCGTAGCGGTCGGCCAGCTCGCCCTTGAGGCGCTTCACGTCGGGCAACGTTGCCGTTTCCGCGAGGCGCTTGTGGAAGTCCATGCGTTGCGCCTCGTCCTCCACGTAGTCGTACGGCAGGCAGGCGCCGTCAGAGTCGGCGTCCGCCGAGCCGGGCGAGAAGTCAAGGAAGTCCAGGTTCAGCGACACGTCCACGAGTTCCGGCACCTCGTCGCCGCGCAGGCGGGCTATCGTGCGCTGCAGCAGCTGGCAGTAGAGCTGGAAGCCGACGGCGGCGATGTGTCCGCTCTGCTCGCTGCCGAGCAGGTTGCCAGCGCCGCGGATCTCAAGATCGCGCAGGGCGATGTTGAAGCCGGCGCCGAGGCCGGCGTGCTTCTTGAGCGCGTCGAGCCGCTCTCGCGCCTCGGAGTCGATGGATCCCTCCGCGGGGAGCAGGAACCACGCGTGGCCCTGTCGGGCGGCGCGCCCTACGCGTCCGCGCAGCTGATAGAGCTCGGCGAGGCCGAACGTGTCGGCGCGGTCGATGAGTATGGTGTTCGCCCGCGGGATGTCCAGTCCGCTCTCGACGATGGTCGTGCAGAGTAGCACGTCGGCCTCGCCCTTCGCGAAGCGCTGCATCTTGGATGCGAGAAGGGGAGACGGCATCTGGCCGTGCGCCACCTCGATGCGCGCCTCGGGGACGAGCGCGTGGAGGCGCGAGGCGATCTTGTCGATGGTGAGCACGCGGTTGTGGAGGAAGAACGTCTGGCCTCCGCGCGCCAGCTCGCGGCGGATCGCGGAGCGGATGGTCTCGTCGGAGTCGCGCGTCACGTGCGTCTCCGTCGCCACGCGCTCGCGCGGCGGCGTGCGCAGGAGCGAGAAGTCGCGCGTGCCGGTCATGGAGAGGTAGAGCGTGCGCGGGATCGGCGTGGCGCTCATCGTCAGCACGTCGGCCGTCGCGCGCAGGCGCTTGAGGTGTTCCTTGTGCCTCACGCCGAAGCGCTGCTCCTCGTCGATGACTATGAGGCCGAGGTCGTGGAACTGGACCTTGTTGGAAAGTATCGCGTGGGTGCCGATCACGATGTCTGTGGCGCCGGAGAGAAGGCGCGCGCGCGTGCCTTTCTTCGCCTCCGCGCTCTGGAAGCGGCTCATGGCCTCGATGCGGACTGGCGTGCCGTCGAACCGTGCGAGGAACGTCTCGAAGTGCTGCTCGGCGAGGACGGTTGTCGGCGCGAGAAGGGCGGTCTGCTTCCCGTTCATCGCAGCGATGAACGCGGCGCGCATCGCCACCTCCGTCTTGCCGTAGCCGGCGTCGCCGCACACGAGCCGGTCCATCGGCTTGGAGGCGGACATGTCCCGCTTCACGTCGGCGATGGCTGCGGCCTGGTCTGGCGTCTCCTCGTACGGGAAGGCGGCCTCGAACGCCTCGACGCCGTCGGTGGCCACGTCGTACGCGAAGCCTGGCACGACGGCGCGGCGCGCCTGCGTCTCGAGAAGCGATGCCGCGAGGTCCTGCACGGCCTTCTGCGCGTTCCGCTTGTCGCGCTGCCAGCGCTTGCCGTCCAGGCGGTGCAGCTTCACCTCCTCGCCCTTCACGCCCACGTAGCGCGAGAGGAGGTGCGCGTGCGTCACGGGGACGTGCAGCTTGGCTCCGTCCGCGTACTCGATCGTGAACACCTCGCCGCGCTGCCCGGCCACCTCCACCTCGGTGGAGCCGAGGAAGCGGCCGATGCCGTAGTCGATGTGGACCACGTATTCGCCGGGCTCGATGTCGAGCGTCTCGGTGAAGCGCTCGCCGCGCGCGGCAGCTGGCGCGTTGCGGTACGAGCGGCGGTGCGCGAACACGCGGTCGCTCTTCGTGACAACAACGAGTCCCGATACCTCGAAGCCGCCGTCGAGGCTCTCGTCCTCCACGACGAGCTCGCCTTTCTTCTTCGCGGCGTCAAGGTAGGCGGCGAGGCGCGCGCGCGTGGCGTCCAGGAGTTCCGGCTGGCGCGCCGCCTCCGCTCCCAGCTCGGCGAAACCCGGGAGGGGCACGCTCTGGAAGCGCGCCGTCGGAACGCCGCGCGGCGCCGGGTCGCCGGTGAACAGCTGCCTGAACGGCAATGGAGACGATGGCGTCTCGTAG
>CACWSW010000268.1 GCA_902763655.1 uncultured bacterium
GCCGCCGTGGTAGAGGCTGTCCATCGTGATGTAGTAGTCGGCGAGGAAGTCCCCCCATTCAAGCTCGTGCTTGCGCCAGAGGTTGCCGGGGTACTCGGGGTCCTTGCGGAGCTTCGCGTTGACGGCCTGCTCCTCGGGCGTGGCGAACTGCGCGCTCGGCCCGGGGTCGAACGTGATGGCCATCGGTAGCGGGGACTTCTTCGGCACGGCGAAGTCGTTCACGCGCACGCGGAAGGGGATGCTGTAGGGCGCAACGCCGTCCGCGGACACGGTGAGCGTGCCCGCGTAGACGCCGGCAGGCTGCTTCTCGGGACAGTGCACGCGGATCCAGAAGCTCTGCGCGTCCGTGTCCGCCACGGTCACGCCGTCGAGGAAGTTGAGGATCGGGTCGGGCCACCAGCCCACGGGGGCGTTAGTCGTGGCGCGCACCCAGCCGGGCGCGGCGTTCGTGGCGTTCCAGCATCCTACGCGGTAGGGCGCCTTGCGCACGGTGTGGACGTAGCCCACCACGTCGCATGCCACATTCGCGGCGGCAAAGACCGTCCCGTCCGCGCGGCGGAGGTCGGAGACGCGCACGCGCACGTTCTTGAGGTCGCGGTCGCCGGGCGCCACGACCACCTGCACGCTCTCGCGCTCGTTGCGCGCGAGGCGCACGGTCGCCTCGGTGGCGGCCATTGCGGGGATGGCGTCGCCGCGCGGCAGCACCTTCACCATCGAGGAGGCGAGGCCCACGCACATCTTCGTGGTGTCCTGTCCGGCCTTGAGGCACGCCTCGCGGAAGTTGCAGTACGCGCGCAGGTGGGCGCGCGCGGCTTCAAACTCGCTTTTGGCGGCGGTGGCCTCGGACGCCGCCTGCGAGAGGAAAGGCAGGATGTCGCGTCCCACGCACGGGCCGTCCGGCACGGGCAGCGGCTCGCCTTTCTTGAGGAGCGTGATGCGGTCGATGAACACGCGCACGTCGCGCGGGTTGGAGAGGAAGAGGTGCACGCGCCCGACGTTGTCAGGCTTGCACGTCTTGGGCCAGTTGCGGAGAGGGATGACCCACTGTGAGTAGCCGCGCGGCGGGAGGGATGTGTGGGCGTTGAGGCCGTTCTGGACACGTCCCACGGGCGGGCAGATGAAGGTGGAGAGGGAGTCGTTTCCCTCGCCGACGCTGACGAGGTCGATCACGAGACGGTCGTAGCTGCGCCAGTCCTTCACGGACGAATCCAGGTTGAAGCTCGGCCATTCGTCTAGTCCCTTGCGCCACGGTCCGCTCTTGAAGTAGAGGGCGTGCTGCCCTGAGGTGGCGAAGGCGTTCGTCACGCAGATCGTGCGGTCGTGGGCGAAGCGCCGTGGCGCGGCCTTCCGCTCTGCGTCCGTCTCGAAATCGAAGAGTACGGTCGCCGCTAGGGCGGACACTGAAACACCTGCTCCAAGGAGCACCGACAAGACAGCTGATTTTCTCATGCCGCTAGTATAGCACAAATCGCCCCGCGGTCCACACGCGTTATGGTACAATAGGGCCATGAAGATTCTGTCGATCATATCGTTTGCGGCGTTGGCTGCGCAGGCCGCCACCATTTCCGAGATTCCATTACGTGAGGGCGAGCGCTGGTGGGGCGGCGGCGGGGGCGACGGGCACAACCAGCCGTACGGCGCGGGCGACTCGAAGCGCGTCGACCTTCGGAGCCACGGCAACACCTCCTCGCCGCTGCTGGTGTCGAGCTGCGGACGGTACGTCTGGAGCGAGAAGCCGTTCGGCTACGTGTTCAAGGGGGGTAAGCTCGTCATCGATTCCGACGTCGGGACGATCGCCCCGATCGAGGCCGGCAAGACGCTGAAGGATGCCTACCTCGCCGCCGCGAAGGCCCACATGCGCTTCGACGGACGCACGCCGCCCGACGTGTTCTTCTCGCTTCCGCAGTGGAACAACTGGATCGAGATATTCCTTCACGGCATGGACCAGAAGGCGGCGGACGACTACACCGCCGAGCTGGCGAAGAGCGGATTCCCCTGCGGCATCTACATGATGGACGGCGGATGGATGTCGCATCAGGGCTCCTACGAGTTCTACGCGAGGGACTTCCCCGACCCGAAGGGACTCTTCGACCGCATCAATTCGCACGGCTGGATCCCGCTCATCTGGACTGCCCACTTCGTCTCGCCCGACAGCCGCGAGTACAAGAGGCTCCGCTACCACAAGAAGCTGAACGGGCTAGACTATCTCGCCTACCGCAAGCAGCCCGGCTCGCACGCCGCCGCCGTCGTGCGGTGGTGGAGCGGCGTGAGCGCCGTCTATGACCTCACCAAGCCCGCCGCGAACGCCTACTACGTCAAGACGCTCAAGGACTTTGCGGAGCGGTACGGCATCAAGGGCTTCAAGTTCGATGCCGGAGATCCGCACTTCTTCATGGAGGATTGCCGCTTTGCGGACGAGAAGGCGGAGCCTGTTGACTACACCCGTCTCTACGCCGAGATGGCCGCGAACGAGTTCCCGTACCACGAGATCCGCGTGAGCTGGAAATGCGGCGGCCTGCCGCTCGTCACGCGCCTCGGCGACCGCGCGCACGAATGGACCGGAAGCAGGTGCGCGCAGGACACGGTCGTGCCGCAGATCATCACGGCGGGACTGCTGGGATGTCCGTATTCGCTCGCCGACATGGTGGGCGGCGGACTGGAGGTGTCCTTCGTGGGCCGCGCGGTCGACGAGAAGCTCTTCGTGCGTTCCGCCGCGATGCAGTCGCTCATGCCGATGATGCAGTTTTCGCCCGCGCCGTGGCGCCATCTCTCGCCGGAAGGCGTGAAGCTCTGCCGCGCGTTCGCCGATCTCCACGTCGCCTTCGCGCCCTACATTCTCGAGACGGCCCGACACGCCGCTGCCACTGGAGAGCCGATAGTGCGTGCGATGGAATACGACTTCCCGCACCAGGGCTTCAACCGCCCGATGCAGCAGTTCATGCTCGGTTCCCGCTGGCTAGTCGCGCCAGTCATCACGCCCGACGACGCGAAGGTGGTGGAGCTGCCGAAGGGCAAGTGGCGCGATGACCTTGGCGCCGTCCACGTCGGCCCTGCAAGGCTTTCGCTAACCGCCGTCCCCCTCTCCCGCCTCCCCCGCTACGAGCGCCTCGAATCCCGCCCTTGATTCTCCGGCATATATTTAGGTTGCAACTCCGACGAAAGGCGAAGAGCGCATGAGTCGTGCGCAGGTTGAGGAAAGGGAAGGGATGTGGTAGAATTGAATCATGGAAAGATAGCCACGCGAGTGGCACGTACAACGAGAATGAAGAGAAAAATTGCAAAGATTGTCGCCACCCTGTTGCCCGCGGCGGTCATGGCGATGTTGTATCCACCGTACGAGATCTACACGGATACTACGTCAGGAGACCCGCAGCTAGTCTACACGAAGGTGTGCGAGCCGGGGCGGACGGGCGAGGCGAACGCGAGCTACGTGATTATGGGCTCCTATTATCAGACCCGTCCCGCACTGGCGAACACCTCGTATGACGGCGACGTGGTCATCCCGCCTAGCATCGGAGGATTGCCGGTGCGGAAGATCAACGAGGCCGCCTTTATAATGTGTACAAGGCTTCGAAGCGTGGTTGTCCCAGCAACCGTGCGCGAGGTCGGTGCACAGGCGTTCTCCGACTGCTGGCTGTTGACGAACATCACGTTCGAAGCTGGCATTACGACGATAGGCGACTCGGCGTTCTCGAACTGCACGAGTCTTGCATCCATCACTTTCCCCAAAACGCTTTCCCGCCTCGGCGCCGGATGTTTCCAGGGGTGTGTCGAGCTTAAGGATGTCTACTTTCTCGGCAACGCACCGCGACTGATGATTCCGTCCATGACGGACAAGTCGGGCCTAGGCGAGAGCATATTTCGCATCTACGGATACAACGAGCGGTTCAAGGTACACATCAACCGGAACACTTACGGCTGGATTTCCCCCTACGAAAAGGGCGTGCCCGAGAAGTGGCCTGTGGACTTCGGCTACATGCAGGCACATGAGACGGTGGAGGAGTCCGGCGGCGGAACGCTGGCGGAGGTGACGGGGTTTGTGACGGTAGTCACCGAAATCAAGGGCGGGGCCGTCGCCGTGCCGGCGACATGGGCGGCGAATTTCCCGTCCTACTCCGCGAAGTTCGGCAGCGACTTCACCGCATCGCTCACGAAGCCGACAGGGAAGAAAGATGCGGCGGGCAACAGCCTGCAGGTGTGGCAGGACTATGTGGCGGGAACGGATCCCACTGATGTGAGCGACACGTTCCGTGCGACGATCTCGATGGTTGGCGACGAGCCAGTCGTTTCGTGGGAGCCGATATTGTCGGCGGAAGAGGCCGCGCGCCGTACTTATACGATCCTTGGCCGTCAGTCATTCTACACGGGTGATTGGACGCCGGTTGCCGCCGGTCATGCAAAGGACTACAACTTCTTCAAGGTGACTGTAGAGATGAAGTGATTCCCATTTTGGGGAGAGAGCGATAGTAGCGGAATAGTGCATGGATTATTAGGGAAATAATACGAAATGGGCACGCCATTGAGAGTGTTTTGGAGCGATCGGCTGGAGGAGCTGGCCGA
>CACWSW010000269.1 GCA_902763655.1 uncultured bacterium
CGGCGCCGAGGCGGCCGGATAACGACGATCCCCGTCCTGGGAATCGGTGTAGTGCAGCGAGAGCTTGACGCCGCGTGCCGGCCGCGGGTCGCGCACGACACGCGTGCCCCGGCACTTCACCTCGGCTTCGAGCCGGCAGTGCACCCAGTCGGAGAGGTCGATCTGCCTCGTCGCATACGCGCAGACGTTCGAGACGCCCGGCGGCACGTCCACGATGAGCCTGTCGCCCTCGATCCGCACGTATTTCGCGCAGCTTTTCGAGATCGTCCACTCGGACACTCCGCCTAGCACGGACAGGGACGCAACCAAGGCCATCGACCAGACCAGACGCTTAACGTTGATTTTCTTCATTGTTTCACCGCATGATAATCATGAAACCGGATGAGACTTCGGCCGTGAGCTCATAGCCGACGCGCTTGATGCGGACCCCTTTTTCTGGACAGACGACCGTCCAGGCATCGAGCGCCTCGATGTTGGCGGCGTTCGACGCCGTGAAGAGCGTGTAGACGCCCTTCTTCGGACTGCGCCCGCCAGGCAGCGTGATGGTGATCGTACCGTTGTCAGCAAACGTGAGCGGCGCCGCCGTCGAGATCGACTCGCAGATCTCGCGGTCCGTGAACGCGAACGCGAGGTTTTCGACGACGATCGCGTCCTTCGCGTCCACGGACACGACGCCGTCGCCCTTCAGCGTGCCGATGCGGTAGCAGCTGCCGACGTCGGCGTAGGCGGGGCAGCTCATCGTCAGCGTCGCGCCGTTCGTAAGCGTGACCGTCTCGAACGCCATCTCCGCGCCCAAGCCCTTTCCAACCCACTTCCGCATCAAGTAGGCGTCGATGCGGAGGCGCTCCGCCGCCGTGTTGGTGGCGCCGGAGTAGACGAGCAGCTCGCCATAGCGCGCGCCGCCGTACCGCGCGTAGCTGTCCACTCCGATCGTATAGATCATTCGGTAGTTTGCATGCGTCGTCCCCGAGAACGCATTCGTCGGAATCACCGTGTAGACGTGTACGTCGCCCCAGTCTGGCGTATAGGTGGAATTCGTCGCCACGTTGTCCGCCCAGATGCGCCCGTCGCGAAACGCATCCGTGGTCGCGTCCCTCTGGGCGAACAGCTTGCCGTCCGCGCCGCGGCGTCCCGGCATGAATTCCGATGGATCGCCCGAGTAGCAGTTGCCGCGTCCGAAAAGCGCCATGCGGTTCGCGTTCGTCGGGTTCGGATGGGCGTCGCCGAACACGACATGGTATTCGAGACCGGCAAGCTCGCCTTCATTACTATCGAGTTTGGTAGCCTGCATGGCCGCCGTCGTCGGCGACGTGCTGAACGCATTGTTGTAGTACCGTTCGCTCGTATCCATGTCGCCGTAAAGCTCGCCCAGGTCGATATAGGGACGTGTGACCCCGTTCACCGTGTAGTCCTGCACGGTCGGATAGGCGCTTACGTAGCGACGATAAATCTGCATGCTTGCATTCCATTCGCCGGTCAGCGTGAAATTGTTGAACCGCAGCGCGACCCCGGGGCTGTTGACGTTCTTCCATTGGGAGACGCCGCGCAGGCCGTTCGTGCTTGTCCAGGTCGATTCCGCCACGTAGGTGATGGACGTCGCGGCGCTGGCGTCGACGCGGAATCGGGCCTTGCCGAGAATCGCGTCGAGTCCGGTGAACGTCATTTCGGCGTCGGCGGTTCCTGATGCGAAGATCGAACAGTTTCCCGACGAACCGACTGTTACCTGCGGGGCGGCAGCGGATCCGACCGCCGTTACCGTGTAGTCTTCTCCTGCCTGACTCGCTCCATGGACGGGGAAGTCCGGATTGACCCGCACCATGCCCGAAAGGATGTTGGCGAGTTCAGCCGACGTATAGTCGCCTTCCGGCTTCTCCGCGCCGTTCGCATAAAACGACTGCACCTCCAGGACGAAACCTTCCGGCAGACGGAGCTTCCGGTTCGCGCCGTTCATGATTAAACGCCGGATCCGATGGCGGGCATTCCCCAGCGTCAACGTGCCGTCATTGGTTAATTCCATCTCACATCCGCCGACAACTTCCCTGTTCAACGTCATGGGCCTGTCGGAGGCATTGAACGCAATTTTCAGCTTGCCGCCGGGCCCGACGGAGATCGGCCCGTTCCAGGTGTTGGTTGCAACCGACGGCCTGGACGGTTTGTTTTGCGCGCGGATTGTTCCGTTGGAGACGAAGGAGAGCCCCCAGTAGAATTCCTCTGTGTTCATGCCATCCATGGCGAACTGGGCGTCGTTCTCGAACCGGATGACTGGCCCGGGGGCCATTCCGGTTATTCCAGCCCCGGTGAAGGTCAGCCCGAGCCCGCTTGAAATCACGAGCGGAACCGCCGGTACGTTCTCCACCGGCAACGAGCCCAATCCCAGATTGCCGCCCGACGTGATCGTGTGCCCGTTGAAGTTGAGCTTGTGGTAGCGGATCGACGTGCCGCTGCCGGATTTTCCGACGCGCGCGTCGTCGTCGAGCGTGACCTTGCCGATCATGATGTGGTTGCCCACGGTCTCGTTGAGCGCGCCGTAGTCGCCGAATCCGTTTCCGGCGATGTGGATCATCTCGCGCTGGGTGATGCCAACGGTCGCGCCGCCCGTCGCCTGCTCGTCGCGCTGGTATCCGTTGTCGTAGGCGGCGCCGGGCCAGATGAAGGTCTGGCTCTTCTCGGTCGTCGCGTTCTTCGTGTAGTTGCCGAGGGCGTATTCGCTCAGGGTGCGGAGGAGGCCGTTGGTGGCGTAGATGTCGGCGTTGTAGCTCATCATCTTCGCGCAGTTCGAGAGGCCGTTGGTCGTCATCTCGAGCGTGCCGGCGCCGATCTTCCAGAGTTCGGGCTGCGCGCCCTCGTCCGGCACGAGCACGTCGACGTCGGATTCGGCGAGCGTGTACGTCTCGCCCGCCGGCACGTTGATCCAGTACTTGCCGTCGCGCAGCTCGCGCGTCGTCTCGGCCTTGCCGTATCCGGCCACCGTCGTCAGCCCGATCACCAGGCCCGCCTTGATCAACCAGCGATTCTCCATAATGACTCCTCGTTACCCTTTCGCGAATAATTCCATGAAAACGCCAAACGGTCAACCAAGACGGTAGCCGTCGCGGTATTGGTAGTGCAGAAGCTTGTTCGCCTCGTCGCAGTTCACGAAGCGCTCCGCGTCGGCGTCCCACTCGAGACGCCTGCCGAGCTTGTAGGCGATGTTCGCGAGATGCGCGAAGCAGGTCGAGCGATGCCCCTCCTCCAGCGTGCAGAGCACCGCCGGATTGCGGTCGACGCAGCGGTCGAGGAAATCGCCGATCACGTTCCTCGTCGAGCTCTCCGCCGAACCGTCGTCCAGCAGGGCCTCCTTGAACACGTACTTCTGCGGCTCGAACGGATTGAGCGGGTTGTTGAACTCCTTGCCCTTCGAGGGGAGTATCTGCCATCCGCGCTGGTCGGCGAACACCGTCGCGTCGCCGGAGGCCAGCTCCAGCTCGCCCTGCCGGATGGGGTTGGAGCGGCCGCCCTCGAACACGTTGAACTCCATCGCCTTGCCGCTCGCGAACTCGTAGAGGCAGAACATCGTGTCCGGAATCTCCGCGTCGGACCTGTCCCCCGTGTAGTACTTGCCGCCTACGGCCGTGACGGCGCACGGCGCGCGCTCGTCCATCATCCAGCGCATCGCGTCGAGATAGTGCACGCCCCAGTTGCCGACCTGACTGGAGAAGTCCACGTGCCAGCGGAAATAGTAGGGCGCCGTGGTGTACTTGTAGGGACGATACGCGCGCGGCCCGAGCCAGGCGTCCCAGTCCATGCCCTTCGGCGGATCGCACGGCGGGCACTTTCCGATGCCGTTCGGGAAGATGTTCGACACGCGCGCCGCGCGCCCCGTGCGGAACGTCCCGAACTTGCCGGTGTCGATCGCCTTCTTCAGCTCGCGGTACGCGTCGTTGCCGCGCCTGTTGAGGCCCACGGCCACGATCTGGCGCGAGTTCTTCTGCGCGTTCACCATCGCGCGGCCCTCGGCGACCGTCGCCGTGAGGGGCTTCTCGCAGTAGACGTCCTTGCCGGCCTTGATCGCGTCGATCGTCATGATCGCGTGCCAGTGGTCGGGCGTGGCGATGCAGACGGCGTCAACCTCGGGGTCGGCCAGCAGCGCCTTGTAGTCCTTGTAGAGCCTGCACGTTCCGGCTTTGATGCGCGTGGCCAGCGCCGCCTCCTGCGGCTTGAGGGAACCGTCCTTCCGGTGGAACGAGGGTATGCGACCCTTCAGCCCCCATTCGAAGAACTTGGGGTCGTAGGCCGACTCGTCGCGCTTCAGGTACGGCTCGTAGATGTCGCACAGCGCCGTCACCTCAACGAGCGGGTTCTTCATGAAGATGTGCATGAGCTGCGTGCCGCGGTTCCCCACGCCGATGAAGCCCATGCGCACGCGCGCCTTCGATCCCTGCGCGCGCAGGATGTTCGGCACGGCCATCGCGCCTGCGGCAATCGCACCCGACTTGATGAATTCTCTTCTTTGCATTTCGGTTTCCTTTGTCAATTGTTCTTTCCTGGAAGATTGC
>CACWSW010000270.1 GCA_902763655.1 uncultured bacterium
GCAGGGCAACCCGCACACACAAGTGCCGCCGCCAACAACATTCTGACTGCATTTTTCATGGCCATGCCTTTCATTTTCCGGCAGTATATCACTTTCCCGACCGTGCCGTCAACCAGTTGCTCCGCGTTTTATTAATCGGTCCCCCCCCTTGCGCTCAGAGTGAGATTTTGGCATAATTGATGCGCTGAATCTTTCAGCCGCGCAGCGGTGGTTTTGCGGGGTTCGTCAGGCCGTGTGGCTTGGCTCGCGAATGGCGCGGAAGAGGGGTTTTGCAACTACCTCGATATACTTTCACCCATGAGAAACTTGCTTCTGATTTTCTTAGCTGCCTGCATGGTGGGAGCGATGCAGGGCGCGTCTATCGTCTACCTCAGCGGTTCCGGCGTGACCGACCTTTCGGACGGCTCGGCGTGGGTCGGCGGCGTCGCGCCCGGCGCGGACGACGTGGTCGTGTTCGACGGCACGCTGCCGGGCACGCTCACGATTCCCGCCAACGCCGCGTGGCTCGGACTCGTCCGTACGAACATCGCGAACGCCGTGACGTTCGCCGGCGGACCGCTCACGCTCGGCGCGGACGGCATCATGTGCTTCACGCAGAACGACGCCTACCACCGCACCTACCTGCCGGACATCGTCCTCGCCGGCGCGCAGACGTGGACGCTCACCACGAACAAGGCACTGTGCGTGAGCGGCTCCCTCACGGGCACGGGGCCGCTCACGCTCTACGCGCCCGAAGGGTACAACACCCTCTTCTACGGTGACGTCGAGCCGACCGGCGGCGTGCTCACCAGCGGGAAGGCGTACATCTGGGCGATGCGGGGCGCGCGTTTCGCGCAGGCGCCGAGCATGCTGCCCGAGACGTATTTCCTCTTTCAGGCGGACGGCACGGGAACCGTGGCGTTCGCGGACGTCATCGCCTCCCGCGCGTTTGCGAACAACGGCATGTTCTCGTTCGGGTCCAAGGATACCGACACGAGCATGGCCGCCGACGTCCAGCCCGTCGTCACGCTCGCCGCCGGCGACTCCCTCGGGGGGACGGACGCGGCGAACAGCAGCCGCAGCAAGCAGCTGATCCACGTGCAGGACACGCACGTCGTCGTCGACGGCGGTGACGTCACGGGGAACTCCTGGTTCTATCTCCGCAGCGGCAGCTGGACGCAGCTGAGCGGCGACACGGCGTTCAACTACGCCGCGCTCATCGGGCGCGGGACGATCACCGACTACAAGTGCCAGCGGCAGCGCCTGACGCTGGCCGGCGGCACGTTCACGGCCCGCCGCATGAGCGTGGGCATGGCGAACTCGGAGTTCTGCCCCGCCGAGGTGTTCGTGACGGGCGGGTCGTACATCCCCACCATGCCGAACGACGAATCGTGGACGAGCGCAATCGTCGTGGGCCAGCGCACCGCGTACGGCGAGACGGCCTGGAGCAACGAGAAGAAAAAGGACATGCCGATGGAAAACGCGTGGGCCAGCGGCCGGTTCGAGATGCGGGGCGGCACGGTGACCGCGTCGGGACTCTTCTTCGGGAACACGCGACAAGTGAACAATCCCGACAACAACGCCGTTATCAAGGACGTCAACACCTCCTCGCGCTTCGCGTTGCGCGGCGGCACGCTCCGCCTCGGCAAGAACGGCGTCCGCACAGGTGTGTCCTGGGACGGCAATTCGGATTCGCACTACGACTGCGACCTCTCCGGCGGCACGTTCTCGTTCTACAGGGACGTGGCCAACGCCCAGGCCGACATGCGCCTTTCCGACCGCGACGGCGGCACCTCGTTCGAGGCCCCCTCCGGCGTGATCAACACGCGGATCTCGGGCCGTCTCTTCGGTCCGGGCGGGTTCAGAAAAACCGGCGCCAGCACCCTGCGCCTCACGGGTTCCAACGACTACACGGGCCGCACGGACGTGGTGGAGGGGATGCTCTACACGGGCCTCAACGCCGCGACGCAAATGGATGCCATCTGGGATGCGGACGTTTTCCTCGGCCTCGCCGCCGGCGAGCAGATCACGACCTGGCCGAACTACTCCGGCGCCGGCGGCGCGTCGAAATGGTCGTTCCAGGACGCCAGCGGCATCTTCAGCGGACGGGGATACTCCACGCCCACCGTCGCCGCCACGACGATGAACGGACACGCCGAGCTCGCGTTCGACGGCACGCGCGCCATCTTCCTCACCGGCAACGCCAACCAGCCCATCAGCTACAAGTCCGGCTTCTCCATCGCCTGCGTGCTGCGCGTGGAGGACGGCGCCGTGGGCGGCGGATCCCAAGACTGGCAGGACGCCACCGTCATCATGGGCTGCACGATCGCCGCAAGCGCGAATGTCGGCAGCCGCTACGGCCTCGCGCTCAACGCGGACGGCTGCATCGGCTGCGGCATGAAGTCCATGTGGCAGGAGAACGGTTCTGCTACGTGCAACGCCTCCACGAACGAGACGCTCTGGAGCACTACGCCGATCAACGACGGCAAGCCGCACGTGGTGATGTGGACGTGGCAGTTCAACGGCCAGCACGTCCTGCAGGTCGACGGCCAGAAGTGGAGCTGCACCTCCGTCACGAACGGCTGCGGAGAGACGATGAGGACGCGCTTCATCATCGGCGCAGGCGAGGAAGCGCCCGCGAACACGTTCCGCGGGACGATCGCCGCCCTGCAAATGACACCGCAGACGATATCCGACACGGTCTCCTACGCCCGCGCGCTCGGGCTCCGCTACGGCGTGGAGGCGTTCGCCCCCGCCGCCGAGCCGCCCGCGCCGTCCACCGAGACGGTTCCCGCCGCCACGGCCACGTGGACGGCCGAGTCACTTGCGCAGACCGACGGGCAGGCCGTCGCCGAGTGGCCGGAGAAGGACGGCAAGGGCGCCTCCTCGGGCAGCCCCTGGACGTTCACCTCGGCGCTGGCGAACACGATCCTCAAAGACAAAACCTCGTACGCCGGCAGGACGGAAAGCCCCGTCATCGCGCGCGGTCCGGACGGCCACAAGCTCGTCTCCTTCAACGGCACGAACGCCTGTCTTGCGCTCACGGGCAGCAAGAACACGCCCGTGAGCGAGGCCGACAGCATGACGGTGGCGGCGGTTGTGCGCTTCACGGGATACGGCACCAGCGGCGGCGAATTCTCCTCGAAGAGCAACACGACGGGCTTTTTCGGCGAGTCGTTCAGTCCCGGCGAACGGCAGTGGCTCCTGACGCTCACCGGTTCGGCGCGCGTGGGCGCGTGCGCGGAGTGGTACTCCCAGTCCGGCACCGCCACGTTGCGGAGCGCGCGGCGGTTCCTCGACGACGGCGAGCTGCACGTGATCGTCGTCTCCTATCCCCCAAGCGGATCAGAGGAAACGATGCTCTTCGCCCTTGACGGCGTGACGAAGACCCTCTCCTGCTCGCCGATGAGGACGATCGCCAAGACTCGTATCCTGTTGGGCGGCGCGGAGCAGGGCGGCAAGGCCCGCTACGCGCCCGTGGACGTGGCGGAGTTCCGGTTCTGGCGAACCGCCCTCACGCCCGGGCAGGTGGAGGTGGTCACGCGCGAGCTGTGCGCGAAGTACAATGTCTACAACGAGGGCTTCGAGCGCGGCCAGGCGACCGACATGCGGCAGCGCTCGCGCGAGGTGTTCGTGCACGCGGGCGCGTCCTACGGCGCGCCGGTGGGCTATGACTTCACTCTCTGGCCCGACCAGACGATCTGGGGCGACGGCTCGGTGGTAGGGCGCATGTACGTGGCGCCGGGCGCGGCCGTGAAGGTGACGGCCACGAACACGCTCTCCGCGGCGGACGTGGACTTCGCCGACGGATCCATCCTGAAGGTCGAATGCGGGGCAAACGGCGCGGTCAATCCGCTTCCCGTCACCGGCGACGTGTGGTTCCCGGACGGCACGGTGACGGTGGACGTGCAAGGCGGCACGCCGCCGCCGTTCACGCCGCTCCTCACCTGGACGGGCACGGCCCGCCTGCGCGGCGCGACGGAGTTCGCCCCGGCCGATCCCGCGTCGAAGATCAAGTTCCGCCTCGATACGGCGAACCGCCGCCTCGTGGTGGCTCCGCCCACCGGCACGATGGTCATCTTCCGATAAGTTCAGATCATGAATGACAATACATCCCCTAATCTCGCTTTGGCCGCTGTCGGCTTTGTACTTGCGGCCTGTGCGTACGCGCAACCGCTCATCATCAATGTGAAGTCCGGCGGATCGCTGGAGGCGGCGCGGGACGCGGCTCGTGCGGTGTCGGCGGAAAAGCGCGCGGGCGGCGTGGAGATCGTGCTCGCGCCCGGCGTCTACCGGCGCTCGGCCACATTGAAGCTCGATACTCGGGACGCGGGCGTGACGTGGCGTTCGGCGGACGGCGGACGCGCCGTGATCTGCGACGGCATCGAGCTGAAGCCGGCGCGCTTCAAGCCCGTTCCCGAAGGCACGCCGCGCGTCGATCCCGCCGCGCGCGCGCAGGTGCTCGTGGCCGACCTCGCGTCGGAGAACGCGTGGCTCGGCGACGTCCTGAAGC
>CACWSW010000271.1 GCA_902763655.1 uncultured bacterium
GCAGGCGAACGGCGCCCCCGCCGGACAGCTGAACGCGTCGGCGTCGGGAATCGTGACGGCGGTGTACTCGCCCGGCAGCCCCGACGCCTCCTCGCCGTACAGGTTGGTGCAGGCCCAGTTTGCGGGGTCGTCAAGCGCGCCCGTCCCCGTCCAGGTGGCCGTGGCGACGACGTCCGCAAGGGACACGTTCCGCCACAGATGCGAGACCGTACAGGAGGCGTTCGTCTCCGTCCCGGACGTGAAGTCGCCGCCGCCCGTGCTGAGCACGAACGCGCCCGTCGCGCGGTCGAGGAATCCGACCTTCCCGTCCGCCGTGCGCCTCGCCGGGACGTAGTCGATGACCGCATTGCCGCCGGCGTCGTCGAAGCGCACGTACGACCACCAGCCGAAGAGGAATCGACCGAGTTCGGCATACGTGCCGATGTACATGTCCCGGCCGGTCTCGCCCACGGCCCCTGCCTCCAGGCCCTCCTTCTTCACGACGCCGTTCACGACGAACATCCGATTGGTGAACGCCACGTCGTTGATGGCGTCCGTGTGAACCGTCGGCCGCTCGGCGTCGGACTTGTACGAGCGGTAGATCCAGTACCACGAGTCGAAACGCGCGCTGTTCATGCCGATGGTAAAGCCGCTCGGATGATCTGGGGAGACGCTTTCCATCGTGCCGATGAAGTTCTGGAACGTACCGCCGTTGCTGGTGTATCCCTCGTTTCCGTAGAAGCCAAGGCGCACGCCGTAGCACCGGCTGTCGGGGATGCCGGTGTTCACGTATGTCGTCGTGTTCGGCATTTTCAGCATGTCGAGGAGGCTGACCTCGTTCACGGTCATGACGCGGCAGACATGCTCCCTGCCGATGCCGAGCGCCGCGAAATTGGCCGAGTACGTGCCGCCCTGCGCCGGCAGCGAGGCGGCCAGCACCTCGCTGTTCGCCCAGGCGGACGGGTCGCCGCCCCTGTCCGAGTCGTCCCACAGCAGCACCAGCCGCTCGCCAACAAGCCCGCCTGGCGCCGTAACGGACAGTTCCGTGCCGTTCACGGAGACGTCAAGGGCAGGAATCGAGTGGACAACGATCGCCGCGGTCGAATTCGCGGCCGTCACGCACGTGTTCGTAACGGTTCCCGCCACAAATGAGCCGCTACCCGAGTTGCCAACGAACGACGACGTGGCGCAGTCGTAGAATCCAACCGTTCCGTCCGCCAACCGGACGGGAATGTAGTCGAGGATCGCGCGGCCGTCCGCGTCGTCAAACCGCACATAGGACCACCAGCCGTACTGGTAACGCCTCCCCCCCGCATAGCGGCCGAGGAACATGTTTGATCCCAATTCGCCCACCGCGCCAGCCGCAAGTCCCGACTTCACGACCGTGCCGTTCACGGTAAACGTCTGATCCATGAACGACACATCGTTGATTGAATCCGTCTTGACGGTGGGGCGTGGCGAATCCTTCACACCCCGGTAGCACCAGTACCACGACGTGATGGCATCATTATTTGCGCCGACGGTAAATCCGCCGTCATCCGTACCAATGATGTTTCCGAAGCTCGCGCTTTTCCCCGTGCCGTAGAACCCGAAGCGTACGCCGTAGCACGCGCTGTCCTTGATGCCCGTGTCGACAAAGGTCGTGTCGTCAGGCATCTGGAGCATGTCGAGCAGCTGCAGGTTGTGCCGCGCGAAGACGCGGCACGTCTGCCCGTTCCTCACGCCCAGCCGTACAAGGTCAGCGACAAACATCCCGCCGTCTTTCCCGACTACAGGGGCAATCTCGGCGCTGTTCGGCCAGTCGTCGATGTCCCCGCCCCTGTCCCCGTCTCCCCAAGCGAGCATCAGCTGCTCGCCAGCAAGGCCGGCCGGCACCTCGGCGTACAGCTTCGACCCGCTGACTTCAACGGAAATCACGTGATTGGGTTTCACGCGCTGCATGGAACCGATAACCTCGAAGCCCTCGTTCGTCACCGTACCGGCCGTAAACGCGCCGCCGCCCGTGCTCGTCACGAGCTTGCCCGTGACCCGATCCCAGAAGCCCACGACGCCGTCGCCGCGCTGCACGGGGATGTAGTCGAGGAGCTTGTTGCCGTCCGCATCGTCGAAACTCACGTGTGACCACCAGCCGTAGAGGTAGCGAGAATTAGAATTGTTGTTCTTCGCCGTTCCAATGTACATGCTGATATCCAGCGCACCCACGGGCCCCGCTGCAAGCCCCGACTTCACGACCCTTCCATTCAGCGTAAACATGCTGTTCGTGAAAGCCGCCTCATTAATTGTGTCAGTGTAGACTGACGGGCGGTCGGGACTCTCGGCTCTAAACCCGGTGTAAGTCCAATACCAACTGGCATAATTGGCACTGTTTTCGCCGATGACAAAACCACGAGACGTAGTATTTCCTTCGCCTGATCCGAGCAGAAAGTTCCAATTTGCCGCCGCTCCGCTGTTTCCGTAGAACCCGAAGCGGACACCATACACCTCCGTGTCCTTGATACTGGTGTCGATGTAGCATTGCTTAGAGGTCATCTGAAGTTTGTCCAGCAGCCTGTACCGTTCGTAGGCAACGATGCGGCAGGGCGTGCCGTTCGCAATGCCGAGGCTGGCGAGGTCGATGGCATACTGCGCGCCGCTCGCCGGCACGGCGGCAGCGATCTCGTGGCTGTTCGCCCAAGCCGCCGGATCGTCGCCCTTGTCGGTCGTATCCCAGAGCAGCACGAGGCGCGAGCCGACTTGGCTGGCTGGTGCCAAGACCTTCATCGTCGCCCCCTCGAAGAGACACGTCACCCCGGCCTGAAGCGCCGCCGCCAGTGCGACGGCGCACAAGACTACCGCGAACTTGCGTCCGCGTCCATGATGCACACATTGAGCTTGTTTCATGCGATTTTCCTTTCGTATCCTTTCAAGTTCAAGCGACTTTTCTCATGCGACGCCGTTAGTATAGCATATAAAACCGAGACTAACATTCCATATCGGCAAAAAACTTTATTCCATTTAGGCGAGGCGATTTGCTATAATTTCCCGCATGGACATCGTGTTGACTTTTTGCGAGGAAGGAGGAAGGCGCAGCTTTCCAATGATCCTCGACGGCATCTGCCGATTTGCGCGCACGTGCAGATGGCATGTGGAAAACGTCTCGTCAAAAGAAGCACCGCTTGGCATCGCCCGATTGCTTGCTTTCTGGAAACCCGTCGGCTGCATTGTCGAGCCAGGTCCGGCGAGCAATCTTTCACCAGACGCCTTTGGCGGCACGCCGCTCGTTTTCCTCAACCACGAGTCAGACGAAAGCACGGAACGCGTCTCCGTCGTGGGGATGGACCACGCCGCATGCGTCAATCTCGCGATTGACGAACTGCTTGCTGGCAAGCCTGTGCATCTTGGATACGTCCCCTTCCTGATCCCGTCGCGGCCATGGAACATCGCCCGGCAGAACGCCTTCGTGAAATCGCTCACGGAAAGGAACACGCCCTTCTCGGTCTTCCGCCCCAGAAGTTCGGCACGGCGCATTCAGCGTGTCAATCTGCTTCGGCAACTGCGCTCGTGGCTGAAGGCGCTGCCCAAGCCCTGCGGCATTCTCGCAACCAATGACGAAACCGCATCGGTCGTCGCCGTGGCGTGCTCGATGGAAGGGCTTGCGGTCCCGCAGGAGGTGTCCGTCATCGGCATCGACGACGATCCTGTAATCTGCATGAACTCGGATCCACAGCTCTCAAGCGTGCGCCCGAACTTCGCGAATGGTGCCTACATGGCCGCAAAGCTCCTCGACCGGGCGATTAGGCATCCGCAATGGAAAGGTAAGCATGTCGTCTATCCGCCAGAGGGCATCACGCGGCGCGATTCCACGCGTTTTTTCCTGCGCAAGGACTCGGAGGTCGCCGCCGCGCTCAGGCTCATCCAGGCGAAAGCCTGTACCGGCCTCACGGCGGACCAAGTCCATGAGACGTTTTCATGTTCTCGCCGTACCGCTGACGAGCGCTTTCGCGCGGCGACCGGAAAATCCATCCTGGAGGCGATTCACGAGGCCAGGCTGGCACGCATGCAGGAACTCCTCTCCAACCCGGCCCAGGAACTCTCCGCGATCGCCAACCTCTGCGGCTATTTTTCGCAGAACGCCGCCTGCAAGTTCTTCCGCATCAAGACCGGCATGACGATGTCCGCCTGGCGTCGCCGGCATCTCGGCTGACCTGCCTGCCGAGAGCCAGCAGCACAAGGGACCAGAAGGAACCGACAAGTCCCGACAACTGTATCTGCAAGGGGGTCGGGAGGGCGTGGATCGCAAAGATCGGCGGTATCCACACCGCCCAGTTGGAGACGAGATTGGGCAGCACGGCCGTCCGAAAGAAGCGCCTTGGCCAGCCGGCGCGGAACCGCGCCGCCGAGAAATCGCACCCGACCCAGTAGAAGAACACCGTCGAGGCCGGACTGTAGATGAGCGGCGTCCAAAGGAACTGGGCGGAAAGCGTCTTCTTCAGGAGCGTGGCGAAGTCGATGCCCGTGCCGAAGA
>CACWSW010000272.1 GCA_902763655.1 uncultured bacterium
GTTCACCAGCTCGTCCGCCGCGGACGCGCCCGCGAGGGACGTGAGCGTGACGCGCACGGGCTTCGCCGAGAGGTTGTACACCGTCGCGTACCGGTCGCCGAACTGTTCCGTGATCACGTCGGGGCTATCCGAGGCGAGCAGGCGGTTCACCGGACGCCACCCCGCCTCGCCCACGCGGATGCAGAGCGGCATGTACTTCTTGAAGAGCGGACGGTCCCGGTTGTAGTAGGCCGGGTTGTCGAAGTAGTGGTTGGAGGACGCGTTGGCCGAGAAGAAGCTCGGGTACATGCCGTACGCAAGCGCGCGCTGCATGTACTTCTCCGTCATCTCGTACGTGAAGGTGTCGAACACCGTGTTCATCAGGAAGCAGAACGGCTTCGCGCCGCAGAGAGAGCGCGCGTACATGAGCGCCGCGTCAGGCATCGGATTCCACTTCCCGTTGCGGCCCCAGTTCGTCTCCGTGCCCATCACGTCCAGGTACGGCGCGAGCCACCACCAGTGGCCCGGCGTGCTGTTCGCCATCATGCGGCGGCCGAGCGGACGTACCTTGCGCCACGCCCCGCGCACGTACTCGTACCCCATCAGGCCCTTGAAGACACCCGGACGCCGGTCGTACGTCGACCAGGTGAGCGGCGTGTCCATCCCCGCGAAGTTCGCGCGGTTGAAGTCCACCGTCGCCGTCACGTACATCTCGGACGAATCGACGTACTCGCCGTCCAGCCCCTCGGGGAACGCGCCGCGGTAGTTCTTCGCGAAATGGTCGTCGCCAAGTTTCGCCGCGAACTCGCCATCCGGCCCCTGTCCGGGCGCGCCGTTCAGGTTCCAGACGATGCCGTTGCACCACGGCGTGTCGAGGATGCGCCCGCAGTAGCGCCCGCCCTCGTCCTTGATCGCGCAGGTCTTCCATGCCCGCGCGTAGCGGTGCCCCTTCGCCGCCAGGCGCTCCGCCTCGGCCACGCACTCGTCCATCGTCGCCTGCGCGCGGCCTTCCTTGCCCTTGATGGCCATCCACCACGTCGACGGCTCGGTGTAGCGGTACGTGGTGATCCCGTGCGCGTCGTCCCACGCCGTCTCGTTGTTCCCCTCCTTGATCGCGAAGCCGAAGTCCTCCCAGCCCTGCACCTTCGAGATCTTCCGGAACGCCATCCAGTTGCCCTGCTTCGTCTGCTTCACCTCGTTGAGCTCCGGAAACAGCTTCTGGTAAGCCTCCAGCGCCCCGCGGAAACCGTCCTTCGCCTCGAACGGGAACACCACGAATCCCAGCCGCGCGGACTTCTTCTCGGGGACGAGCGCCACGTCGAACGCCGCGTAGAGGAGCCGCATCCCCGTCTGGAGCGACACGCGCGAGAACGCAGGACACCGAGGATCGAAGCCGATCGCGATCCCCTTGCCGTCCACCGCCGCCGCAAGGAACGGCCAGCGTGAAAAGCCGCCCGCGCCGCACGGCGCCGCCAGCGTCTCGCGGTAGTCCCCCTTCGCCGCCGTCACGTCCTTCTGCGTGCGCGGCGTATCGAACCACGTGAGCGTCCCGCCGCCGAGCGGCTTCGCCCACACGAGCGTGAGCGCGCGGTCGCCGCCCTTCTCGTCCGCCATCGTAACGTCGAAGAACCGCGCGCCGCCCTTCTCCTCGCACGCTGCTTCGACCTTCACGCCCCGCGTCACGCCCTTCACCTTCGAGAACCCGCTCTCCGCGCGCGCGTCGCGCAACAGGAAGCCGGGCTCGCCGACGGGCTCCGCCACCTTCACCGGCACGCCGTCGAAGAGAAGCGGACCGTTCTCCGCGTCGAACGTCTCGATGGCCGGCGCGCGGAACCGCGCCCGCAGGCCCACGTCGCGCCGCGCAATGCCGTAGATCCCGAGCGAGCGGATCGGCTTGGGCGGCATGAGCATGACATGGCGCGTGCGCCAGTCGCCCGGCACCGGGGCGAAATGGCTCGTCTGTCCCCAGAGATGGTCGCCGTCCATGTACGAGACGTCCACGTAGAGTTCCACGGACCCCGAGCCGTTGCCCGCCTCAACCTTGCCATCCATTGAGATGCGGAGCGCCGCAGGCGCGCGCTGGTTGAGTGTCGCGAACCAGCCCGCGCCGCAGATGCGGTCCGCGTTGGTCGTGACCGTGCAGACGACCTCCTCGCCATCGCGCGCGAAGCCACCCCGGTACTGGGCGGCCTTCGCCGCCGCGAAGCGCGTGACCTTGACCGCTGCCGTGCCGTCGATCGGCACAAACACCGGGAGGGTCGCAACTTGTTGCGACCGCGCCGAAATGGTCGCGGCAACCGCCGCCACACATATTCCAATAACCATATTCTTCATATCCTGCTCACTTCCTCCAGCAAACTCCACGCGATGACGGACGCACGGTTCATCGATCAGCGGACGATGAGAACGGTGCCGGATGGCAGGGCGTTCCACGTGAGGCGCACCTTCGCGGGCGACGTGCCGACGGTGTAGGTGTAGCTGTCGCCCTGCCCGCTTGCGGCGCGGATCCAGGCGCTGCCGTCCCACATCTCGAGCGTGTAGCCCTTGACGGGCTTGATTTCGTTGTTGTCGCCGCGTGCCGTCGTGGCCGTGAAGGTCCAGGTTCCATCGACCTTGTAGATGCCGCTTTCTGCCTGCTCGCCGCCGGCATCGACCACGACGACGTTGGACTCCGGCAGATTGCCGAAGAAGCGCGCCTCGTCCACGATGCGGTTGTGCTCCAGCTCCGCGTCGCTGAGCGCCCGCTTGTACACGCGCAGGGCGTGGATCGTGCCCGTCAGGCGGCGGTTGTTCGTCTCGCCCGCGCTCTCCGGGATGTACACGCCGCCCACGTAGAACGGACGCCCGGTGAGCGCCTCCCAATTGTACCGCCAGGTGCCCGCCCATCTTCCCGGATCGGGGACCGCGTCCTGGAATTGCCCGTCCACGTGCCGGACATTTGCTGGCGTCCGCCGGTGTAGGTGGTGATGACGTTGTTCGCGTCCTTGACCTGAGCCTGGTTGTTGAAAATCTTGAAGACAATCGTATTCCCGTTCCCGTCGCCCGTGTAGACGTTGAAGAAGTCGTTCGTCGCGCCGAACAGCATCTGCCAGGAGCTGCCTGACGTCTTCCCGGACTTGCCCACGTCGCAGACGGCCTGGATCGTCACGACCGAGCCGAAGTTGAGGGTATCCGGAAGCCCGGCGAACTTGCCGCCGTACACGAACCGGTAGCCGTTGTCCGTCCAGCCGTCGCCCGTGACGCCCGCATTGGCGAAGTCGAACGTCGCGTCGTTGCCGTTCGCGAGGTCGGCCCACGTCGTGGCCGCGGCGTCGTGGTCGGCCGTCGCGCCCGCGTTGCGGATGCCGTCGAGGTGCAGGTAGAGGTCGGTCTGCACGTAGTCGTCCACGTCGTAGTCGCTGCGGACGCGCGTGAGGCGGCTCTTCACGCGCCAGTTCCACGTGAGGCGCCGGGAGGCGGCGGAAAGATCGGGCGCGACGGCAAGAATGCCGTCGTACACGACAGGCGAGCCCCATGCCGAGCCATCCCAGGTTTCAAGTGTGTAGCCGGAGCATTCGTAGGGCGTGTCGTCGAACCACGCCTCCGCGGGCGCGGTGAACGTGTACGCGCCCGCCGGGCGGTACATGCCGCACGGCTGGTTGCCGTTCAGCCCCTTCACGTCCGAGGCGACCAGCAGCTCGCCCGTCGCCGCCGGCGCGCGGCCGAAGAAGCGAATCTCGTCCGCCGCACGGTTCCGCGCCAGCTCCGCGTCCGTCAGCGCGCGGTTGTAGAACCGCACGCCCTTGATCGTGCCCGTCAGGTAACGGTCTGCGTAGCCGCTGCCGCCGCCGTTTCCGCTGCCGAAGGTGAACGTCCGCGTGCCCGGCACGTACGTGAAGTCCTTCCACGTCACGCCCGCCGTCGTCGCGCCCTTGAAGGACGCCGTCTGCGTGCCGTTGAAAATCGCCGTCACGTAGTCGCCGCCCCAGCCGCTGATCTGATAGAGATACGTGTTCATGACCTTGAGGCGCACGTCCGGCGTTCCAACGTTCGGCATGTTGTAGTAATAGGCGAGCTTGTCGCCCGTGTCCGTCGTGCCCATCAGGCCCGGCCACGGCACGTTGATGCGGTTCGCCCTCTCGCGGTCGAAGTCCAGCACCTCCTGGATGGTGTACGGCCCGTCGAGCGTCCGGGAGCCGCTCATCTGCACGTAGCTCCTGCCGCCATAGTACTCCTTGCCGCCGAGCGTGTAGCCGTCCGCCGCCCACGCGCTCCCGTCGTCCGCATTGCGGATGAGGCGTGCGTAACCGCCCGAATCGCTCAGGTCGGCCCAGGTCTCCGCCGTGTCGTCGTGGACGGGCGCGAGGCCCGTGTTGCGGATGCCGTCGAGGTGGATGACGAGGCCGTCCGTCACGTAGTCGTTGAACGCCGCGTCGAAGCCGGGGCCGGCGGTGTGCGTCCATTGCCAGGTGAGGCGCACCTTCGCGGTGGTATCGGTGGCGTTGTAGGAGCTAGACGCATAGGAGACAGGGGTTGACCATGTGCCGGTCGCATCATCCCAGGTCTCGAGGGTGTAGCCCGTGCAGGAGTAGGTGTCGTCGCCCGACGTCATCGTCGCGGGCGCGGTGAACGTGTGGCCGCCCGCCGAGAGCATATACGCGCCCTCCGGTGCGTCGCCGGAGATGCCGCGCACGCTCGACGCCACCACCACGTTCGTGACCGGCAGGGCCGCGCCGAAGAAGCGCACCTCGTCGATCGCGCGGTTCTGCTCCAGCTCCTCGTCCGTGAGGACGCGGTCGTAGATGCGCACCGCCTTGATGACGCCGGTGAACCAGCGGTCCTTGCGCTTGTCCAGCGTGCTGCCCGCGCTGCCGATGCGCACCGTGACCGTCGATATGTTGCCCTGAGCCGTCTCCTTTTTCACGGCGCCGGCGAGGGTCGTTCCCTGCGTGATGTAGTTCGTCGTGCCGGCGCGGATGGCCGTCGCGTAGTGTCCGAGCCAGGCGTCTGACGAGAGATAGACGTTGCCGCCGCCGGCGTTCTTGAACGTCAGCTGGCCGGACGTGTTGTAATAGACGTTGCACGAGTCCCAGTCGTTGCAGCCAACCAGGTTCGGCCACGTCACCGTGCGCTTGAGCTGCGACGGAACCGTGTCGCACACCACCTGCACGGTGACGGTGTTCGTGAGTCCTGCCAGCTGCGCCGTGAACTGCGCATAGCTCGTGCCGCCGAAATAGTAGCCGTCCTCCCGCCACGCGCTGGCGTCGTCGGCGTCGTGGTAGAACGGCGCGACCTTGCCGCCCACGAAGTCGACCCACTCCGACGCCGCGTTGTCGTGCGGCTTGTCCGCGCCGACGTTGCGGATGCCGTCGACGTGCAGGATCAGCCCGTCCGTCACGTAGTCGTCGAAGAGCGGGTCGAGGTCCGCGCCGGCCACGCCTCCCGTCGCGCGCCACTGCCACGTGAGGCGCACGCACGCGTTCGTGTCGGCGGACGTGTACGCCGTGCCGGCGAACTGCTGCGCCGGACCCCACGCCGCCCCATCCCGGCGCTCGAGCGTGTAGCCCGCGCAGACGTAGGACACGCCGTCCTTCACCATCCTCTGCGGCGCGGTGAAGAAGCGCGCCTCGTCGATCGCGCGGTTCGCCGCCAGCTCCGTGTTCGAGAGGACCTTCTTGTACACGCGGATGGCCTTGATGGTGCCGACGAGATAGCGGGAATCAAGACCCGACTGGTCGAAATTGCCGCCGTTGCCGGCGCCGCCGAACGACCACTGCTGGCTGCCGACGCTGGCCTTGCCGGATTTGGAGCCCTCGACCCAGCCGGTCTGGAACGAAGCGGCCTGCACGACGATCTGCTTGTACGCGGCCGCGTCCAGCGCGGCGTTCAGGTACTTGCCCTCCCAGTTCGCGAGCCGCGCGCGGGTTTCGGGCCCCAAGCCGGTCGAATGGTCGGCCTTGAAGTTGACCAGGTCGCCGGAAAAGTAGAGATTGAGCCGGTCGTTCCAGTTGCCGAACAGCGTCGGCCACGTGGTGGTGCTGTCGCTTCGCGTGACGTCCGCGACGATCTGGACGGTGACCGCGTCGCCGAAGTCCTGGGCCGACTTCAGCTTGCCGTAGCAGCCGCCCGCGAAATGGTAGCCGTCCGCCGTCCACGCGCTGGCGTCGCCTTCCTTCGCGATGAAGACGGCGTTGTTGGCGGTGTGGCTCAGGTCCTTCCACTCCGTCGCCGCGCCGTCGTGCGCCTTCAGCGCGCCGACGTTACGGATGCCGTCGAGGTTCAGGGCCAGGCTTTCCTGCGCCACGTAGCAGGACGGCTCGTAGAGCAACCCGCCAAACGCCACGCGCGCTCCCGCGTAGGTGGCCATGAAACAAGCCAATGCCATTCTCTTCATTATGTACCCTTCTCGCATCGCGAGCCTTTCGTGTATTTCGAGTGTCTCGTGGTTAACAATCCCACCCTACTTGAGCAGTATCTGCGTGCCGCGCAGCGGACCGAACTTCAGCGTGCGGCCGCCGTCTACCAGCATCAGGCGCCACTGGCGGTTGCTCGCCCACGTCGTCTCGTCCGCGTTCACGAGCGTGAGCGACGGCAAGCCAATAGGATTCGTGAACGTCGCCACCGTCTTCATAGCGCCGAACGTCGCATCGTCCAGCGTGTCCGCCTCCGTCACGCGCACGCCTTTCCCTTCGGCGAACGCGAGCGTGTTGGCCGTGAGGAGCGGCGCGGCGAGCGCGCCCTGCACGGCGGCGGCGGCGATCTCCAGGTCGCCGCCCGGATAGCCGTTCGGATCCGCGAACGCGAGCGTGCCACCCTCCAGGCGCGTCGCGCCGGCGTACGTGTTCGCGCCGCCCAGCGTCAGCTTGCCGGCGCCCTTCTTCGTGAAGCCACCGCCCGCGACCTCGCCCAGCGTGTACGTGCACGGGAGCGTCGACTTGCGGTCCCAGCTGTCGACCGTCACCGTCGTCTCGCCGTCGTAGCCGTATCCGGGCGAAGTGACGATCACGCCCTTCACCGTCCGCGTGGCGTCGTCGTAGTCGGCGATCGCGGTCGCCCCGTGTCCGTTGCCGCCGATCACGATGCGCGGCGGACCGGCGTTCGCGGCCTCCGTCTCGATCGTCGCGCCGCCGGAGTACACCACCACGGCGGTCGGATCTTTGTCGTGCGCGGTGGCCGAGCCGAAGATGTTCCCCGCTGTGGATGCGAGGCGCACGGTTCCGCCGTCGAAGCTGACGTACGCCTCGGAGAGTCCCGCCTGCGCCAACCCGACCCCACGGCTGGCCAGGTTTAGCAGCTGCACGGTGCCGCCGTTGCGCACGTTGACCTGCGACCAGAAGTTCGTGCGCCACTGGAAGTATGTCCCGGCCAGCTTGATGAGGGAGCCCTCGCCGTCCGAAGTGATCACGGCCATGCCGCCCTGCGTGGTCGAGTAGTCCTGCGAACCGAACGTGAACGTGGTGCCGCCGTCAAACGTGCCGCCGTCCGTCACGTACAGCTCGGCGTGCCCGCCCTTGCTGAACTTCCAGCTGGAGGTCAGCATCTTGAAGAGGCCGCCGTGCTGCACGATGAATCCGACCGAATTGGGCGACAGGGCCACGGTCGTGTGCGCGTACACCTCCACGGTGCCGTCCGTCAACCCCCAGTACCCGTAGCCGCCGTTGCCATGGCCGATGTAGCCATCGTTCGACGTGGTGGCGCGCGTGTACACCTTGCTGCGCGCGCCGCTCTGGTGGATTGCGCCAAGGCCTCCGTCATAGCCGACCGTGATGTCGTTCGTGACCGTCGTGTCGTTGTAGATCTTCACCAACCCCCATTTGTTCGCGCCATTGCCGGCCATGATCTGGTTCGGGTTGCGCTCCTTGCCGTACCTGTCGCTCGGCTGCGGATGCGCAATCCACGTCGTGTTCGTGAGCGTCATGGTGGGCACGTTGGTGGACGTAGTACCGTTGACGTACGTGTAGGCGTTGGAGACGGTCACGAGCGGCGCGTCCATGAAATGCAGCTCGCCGGCGTCCAACGTCACTGAACCGAGCTGCGCCGTGTTCATGATCCAGGTCGCGCCGCCAGCCCCGCCGCCCGTCTTGTACAGCTTGCCCGCCGCACCCGGCGCGGTCGTGATCGGTCCCGTGATGCTCAACTTTCTGAGATCGGGGGTCGAGCTCGCCATGAGAATCTTCAGCTGGCTCCCCTCGATCGAAATCGGCCCGGCGTACTGGTTGTAGCCGGTGCGGCTGGAGTGCAACCCGCCGGCGTCAAGGCGCGCACTCCCCTTGGCGACATACGTCCAGTTGATCTTCTCGGTCGAGTAGTTGAGGCACCACATGTTGATGTAACCGCCGTCGGCGACAAACTTGTTCGAGCTGTCGCCGTTCAGCTGGGCGCCCGACTGGGCAAGGACCTGTCCGCTTTTCGCCACGATGTTCCCGGGCGAGGCCACCGACTCGAAAATGGAGAGCGTGCCCGAACCGACTTTCGTGACCGTGTGTCCGTTCATCGTGAACGTGCCGTATCTCATCCCGTATCGCCTGGTGCCGCCCCACGAGCCGTCGCCCGTCATCTCGACGTCCTTGAACATGTCGTCGTAGTTAACGGCGGTATTCGTGCAGATGATCGCGCCGGTGCCGGCGGCGCCGTCCCCCTCGAAGTACAGCTTGCGCGTCGCCATCCCCTTGCTCGGCTGATAGGACACGTCAAGCGTCGCGTTGGAGAGAACGTGCAAGTCGCCCGTCTTGCCGAACGCGCCGGATTTTCCGCCCAGCACGCCCGCCTCGATCTGGATCGGCCCCACAAACGCACTGTTCGCGCCCGTGAGCCACGCCGTGCCCGCGCCGCGCTTGATGAGGCCCGGCACGCTCGCGTCCAGCACGGTCGCGTATTGGGCGAACTCGCCCGCCTCCACGGTCAGAACCTTGTAGCCCGTGTCGGGGTCCGTGGACTCGACTACGGCCGCCGAAAGGGTCGCGCTCGCCGCGACCGCCGCCAATCCTGCCACAAAGAACATTTTCTCCATTCTGCACTCTTCTCTCATCGCGAGCCTTTCGTGTATTTCGTGTGTTTCGTGGTTAACAATCCCACCCTACTTGATCAGCAGCATCGTGCCGACGATCGCGCCGAAGTTGTAGGTCGTGGCGTCCTTCTTGAAGAGCGACCATTTGACGCCCTGGGGCGGCTCGCCCTCGAACGCCACCTCGGGCGTTCCGTTCACCGCCGAAGCCGTGAAAGCGATCTTCGAACCGCTGCGCACGTATGTCTCAAGGTTCTCCGGGTCCGTGATCGTGAACGTCGCGCCCGGCGCGAACGTCAGGTTGCCCGCGAACGTCGCGTGCTTCCCCGCGAACAGCTCGGCACACGACGCGCACACGGCGTTCGTCACCGTCACCGCGCCGTTGATCACCTGTCCCGCGCCCGTGAACGTGGAGACCGTGATGTTGCCATTGTTGTAGAGGTTGAGCGTCGCGCCCGACTCCACGCGCACGGGCGTGTTGGACGGAATGACGCCGCCCGTGTAGGTGACCAGGGCCCCCGACTCCACCGCGATGCCGCCCGTGATCGTGTTGGTTGCGTAGAGACGCAGCTCCGGCGCGCCGCGCTTGACGAACTCGCCGCACATTCCCTCGTTGCTGGAGAGCGTGAGCGCGCATTCGTAGCGAGCGCCGCGGGCGGGGCTCTCCAGGTACGCCTTTGCATCGTCACTGTAGTTGCAGCCGCGCGAGGTGACGACGATTTTCGTGACCTTCTTCGCGGCGAAGTCGTACTCCGCGTACGCGCTCGCGCCCCAGCCCGTCGCGTCCTCGAACACGACGCGCGCGATGCCCATGTAGTTGGACGCGACGAAGCCGCTCTCCGTCGGCAGCGCCACGCTCTCCACGCCCTTGCCCGTGGGCGACTCGAACCAGAACGGGATTTCCGTGCTCCCCGTGCCGGAATTGGCCGAGTTCTCGGACGTGTCGAACACCAGGCCCTTCTTCCACACGACGAAATGGTCCGGGCTGCGCGCGTAGACGTCGCCGCCGGCCGCGGTCCATCCCCACGCGAAGGTCGGCATCAGCGTCGCGCCGTCCGCGTTGACGTAGACGCGCGTGGCGGGGCCGGAGGTCTGCTGCTTCCTGCACCGGTTGGCCTTGACGACCGCGCCGTCCTTCATGTTGAAGATGTTCGTGGAGGCGCTGTCCTTCTCGCCAAACATGATAAGCGTCGTGCGGAACAGCGTCCCCGTGCCGGAGACCGTCGCCTCGCTCAAGCCGTTCGTGCCCATCAGGAATCCGCCATTCTGGGAAGTGCTCAAGCCCAGCGTGTCGTTCGTGCCTCCCGTCTGCACGAAGAGTCCGCTGCCGCCAAAGCCGGCCCGCAAGGCCGCGCTGCCGCCTGAGTTCCGCATCTCGAAGAGGCCGCCCGTCTGGCGGAAGGCGCCATAGCTGCCGACGCGCTCCGCAAGGTACAGGGTATTGCTCGCATGGAACTCGCCGCCCTCGAGCGTGTAGTAGCCGCGCGTGCCGCTGAACTCGCCGATGCGTCCCCCGTCATACGACGGAACGGCCATGATGCCGCCCGTCTGGCGGAACTGTGCGCCGGCGGACTGCGAAATGCGCATCATCCGCATGAGGAAGGACCCGCGCGACTGCGTGATCGTGACGTTGTCTTGGGCCACGAAACGGCAGACTCGCGACGAATTGTTCGTCAGGAATATCTGGCCTCCGCTCGCCCGCATGTAGTTGGCAGAACCAGGCAGGTTGACGTCGCCGTTCAGCCACAGCGTGCCGTGGCCGGTCTTGCTCAGTATCACCTCGTTGTCGCACGTCAGCGGGCCGTCGATGGCCAGCGACCGGTTGCCGTTGCTGTACGTCGTGCTGAGTTCCACGGTTTTCGCCGGCTCGCCTGCCGCATGGACGGGACCCAGATGGTTTCGCGTGGCATCCGCGCTCGACTGCGCCTGAATCGTGCGTCCCGTATAGACCTTGATCTGGCCCTTGACCTTCGAGGTCGCGTAGGTGCCCCACAGGCCCAACGTGCTTGCGCCGTTCGTGACGACAACGGTCACGTTTTCGTCGATGATCAAGTCGTTCTGGAACGTCATCGTTCCCGCCGTGCTGACAATCGTGCCGGGGCCGCCGGTCGACTTGATATGGTTAAAGATCATCCAGAGGCTGCCGCCGACGCGCGTGAGCGTGTGTCCGGCAAGATCCAGCGGATAGGTGTTGTAGAACATTCCCCAGCGGCTCGCGACCTCGATGGTGGCGTCGTCCGCGAGCGTGATCTTGCTGAACATGTTGTCGGCGCAGGCGCCACCGCTCGTCTGCGTGTAGCGGAGCGCGCCCTTGTTGTCCACGCCCTTCCCCGAAATCGTCATGTCGTGCCCCGTGAAGAGAGGGTCGCCACCACCTCGCCCGCGCCGCGCTTCACGAGGCGCGCGTAGTCGCCGATCGCGGCGCTGTTCGTGAACGACTCGCCTGCGGCGGCCGTCACCACGAAGTCGGTGCCGTCCGGCTCCGCGCTCCCGGCAAGCGCCGGAAAGGTCGCGCTTGCCGCGGCCGCCACACATGCCACAAAGGCCAAACTCCTCATCACTCAGATCCTTTCGTGTATTTCGTGTGTTTCGTGGTTCAGAAACCCCACCCTCACGTCATGGCAGCTCGCCCTTGGACGCCTTGGTCAGGAACTCGAGTGCCTTGTCGACCTGCCTAAGCAGCGCGGCCTTGTCGTCGGCGATCGCCTCCGGCACCTTGTCGGCCACGATGTCTTTACGAAGCACCTGCATGTCGGCG
>CACWSW010000273.1 GCA_902763655.1 uncultured bacterium
TCTGCGGATGTAGTCGATTGGCGCAATGAGATCGGCATCACCGGAAATTATGACGAAGGAATCTGCACGATCTTCGTGAAAGTCCACCATCATGGCAGTCGCGAGGTTGACATCTGAGCGTTTCTCTTCTATCTTTATCACGTCCGCAAATGGACGGCAACTCTTACATGGTTCAAAACGAAATGGCATCCGAGTGTCCCGACGCTGGTAGTATCCCTCTACGATTTCAACCGTGCCCATTTTCTGTAGGGCACGCAAGTATATCTCCTGCCGCTCCTTTGAAGACGGCTTCTTCGGATCATAGTTTACGCGCGACGTGAAATATTTGACGGCTACAATGTCGTTGTTTGGGGTGACGAGCTCTGTTGCAAACTTCCATAGGTCAAGCCACTTGTAGATTGCATTGTCCCGCAACAATCCGTAGTACAAGTTGAAGCCGTCAATGTATACTATCGTTCTCTTGTGCATCAGTTCCCTTTTGAAAATGCTAGAGCCGGGATTTCTCCCGGCTCCGCTCCGCATCGCCAGAGGCTCACGGGTGGTTAACAACCCATCAAGGGGTTCGCGGGTAGTGTAGCAGATTGGCTGATGGTGCGCAAGGGGGCTTGAGAAAATTTTTTGGGGCGTGCCACTAGGGGTTGGCGGGCCGCCCACAAGGATTTCATTTTCTGGTGGGCTGGCCAGGACTAACAGGACTCCCAAGACCCCCAGGACTGTGGCAGGGTGGGCTTGCGCTCCAAGCAGGCGCTGTCTTGGGAGTCTTGGGAGTCTTGTTCGTCCTGGCCAAGGCGCTGGAGCGCGAAGCGGCCAAGTGCCTGCCTGGCCAACGGCCCGCCGCCAAGATGGCGGCGTTCTCAGTCAGGCGTACGCGCGAAGCATTGACTGGGACAGCCGCCTTCCAGGCGGCGGCATGGGGAATGCCTGTGCGGCCGACCCTACCACGGTCAAGCGCCCAAAGCAGCCAGAGGGACAGCATAGAAGCTGTCGTCGAAGCGCAATGTCTTGTTTCCAGAATAAAGGACGATTCCGATAAAAGGCGCCTTGGCGATGTTTCCCGCAAACCATTTGAGGTAGCGGAAGTCGCCCGTAGAAGCCTGTCCCGCCTTAACCTCCACGCCAAGCAACACACCGTCCTTGCGTTCAACGATGAAATCGATTTCGCGCTTGCGGTTGTCCCTGTAGTGCGAAAGGCTGTACCCTCCTTCCGCCTCGGAAATAGCGGCCAGTTGCTGATACACCCATGTCTCGACCAGTTTGCCGCTCCTGTTCTCGTCCATGTACACGTCGTCCTCTTTCCACCCAAGTATGTTTGGAGCGAGCGCGGAATCCGTTGCAATCCACTTTTCACGTTTCCCGATCATGTCGTAGTCGCTCTTCGCCCACGCGGACACGCTGTCGAAAATGTAAAGGGCCTTCATCGCCTCCATGTAGTTCTGCGCCGTCACCTTCGATATCGCCGCCTTTGACGCCAGTTCCTCTATCGCAAAGAATTGCGACGTGTGGGCAAGGAGCCACAATGCGACGGAACGCAGTTCAGGGAGCTTGCGGATCTCCGTCACGTCCTTGACGTCCTTTTCGAGGAGATCGTCTAAATACACATCAAACCACTCGCTCCTGGCATCAGGCGAGTAGGATTGGATTTCCGGGTAGCCGCCGCGAAAAGCCGCGTGGATTACGTCCCTTCTCGACAAGTCACCGTAAAAGGGATCAAAATCCCCCGCGAAGGCTCTGCGAAGGAAATCAGGCGGACGGCCGTTGAGCTCCCCAAGGGACAGCGTACGAAGCCGCACTCTTCCAAGGCGACCGGCGAGCGAGTCCTTGACGGCCTTTGCAAACCGAAGGTTCGCGCTTCCCGTGAGGAGGTACTGGCCTGGCGAATTGTCCTTGTCCACGACCATCTTGATCGAATCGAGGATGTCGGGCACCTTTTGCACCTCATCTATGACAACAGACTCGCCATTGGCATGCCGCACAAATCCGTTCGGGTCGCTTTCGGCGACACCCCGTACCAGCTTATCGTCAAACGTATATCTCCTGGCGCCGGGCAAGTCAACCATTTCGGCAAGAGTCGTCTTGCCGGACTGCCTTGCACCGGTGAGATTCACGCCACGGCGAACCTTCATCATGGCGCTTAACCGAGATGTCTGCCATCGTTCAATCATAGTGCTAGTTTCCGCAGAAGTACGAGCATTATACCAAACCGCCGCAAAACCAGCAAGTAGCGATGTGTAAAAACAATAAATACGTTAGCGTAAAAACGGAAGGTAACTACCGGGGCTTGCGCGTGTTACCTTTTCACAAATCCAAGAAGGCAACGCAACCTCTCGGTGATGCCTGAAAGATAAGGGTTGGTCTCCTCCATCCACGCGCGCGGCGACGGCGACGAGGTCGGCGGCGGACATGAAGTCGCGCTCTACAAGCCGACGCAGCACCTCGAACTCCCACAGAGTACGGACACCGTTCGCGCCGCAGTTCTCGCGGAGGCGCCGGTCGTTCGACCACACGACGTAGCCCTTGTCCATGGCCATAAGTAGCAGCGAACGGTCGGGGATAGACAGCCGTGTGTCGTGGTATCGCGTGACGCGCTCCATGAGCGCGATCTCCACAGGCAGGATGATGATGCCAAGGTCGGCAATCTGGCTCTCGGAAATGACTGTGCTCACCTCATCGTAGACGATGCGCGGCAGATGCACGGTGGCGAGGTCGTGGCGGATGAGGTCACCGACCAGGCCAAGCGCGTCGGCGTTGAGCAGGTCGATCAGGACGTTCGCGTCCGCCAGGAGAATTTCCATCCTCCCGTTGTCTGGCGGGGCGGCACTCATTCGGCAGCCTCCCTCGCCCACTCGTTGACGAGCGCCCGCGTCTCAAGGAGCGACTTGCCGAGAAGTTCGGCGAGGCGCGGCATCGTTATGTCGCCAGCGACGAACGCCTTTCGGGCGAGGCGGATGAAGCGGGCGGACTCGATGCGGACGTCCGCCGGGCACGCCTCCTCGTGTGCTGGGAGCGTGCGGCCGAAGCGGCGGAGGTAGTTCTCCTTGAACCAGTTGCGGTACGGCGGCACGGTCTTCTTCCCGGAGGTGGCGCGATAGCGTTCCTCGAGGCAATAGATGACCGTGAGGTAGCTCACGGTGAATATGCGCTTGACGGCGAGTATCCGGTCGAACCACAGCCTGCCATCGGTGTTGTCCCATGCGGAGTTGAACTCCGCCGACGGGATCAGCATCCCGGCGGCAAAGGCGTTCGCCTCCTTCTCGCGCCGCTTCTTGGCTTCCGGAGAGCCTTCGGCGTCTCCGTCCTGGTGGTGCATCAGCAGATGTCCGACCTCGTGGCAGAGCGTGAAGAGCTGGCGCTCGCCAGGAATCGCCACGCCGTTGTTGACTGCGATTCCGCACGTGCCGTTGGGGAGTTTCAGGGAGAAGCCGAATTCGCTTGAGAGCGGAAAGGCGAAAGACAGGAACTTTACGCCGTTCGCCTCAAGCGCCTCGCCGAAGCGACGGACATTGTCGTACCCTTGCCGAAACAGACAGGCGCGGACTTCGGTTCCGAAAGCACGGGCCTCGTCGACGGAGGCGACACGCCGTTGCATGAAGCGGAGTTCGGAGTCTTCAATCCGCTCGTTCGCGAAGGATTCGAGTTCGCCGTAATCCTCGAACTTTCTTTCGGCATCTAGGATCATCTGGTCGAGGCTGGCGCGCTCCTGCTGTGAATAGACCTTCTTATGACGGAAAAGAGGTACGGATTGTCGGTCTGGACTCTCCAGCAAGGCGGCCGGCGATATGCCGAATATGCGAGACAGACGATAGAACACGTCGTCGGTTATCGCCGCCTTGCCATTTTCATACTTACTGAAGGTAATGCGGCTCACGCCGATACGATCAGCCATTTGGCCCTGATCAAGGCCAAGAATCTGCCTCCTGCGGCGGATGTTTCTGGCAAGTATGTCTTTCATTTTGTAAAATCCTTTTATCTCCATGCGCACGTATTATACATAAAATCGCGCATTTCAGCAAGTAATCGCATGAGAAATTTCACATCTGCCCCAAGTTAATTTACAATAAATTATAAAATAATAGGAAGCAGTTGCAAGACTTCCTCTTGGTTCATTTTCTCCTAGCGGCGAAAGCAAACCGTGACCTTGCGGAATCTGAGGGGTTTTGCAACTGGCTCATAGAATGAACCAGGACAGCCAAGACGGCCTGTAATTCACCAGCGGACCGATACTGGCCCGTAGAGGCCGGACGGCAGGAGCGGGTGATCTTTCTTGAAGGGGTTCTCGCTCGTGTTCAGGTTCGCAATGCGCTCGGCGGGCGGGAGCGCCGCATCCCCGATGAGGCGATTGGCCCAGAGGTTCACGACCGCGATCTCCAGCACGTTACCCGTCGCCTTCAGACGCGGCGCGGTGACGGCGTAGGGCGGCGTCCAGGCAACGCCGAGCGGCTGCCCGTTGAGCGTGACGTGCGCCACGTCGCGCAGGGCGGTAGACGGCCGTGCCGGAATAGTAGCGGATGCCGGGGTCGGCGTGCTGTGTCCAGTCCGTGAGCGCGGGAAACGTGATTGGCGAAACGGGGCCGCCCCGTTTAGGGTCGAAGGAGACCGACCAGGGGCCGGTGAGCGTTTCGGTCGCAACAAGTTGCGACCCTCCCGTATGGGGAGCCGCCGTCTCGGCGGCTTTATGGAACACGACAAACACGGAACCGCCGGAGGCAAGTTCGAGATTGAGGCGCACGCGGCGACCGTCGGCGGTTCGCTCGCACGGGACGGGCGTGCGTGTACCCGTCACCGCATCCCACAGTTCCACGCGGCAGGACTTCTGCCGGAACGCCGCCGTGAAGCGCGTTGCCTTTCCTCGCTGGTTGGAGACGAAGTAGATGTCGGCATCGCGATCCGTGCGGTGTATCCAGTCGATTCCCGATCGATATCCTTCCTCTTCCACCATGAAATCGGGCGGAAGCGTGTCCGCATCGAGGAACCGCTTCATGTCGGCGCGCGTCCGCAGGATCGTCGCGCCGTCGCGTTCAAGCTGCGCGAGCTTGCGCGCAGCTTCGGACGGAATCGGATGGACGACGGGCGGGAACGGCTTCGTGACCGGCTTCAGCCGCCCCGGCGCCATCCGGGCGCGGGCGGGATTGATGTCGGAGAGGAAGAGCGTCTTGTAGCGCATGCCGGACGGCAGCACGATCTCGCCGTTCTCCACCTGCGCGCGCAGGAGCAGTTCCGTCGGGCAGAGGTCGTAGTCGTACCCCGGCCCGAGGCCGTCGTTCGGATACTTCATGCCGAGGAAGAGGTCGATCGCGTCCCCGGCGTAGAGCAGGCAGTCGGCGGCGAAGCGTCCGCGCGACAGCATCCACGAGCAGCGGGCGAAGTAGAGGTTCATCGGCGCGGAGTACTTCCACCAGGTCACCTTCGGACTGTAGTAGGCGCCGGCGCGGCGAGTGTCGCCCGGGAACGCGTCGAGCGGAACCGACATGAGCATGCCGTGGTAGCACACGCGCGTGAGACCGTCGCAGAACGCGCGGTCCGCGCACGGTTTGAACATCGCGGGCGACTCCTCCCAATGCGTGCCCATCGTGGTGAACGCCTCGCTCTCCACCGTGCCCATGCCGTACACGTGCGCGGCCGTGGCGCTGTCGCGCAGCATGAAGCGCTGGCTGTCCTCGGGACGGTGCGGGCTCGGCATCCAGAACTCGCCCATCGCCACGTCGCAACGCCCCTGCATCGTCCGCGGATCGCCGTGGTGGAGGTGCGGACCGCACCCCTCGGCGCTCGAAAGCAGCCCGTGCTTGTTGGCGACCTCCTTCTGGTAGGCGTAGTGGTTCTCGGCGAT
>CACWSW010000274.1 GCA_902763655.1 uncultured bacterium
ATCGATTCGAACCGCGCCACGATCGAGCGCTTGAAGTCTGGAAGCATTCCGCCCTTCTCCACCTCCACCCAGCGGTTCTCCCACGGGAGATAGCATTTCAAGCCCTTGGCGAACGGAATCTTCTCGCCGGAGACCGTGGCGGGGGCCTCTCCGCGCACAAGTTCGCTCTCCCAGGTGTTCGACTTGTCGCGGCACCACAGGAGCGTGGTTCGCTCACCGCGAAGCCCCCATACGCGGAGACGGCGAGTCTCGGTGTGGAACGGACGGAAATGCTCTGCCGCAGGATCGACATCCTTCACCGCAGCGGCGAAGCGCGCAAAGTGCCACCAGAGGTTGTTGCCGTCGAGGTACTGGTGGTCCCAGTGCCAGGGCTGTCCGCATCCTGCCGAACCGGCGAAGAACGGCGCGAAGATCTCGTCGTGGAGGAGCATGCCGAGCTTGTCCTTGGGATACAGCTCGCTGGGGCCGGTGTGGTTTGGCTTCACTGCGCCGACCTCGGCGAGGATAGCCGGGGCGTCGGGCCGCCTGTCGAGAAGCTCTCTCACGGAGTCCGCCGCCAGCACATCCATGGGACCGCGGCAGACGTCCAGCTCCGCGCCTGGATCTAGGTAGCGGTGTACCTGCATGAAGTGGTTGAGGGGAATGCGGCCGAGGTAGTCGTAGTAGTCGTAGGCGGAAGGACCGGAAAAGCTGCCGAGGTTCTGCACGGTCATCTGGCGCGGGAACATGGCGCGCAGCTCTGCGAGCATGCGGTCGCTCCAGGGACCGACGTCGCTGCGCCAGGAGCCTATGCAGTTGATCTCGTTCCAGAGCTCCCAGCACGCGACCGCAGGCGAGTCGCCGAGCCCGAGTTCCTTTAGGCGCCTCGCCTTGCCAAGATAGATGCGCGCGCACTCTTCGGAATGGAGGAAGTCGCGCATGCTCTTCGCGTGAGGCGCGTACAGCGGACGGTTGAAGAACGCCGAGTACATCCCCTTCCCCTCCCTGCCGGCGGGATATACGGTGCGGAAGCTCTCCAGCGTGAGCTTGAGCCTGACGTCGAGCTCCTCGCAAAGGGCGACCGTCCTCTTCAGCGTGGCCTCGGCGGCGGGATCGTACTCCCCAGCCCGTTCGGGCATGATCTCGAAGAACGGATGCCCCAGCCAGAGGCGCACGAAGTTGCCGCCGTTCGAAGCGAAGGCGCGCAGCCATCCGAAGAACTTCTCCTCGCAGGCGGCGCGCGATCCGGGAGAACCGGCATCGTACATGCGCGGGAAGCAGATGTTGCAGCCCACTGGGACGAACGTCCTGCCGTCCGCGTCGGCAAGGTAGCGCGAATCAACGGCGCTCACGTCGAGCGTGCGTGCCGCAGGAAGCGCCGCCGCGCATGCGGACACCAGCGCAATGACTATTTTCTTCATTTCATGACTCCAAAGGCAGAACGGCGGCTCACCTGCGCAGCCAGAGATGCTTCTCGGTGCCGTACGGGAAATCCGTCGGGATGTAGTTCCGCAGGCGGTCCCACGCGAGCGAGTACGCCTTGGGGAAGTTGAGGAACACCCACGGGCAGTCCTCGCGGACGATCTCCTGCGCCTTCCTCCACAGCTCGTCGCGCTCGGCGGGCGTCTTCGCCGCCATCGCTGCGTCGTACAGGCGGTCGAACTCGAGATTGACGTAGTTGCTGTGGTTCGCGCCCGGCGAGACGTTCTTGGAATGGAAGAGCTGGAGGAAGTTCTCCGCGTCCGGATAGTCGCCCACCCAGCCCAGCAGGAAGAGCGAGGCTTGCCCGTCGTTGACGGCCTTCAGGTACGCGGCCCATGTCATGAACTGCGGCTCGAGCCTGACGCCGATCTTCTCGTAGAAGCTCTGCAGCAGCTCCGCCTGCTCGCGCGCGCTCTGCGTCGCATGGCCGATGGTGAGCTGGATGGCCACCCTCTTTCCGGTCTTCGGGTCTATGCCGTTCGGGAATCCCGCCTCGACCATCAGCCGCTTCGCCTTCTCGATGTCGAACGCGTACGGGAACGGCGTCTCCAGGCGGCCGTTCACGCCGGGCGGCACAGGGCCGTCGCACGGGTCCACGCGGTTGTTCATGAACCGCCGCCACACAGGGAAGTCGAACGCGCAGTTGAGCGCCTGCCGGAGCTTCTTGTTCTTTCCCAGGAGCGGGTCGCGCATGTTTATGCCGATGTAGGACACCTGCATGATCGGCGTCCCGAACAGCTTCATGCCCTTCGCCTCGAGATCGGCCGAGAGCGTGCCGTCGGGCTCCACGATGGCGTCCCAGTTGTCGCGAGACACCTCGCCAAGGAAGTCGAGCTCGCCGGAAAGGAACATCAGCCACTGAGTCGACGCGTCGTCCACCACAAGGAACTCCAGCGTGTCGAACGGCTTGGTGGGGATTTCCTTCCACCAGGGCCACGAGGCGTCGCGCTCGAACACCATCCGGTGGTTGCGCCACCATTCTGCCAGACGGTACGGACCGGTGCCGACCGCGTGCTCGTTGAACTTCGCTCCGTACTTCTCCACCGCCTCGCGCGGAACCGCCGCCCAGTACGCCATCGCCGTGAGCCACGGGAAGACGTGCAGCGGCTTCTTGAGCGTGATGCGCACGGTGCGCGCGTCCACCGCATCCACCTTCGCGACGGGATCCATGGTCCACATGCCGCTGGAGGCGTTGGACTTGTCCGCAAGCCGCGCGAGCGAGTACTTCACGTCCTCCGCCGTCACGTGGCGCCCCTTCCCGTCCGGGAAGCACGGATCGTCCTGGAAGCGCGTCCCCTCGCGGATGCTGTACGTGTAGACGAGCATGTCCTCCGACACCTTCGGCAGGTCGCACAGGCACGGCTTGAGCCTGTACGGACGCGTGCCGTACTCCACCTCAAGGAGCGGCTCGTAGACGAGCGAAATCGCCTTCGAGTCCGGCACGGACGCCGCCTGCAGCGGATCCATCGACGCCACGCGCTCGAGGGCGCGGCGGTAGGTGGTGGTTTGTGGCTTGTGGCCAGAGGCCAGCGGATCGGGGTTGGCGACAGGCAAGAACCAGGCGCAGGCGGAAACGATCGCGGCCGTGTAGGCGGCGGAGACTACGTCGTCGAAGAGGACACCGGAGGCGGTGTGGATGTTGCGGTCGATGTAGCGCGCGCCGGGAAGCTTGATCGCGTCGAGGATGCGGAAGAGCAGGAAGCCGGCGATGGCGAGCTGCCACACCGGCAGCGGAGGATTCGGCGGCAGGTACCAGAAGAGCGGCACGCATAGCGCCCCTACCACCTCGTCCAGCACGAAGTGCCTAGGGTCGAAATCGTTCCACCGCTTCTGCGCCCACGGCGTCAGCCAGTAGTGTATGGCCGAAAAGGCGACAGCGCACGCGAGGCACCATACGCGCACGGCGAGCGAGCCCCATCCCAGGCCGACGGCCACAAGGATCAGGGCCAGCCCCGGCAGCGCGCCGAAAGACCCCGGCACGATCGGCGCCAGTCCCAGGAAGAAGCCGCTTGCAAGGAACAGCCTAACCGTTTCTAATTTCTTCATCGGGGAAATTATACCAAGCAACAGCCGCCCCGACAAGGATTCCTAGAGAGACCTGGCGGGAACGCGGCCATCGGCAATCATGGAGCGCGTTGAGCAAGGAATGCGGTTGCGGATGCCATCGCACGGTCCGTGAGGGCCGTAAGGCACCAGTTCTGCATGTATGTGAACGTGTTCTCCGTGTAGCCTGAGAGCCCCACGAAGAAGAGCGGCGAGAACACCAGATCCTCGTACTTCTGGCTATAGTCCTCGTGGAAAAGCACGTGCCCGGTCTTGCTGTCGTAGATCTTCAGCTTGGCGGTCCAGTTCTGGACGGAATACTCCGTCGTCAGCAACGAGCAGAACATCCACGCGAACTCGGCGGCCGTCTCGGAGGAGGAGACGAACGGACCCTCGAACGTCACGTCAACCGTGTAGTCGGCCGGCGAGGAGCGCAGCAGGAATCCGTTCTCCTCGAGCGTAGCCTGCGCCCGCATTCGGTACGCCTCGTTCGAACGCGTCTGCGGAATCAGCGTCTCGGTCGTCGCCGTCTCGTAGTGTCCGCCATACCAGCCGCCACGCCGCCGCGGCCCGTGACCATGCCAGCCGCGATCCACATAGACGGTCTCGTAGCCGTAGACCGGGATGTATTCCGTCAGTATCGCCGCGAAGCCGCTCAGCGAAACCTTGATGTCGCGGCCTTCCGGCGCGCGCGTCATCTGCGAGACCGGCATCTCGGTCTGGCTAACCGTGAAGCATCCCGCCAGCAGCAGCGCGGACGCGATTGCAGTCATCTTTCTCATCTCTCGAACCTCATTGTCCTCATTTTCTTCTTCAATCCCAATCCAAGTATCGTGCGTCCGGCGGCGATGTACACGTCCGCCAGCCCCATGACGTATGCGCTATCCTTCCAGCCCGTAAGCTTTACCGCCTCCTCGGCGAGCGCGATCGCCTTGTCCGCG
>CACWSW010000275.1 GCA_902763655.1 uncultured bacterium
GCAATACCCGTTCCCATCCCGAACACGGAAGTCAAGCGCCTCTTCGCCGAGGGTAGTGCGGGACCCGCCCGCGCGAGAGTAGGACGCCGCCGGCTTTTTTTATTTTCTACAACGTCTGCACGAAGCGGACATAGTCGGCATAGAGGCGACGAGCATCGAAGAAGTCGCGGAAAGCGTCTGGCAGGAAGCCAGACGCTTCTTTTTTTTGCAGATCGCGCACTGCGGCCTTGAACGACTCCACGCTCCCAGCATCGTAAAACACGCCTGCCGAGAACCGCGCAACTATGTCCGCAGTCTCGCCCGGCAGCGAATTTACCACCCGGAGGCCTGCGGCAGCATAGTCCGCCAGCTTGTTGGGCACGCCGACGCACGAGTCCGGAAACATCGGAATTACGCCGGCATCGGCCTTCGACAGGAGTATCTTCAGGTTGTTCTCGGCAAGATATCCGTAAAAACGGATTCGACTGCAGTCTGCTGCGCGCGCGCGGAGCGACTGCTCCTTCGGCCCGCTCCCGGCAATATCCAGCTCCACATCTTCCATCTCTTTGACCGCGCCGATGACCGTCTCAAGGTCATAGGACGCCCCCATAGCGCCAAGATAGATTAAGGTGAACGGTGAAGGGTGTTTTTGTGGTGAAAGGTGAAGGGTGAAAGGTGAATGGTGAAAGGTGAAGGGTGATGCGGGGAGTTTTTCACCTTTCACCTTTCGTCTTTCACCTTTCACCGCATCTAGACAGATGCCGAGATGGCAGAGGTGAGATGGCGCGGTTGCCCCATAGGATTTCGCGAGCTCGATGTAGCGGGCGGCGACTGCGGTTACCGCATCGGCCGAACGGTAGATGCGGCGTGCAGTGGCGCGGAAGGGCGCAAACATCCAAGCGGGAGCCACCCGGTAGAACGTCTCTGGCCAGGCGTCCTGCACGTCCACTACGAACCGCGCTCCCGCGCGGCGGCAGAATTCAAGCGCCGCCGCGCACGAGGACAACGGCGGCAGGGAGGCTATCACCACGTCCGGCCGTTCGGACTCCGCCTCCGCGAGCCGTCGCCATGTGCGCGCGAATGCCCTATGGCTTAGGATCCGGCGCAGGCAGATGTTGGTGGGATATGGCCTCGTAGGCACGAACTTCATCCTGAAACCGCATGCGTCCGCCAAGTCGTCTATGCCGTCAAGCTTGCGTGGAGCCTTGTGGGCATGGGAGAAGTCGCTTGTCCAGTATGTCGTCCTGTGCCCCGCCTGAGCGAATGCGCGGGCCATGAGCCAGTACCTCTGGGGACGGTAACCCTCAGACGGAAGGTTGTCGAACGGGTTGACGATCCAGACGGTCATGGCTTGGCCAGGATTCCGGCTGCTATTTGCCGAAACGGGTCGGATAGAGGGCGTATCCGACCTCACGTAGCGCGGCTATCGTCTCGGGATAGGGTTTGTCGCAGATGTCCGTCCAGCCCACCTGAAAGTACTCGCCGTCGAAACGGCCGGACGTGGCCTGGTCGGAGAACTGGTGCCAGTGCACGCCGACGACCTGCGGGTTCGCGAGCGCGCTCTCGACGTACCGCTTCAGCGCGGCCGCGCGCCCTTCCTGCGTGCCCTTGTTGATGAGCGACGCGCCGAAGAGGCCGCGGTCGTGCGCGCCGAAGTGGAACTCGCCGATCATCACGGGCGCGTCGAGGTTCTGCGGGAGGCGCCAGGCGGAGATGTCCTCGCTGTAGATGTTGTAGCTCACCACGTCGCAGTACTTCGCGCAGGCGGCGACGGCCCACGGGCGCGCCGAGCCGGCGAAGCGGCAGCCAAGGTAGAGGAGGCCGGGGTCGAACGCCTTCAGCGTCTCACGCGTGCGCTTGAAGTACTCCTCGGCGAGCACGCGCGTGAACGCCTTCAGCTCATCCTCGGGCACGACGTCCTTCTTCGGGTCGATGCCCTTCGCGGCGAGGCGCTTCACGAACTCGACCTTCGCGGGCTGGTCGTCCGGGCTCCACAGCGTCCACTGCGCGAGGTCCGTCTCCTTCGACCCCCACTGGATCTCGTTGTCGATGAAGAAGCCGATGCACCAGGGGTCGTGCGCCTCGCGTCCGTGCGCGGCGAGCGCGGCGGTGCAGGCCGTGGTGAAGGACGGGTCGAACGGGTCGCGGAACTTGAACCAGGAGCCCCAGCTCGCCGCGATCGTGCGCGAGTCCACCTCCACGCGCTCGGCGTAGGGCGTGCGGTCCTGCAGGCAGATGCGCAGGTCGCTCGAGTTGGCGATCGTGTTCGCGCCCCAGCTGCGGAGGCGGCGGTGGCAGGAGTCGGAGTACTTCGCGAACCAGTCGGCGCCGTACTTGCGGTGGAGGTTGGCGGACGAGAAGTCGAACCAGCGCGTCTCGTTGCGCAGGAGGTAGAAGCGCTTGAGCAGGTCGTCGCATGTCTCGTAGTACGCGGCGAGCGGCTCGTCCTTCTTCGGCAGGCCCTCGAAGAGGCAGTCGCGCGGCGGCAGGTCGCCGCCGCAACGCGGCGTGCGCGGGTTGCCGTTGAGCGGGGTCATCGCGGAGGACGGCGTCACGCGCACCGCGCCCCAGCTCCAGAAGAGGCGCCCCTCCGGGTCGACGAGCCACCACTTGCCGTTGCGCTTCTCGGTGCGGAAGCGCCCGGTGGCCTTCAGCTGCGGACCCGCTGCCCAGCCGCCGTACTTGTTCCAGTCCGCCGGGCCGGGATGCGCGGCGAGATCCTTCTCCTCCTCGGCGGCCACGGCCTTCAGCTCGGCGTCGGAGTGCGTCTTGCCCGGCCACTCGCGGTACTTGAACTGGCCGTACTTGTCGAAGCAGGGCAGGAAGTCCTTCGTCGCCATCTTCGTCCAGGGCTCGTTCGAGACGTCCATCTTGCGCGGCGCGCCGTTGCCGCCGGGGAAGAGGCCCTGGTTCGGACGGTAGAGCGCGTCCACGATCTCCGCCGGCTTCATCGCCTGCCACACGGTGCGGCGCGGCACCTGGTTGTTCGGTGCGATCAGCACGGGGGAGTCCCACACGGGCACGTGGCGCAGGGACGGAAGCTTGCCGATCTTCCCGCGCATGAGGTCCACCCACACGTAGTCCTTCAGCTTGCCGAGGAACTCGAGGTTGGCGCACTCGTATTCAAGCTTGTCGTTCGGGCGCTCGCCCGAGAACCACACGGCCCACACGGGGCGCGAGTGCCGCTCGAACTTCGCGACCGTCATCTCCTTGCCGTTCACGGTGCGCGTCTCGACGGAGATCGGGTGCACGTCCTCGTCGAAGTAGGAGTACACGTTCTGCATCGCGAAGAAGCTCGGGCGGCGGTAGACGGGCTGCTTGAGCGTGTTCGAGCGCACGAGGCCGAAGCTCTGCAGCATGAACGTGTATTGGAGATCGATGAAGGTGAAGCAGCTCGACGGGATGTTGCGCACGTAGTCGCCGATCGCGCGGCGGAGGTCCCATTTCGCCTGCGCGTACTCGGTCCACTCGATGGAGTGCATCGCGTGCGCGAACTCGAGCTGCGACGGGCATCCCGTCTCGCCCTGCAGGATGTCGTAGTCGGGCGAATACGACTTCACGAGCTGGCGCAGCTCCAGCGCCCACGAGTAGCAGGACTCCGGCACGGGCGTGTACGGGTGGTAGATCCACCACTTGACGAGGCCGAGGGCGTTCTCCTTCTTGAGCTTCTCGAGCACGGTCACGTAGTCGTTCTTCGCGGGATCCTTGTTCCAGCGAATCGCGGTCACGAGGCAGGTCGCGTTGGGCTGCACTTCCTTCACGGCCTTCGCGGTCTCGTAGACCATCAGCGCGTACTCGTCGCGCTGGCCGAACGGCTCGTTCCAGATCTCCCACTCGGTCACCACGTCCTTGTAGCGCGCCACGAGCGCCTTCACGTACCGGATCCAGGCGGCGAACGCCTCCGGGTTGTCCGTGATCTGGCGCACCTTCATGCCGAGACGGAAGTCGCTGCCCCACACTGGGTTGCCGTAGGAGATGCAGATCCAGGGCTTCACGCCCATCGCGGCCATCTCGCGCACCTGCGGGTCGAGCCAGGTGAAGTCGTACTTGCCCTTCTCCTGCTCGGTCTTCGCCCACCCGCTGAAGAGGCGCCCGCGCGTGGCGCCGAGGTCGCCGAGGAGGAACTTGTACTGGTCCCAGTCGGCGTAGTCGCGGTCCATCGTCTCGCAGCCCACTGACCACATGTTCGAGCGGATGGCCTTCGCGGGACGCGTCTCGAGCTGGCCCGCCGGCTCGAGGTCGCTCGACATCTTGCGGATCTTCTCGAGCGTCACGCACCGCTTCTCCTTGAACGTCCAGGTGGTCGGCGTCTTTCCGGCGTCGCCCCAGGCGTCCCAGCTCTTGATCTTGGCCGCGTCCTTGAACGACACGACCTCGGCTTGCGCGGTTGATGCGAGCGCCATGCCGGCAAGCACGGCGACAGAGAAGTTTACAAGTTGTGCTTTCATGT
>CACWSW010000276.1 GCA_902763655.1 uncultured bacterium
CGCGCGTTCGATCACGGGCGCGAGCTTCACGCAGGAAGGCGCGGAGACGACGGTCAGCGTCACGTTCGAGGCCGGCGAGTCCGGCGACGACCACGCGCTCTACGTGGCGTACGACGTGCAAGACCGGGGCGCGACGCTCGCGGGCTGGGCGGCGTACCAGCGCGTCGGCCGCGTGGCGGCGGACGCGACGTCCGCCACCTTCTCGCTCCTGCCCTCGTTGACGGGGCGCGGCTACAGCATTTGCCGCGTGTTCCTCGTCGAGTCGACCTATCCGTTCGACACGCTGATCGAGGCGATCCGCCAGACGGGGACGCAGTACGTCGACACGGGCATCAACGCGGGCCCGACCACCTTCGTCTCGCTGGACTTCCAGTTCGACAACGTGTCGACGAAGCAGCAGCGCATCTTCGGCGTCGCCTCGGACGACGGCACGTCGCTCTTTTCCTTCGACACCTACATCAACGGCGGCGGCAATTGGGCCAGCGCCTGCTGTAACGGCAAAGGCGACTGGAGCGCGACCGGCTGGGCCGCCTCGCCCGTGCGCCTGACGATGTCGCTTGACGCCGCGACCGGCCTCCATCTCGTTTCGAACTCTATCTCACATGCCGTGACGACACTGTCCCACGCCAAATCGACCCGCACGGCGACGGCGGCCGGCGCGATCACGCTCTTCGCCCGGCGCACGTTCGCCGGCGGCACGCCCCAGGTACACCTTTTCGCCGAGGGCGGCCTGATCTACGGCGGCGTGATCTCCAATGAGAACGCGCTTGCCCGCAACTACCTGCCGTGCGAGAGCAACGGACGCGCGGGCCTGTACGACACGGTCTCCGGCACGGTTTTCTGGTCGGCCGCGGAAAACACCGACTTCCAGGTCGGCGGCGGTTGCGTGCCGTGCGCGCCGGCCGCGGACGAGACGCTGCTCGCCGGCTCCGACGCGCTCGACCTCCTCAACTCCACGTCGGGCACGTTCTGGAAAGGCTCGGCCAGCGGCAACTGGAACGGCACGGACGCCAACTGGACGGTGGACGGCACGCCCGGCCAGGCGTGGACGGACGGAAGCGACGCGACCTTCAACGACTCCGCCGCGTCCTTCGCCGTCACGATCCCCAACGGCACGGCGGTGACGCCCGCCTCGGTCACCTTCTTCCACACGCAGGGCTACACGCTCGCGGGCGAGGGCGGCATCGCGGGCACGGGCACCTTCGTCAAGAGCGGCGAGGGCACGCTCACGATCTCCGGCGTGAACCACTCCTTCACGGGCGACGTGCTGCTCGCGGGCGGCACGACCGTCCTGACCGGGGACAAGGACACCGCCAACATCACGTCCGGCGCGCTCGGCAACCCGCGCGTGGCGCGCACGGTGACCGTCTCGAACGCCACGCTCCGCGTGACGGGGAAGAACCCGTTCGTCGGCAGCGGGCGCAGCTCGACGCGGCCCCAAGCCGCGCTCAAGCTCTACAACTCGACGCTCGACCTGCCGCCCGACTTCCCGTTCAACGTCGGCGACCTGTACCTGCACGACTCGGTCGTGAACTTCCACTACGGCCTCGTCACGGGGACGCACTGGGGTTCGATCGCCGCCGAGAACCTCTACTTCTCCGGCACCAGCCCCATGACGTTTGTCGCAGACGCCGACCTCTCGGTAGCCAATCAGCAGAATGTCGGCCTGCTTCTCGGCAAGTTCGCGCAGGCGACGATCGACGTGCCCGACATCACCGGCAACGCCAACGTCGACGCGTTCATCAAGATGCCGGTCTTCCGCGCGACGGCGAACGGCGCCGATCCGGGATACCCGTCCGGTTTCCGCAAGACAGGCGCGGGGACGCTGGAGCTGGGTGGACGCGACTGGCAGGTCGGATTCCAGCTCTCCGACTACGTCGGCGACGTCGACGTTGAAAATGGAACGCTGAGGATGACGTACGGTAGTGCGGTGTTTAGCGCGAGCCATACCTCCGCGTTCGGCCTCTCCGGCGTACCGCACACCTTCACCGTCCACCCCGGCGCGACGCTCCAGCTCGCCGCGAGCGACCTGCAGGGGCAGTTCTACTCCACCAACGCCATCACGCTGCGCGTGAACGGCGGCACGCTCGCGCAGAACACTGGCGTTGTCAACGGTCTCGGCAAGCTGATCCTGGAGAACGCGAAGCTGACGTATGCGGGCTACGCCGTCCAGACCCCCTATTACGCCGTGAGCGCGGACGGTACGGAGACCAACCACGTGCCCGTCGTCTGGCCGACGCTCGGCTTCAACGGCGGCGTCGAGTTCCTCGGCACGAACGTCTATACCCTTGCGAACGGCGCCGACAGCAACGGAAACCATGCGCGACTCTTCTTCGGCACGTTCGACGGGAAACCCTCAGACTGCTACGTGGCGGAAATCTCCGGCAAGGGAGCGGCCGATGAAGTGACCGACGTGACGATCAACGCGCGCCTGGAAGACGCGCCGCCGTGGTACAAATACACCGATGCAGACGGCAAGCGCCTCGTCAATGGATACAACTACAACCTCAAGGGCCTGCCGCTCAACATGCGCAAGACGGGCCCGGGCATCCTCCAGCTCAACAGCAAGCTCAGCACCACCACGGGCCGCATCGAGGTGGTCGAGGGCACGTTGAAGATGGGCGGCGGCATGGGCAGCTCCGAGGCCAACTTCGAGTGCCCCACCAACACGTACCTCGGCGACCTGCGCGACCCCAACCGCGTGGCGCTCGTCCTCAACGGCGGCACGCTCTGGATCACGTCGAATGACACCTTCGGGCAGGCGAACACCGTCAACCGGTCGCTGTTCGCCGTCACCAACGGCACGATCCGCACGATAGCAACCTCCTGTACCGCGTTTCCGGCTCTCGATCTCTACGATGCGACGTTCAACTACAGCGGCGCCAACACCGGCCAAGGCGGCGACATCGCCGCCGCCCATCCGTGGGGCACGTACATCTTCGCGCAGCGCGTCCATTTCGACGGCACACGTCCCTACGACCTCCAGGACGTCGGCGGCGTCTGCTACTTCTCGCTCGGCTGGCAGTCCGATTCCTATCAGGTGCCGAACGGCAACTACACCGAGCAGCACGGCAAGACCGAGTTCTGCGTGGAGGACATCACCGGCGATGCGAACCCAGACGTGACCATTGGCGTGGTGCTGAAGTTCCCCGACCGCTGGAACGGAAGGGCCGAGTACGGCAACACGCTCTACTCCAAGACGAACTTCCGCACGGGTCTGCTGAAGACCGGCCCCGGCACGCTGCGGCTGAACAACGGCTCCATCCCCAGCAAGTACTACGCCGAGGCGACGCGCGTGAACGGCGGCACGCTGCTCGTGGACGCGGCCACGTTCAACTCCACGAACATCTTCGTGCAGGCGGGGGCGCATCTGGGCGGCACGGGCACGGTGGCGCGCGCCACGATCGAGGCGGGCGGCGGCTTCACGGCCGCGCCGGGCCAGACGCGTCCGCTCACGCTGACGGCGGCGACGCTGCCCGCCGACGGCGTGGTGACGCTCGACGTGCCGTACACGGGGGACCTCGATGCCCTCAACGGCGTGCGCGTACCGGTTGTGACCGCGAACGCGCTCGCGGGCGCGAAGTGGAACGTGACCCTCAACGGCGCGGCCGTGCCGCGCGGCTACGCGGGTACTGCGACCGTGCGCGACGGCGTCGTCTACGCCAGCGTCGCGCGCGGCGGGACATGCATCATCTTCCGCTAGTTACGGCACACAAGTGTGCCACGCTGGCACAGGTGAAGAAGGCCGTGGCTCAGGTGTGTCATGGGCGAAAACTTGTGATTTGCTAGTTTTACGAGAGAATATGTTGATTAGCAGGCGGCATGTGGGCGTTTTTGCCGTATGGCATGTCCTCTGCTTTCTTTTTCTCGTCTGGCACGCAGAAGGTGCTGGACGGAAAGCGAGAAGAAGAAAATGGCAAAAGTACTAGGAATTGACTTGGGCACCACGAACAGCTGCATGGCTGTTATGGAGGGTGGCGAGGCGGTCGTGATACCGAACGCGGAAGGCGCCCGCACCACGCCGTCGATCGTGGCGTTCACGAAGACGGGGGAGCGGCTCGTTGGCCAGGCGGCGAAGCGCCAGGCCGTCACGAACCCGAAGAGCACGATCTATTCGATCAAGCGTTTCATGGGCCGCCGCTACGACGAGATGGAGGCGGAGCGCAAGATGGTTCCGTACGAGGTCGTTCCGGCCGCGAACGGCGACGCGGCGGTGAAGGTGGGCGACAAGACGTACAGCCCGCAGGAGATCAGCGCGATGATCCTGCAGAAGCTGAAGACGGACGCTGAGGCGTTCCTCGGCGAGAAGATCACCGAGGCGGTCATCACCGTGCCTGCGTACTTCAACGACGCGCAGCGCCAGGCGACCAAGGACGCCGGCCGCATCGC
>CACWSW010000277.1 GCA_902763655.1 uncultured bacterium
AGCGCCGCGAGAAGCGGCGTCATCACGCGCGCCCAATGCGCGTCGAACGCTTCCTTGCTCATGTGGTCGATGTAGCACCCCATCCAGCCGAACACCTTCGGCACGTAGCCCACGCGAAAGATGCGCCACTTCCCCTCGGGCGCGTCCGGCCATTCGAACACGCCCGTCTCGCGGTTGAGGTAGCGCGAGACGTCGCGCACCTCCGCGAGCGGCACGTCGTTCGTCGTGTCCGGCACGGCCAGCACGGCGATGTCCCAGTAGTATTTCGGCGACCCGTCCGCGTTCTTCGGCGTCTCCTTCACGCCCTTCTTGGGAAGCGTGACGGCTCCACGCATATCGCCGCCGGGACGGCGGCTCTCCATACGCGCCTCCGTGAACACCAGATCCTTCTGCGCGTGGCGCGGGTCCGTCTCGCGGTGCCCGCAGCCCGCCGCGCCGATCATCACGATGCCGTCCAGACCCAATCGGTTCGCCTCGTGCAGCGCCCACTTCGCGCGCGGCAGCCATCCCTTCCCCGTCACGCTGCCGCCGTAGATGTGGAACCCGCTGATGCCCACGCGCTTCAGCCCCTCCAGGTCGCGCGTGATCGCCGCGTTCGGCGCCGTCGCGTCGAACCACCACCACACCTGCGGCCGGTTCGCCTTCGGCGGGTCGGCGAAGCCCTGCTCCAGCGACAGCGCGGCGAATGCCACGTGCGACGCAAACAAGACTGTCGCAAAATACAGAAAAGAACATCTCATCATACTTTCGGCTCCTACTCCCCGAACTATCTCCTGCTCCACCATTTCTTCGGCCTTACGTGAAGTCGGTAGAAGTGATAATCCTTTCCTACGAAGTAGTCGTCAAAGGTAAAGACGATTCGTCCATCATTCAGGTAATCCTCGGCCGTGACCGTGATGTCGTCCTTCCCCGGCACATAGAAACAGGATCGGCCGCCGGAAAAATCCTTCAGCTCGTACGCGGCGTCAATGGAGATGGCATCGTCCGAATCAACTGGTGCGATATCCGGCGCATGGACGATTTGCGCACCTTCCGGCGGCACGACACGCGCCACCATGGTCCACGTGCGGACGTCAAACGACTCCATCCGGATCGTCGGCATCGCGAAATAGGCATCGAGCGTGCCATTCCTCTGACGAACCGTACGTGCCGGGCCGACGCCCAGCACGTTACAGATGCGAACAAGGTCTTCGTCATCGCCACTGCCGGTCCCGCCCTCGACCATCGCGCGTATCGTCCCTACTCCATTCCACGCTTTCGTCCCCAACAACGCGGCCAGCCAGCAATCCTCATACCTGAACGCGTCAGCTTTGTCATAGAACTGCAGTTGTGGTCCCATGCGCACGATCTCGCATCCTCTAGGGAAAGCACCTTCTTCGATAATCGTTGTGCAAGGAACAACGACCGATTTCAATGACGGCACCCCAATGAATGCGCCACTCTCGATCTTGCCAACCCCGGGGAAGATAACGACTTGCTTCAAGTTCTCACAATCCACAAAGGACCAGCCGCAAATCGTCCCGATTGTCCCCTTGAGAACAAGATTCGTAAGACTCCTCTGGTCATTGAACGTCCACTCCTCGATTTTTCTCAAATTCGCCTCGATGACAAGATCTCCCAGATTCTCGTTGTGCGAAACACCCCCATACTCAATATTTGTAACCGAACACGGAATCGTCAAACATAATAAATTCTGGCAGCCGATTATTGCTTTGTATCCAATATTGGAAATCGATGGAGGTATGATGAGACCTGAAATCTGACCATTTGCATAAAAGGCTTCTTCTCCTATCGCAGTGACTGGTTTGCCCCCGAGAGATTCCGGGATCGCAACCACGCCTGCAATTTGATCTGAAAGACCTTGCAGTTCAAGGCTGCCGCCATGATCAACGACGCGCCAATCGTCATCTTCCGTCGCGACAGGCGTCACCGCCGGTTGCGACATCTTCTTATAGGCGTTATCCCACGGATAGGTGCGGACAACTTCGCAATTTTCAGAAAAAGCATTTCGCCGCACATTGGCGCGAATCGGAACCTCGACGCGCGCCAATGCCTCGCATCGTTCGAACGCATAGCCTTCAATGGCATCAAGCGAATCGGGCAGTTCAACCGTGTGCAGACTTTCGCATCGATAGAAGGCTCCGTCTTGGATGTTCGTCACCGTACTCGGGATGACCACTTCGGTAATGTTGGTGCACCTCTCAAAGGCGACAGAACTAATCTCGACAACAGGCAGTCCGCTAATTGTCGCCGGGATGACGATCCGCCCGGCCGTATCGTTCGGAACGCACGGATTGACAAGCCGCACGCCCCTGCGGTCTTGACAGTAATCCCAACGAAACGTCAATTCTTCGTCTGGAATTTCCGGCTCTTCTTGTCCGCCGCCGGGAATCGGTCGTTCGCCATCCCCTACGCGCAAGTCATTCTCCACCTGGTCCATCGCGCATCCAAGGATTACGAGCTGCCCATCGACGTTTGCAACGGATATCCACCCGTGATAGACCCATCGTATGCCGATGTTCGTGCCGTCCCACTTGAAGGCGAAACGGAACGGCTGCGTCTGCCCTCTGATTGTCGTATAGCCAGATTGATACCTTACCCTCGACAACCAATCTCCCTCCAAGACAGAAGCCGTATGTACCATTCCTCCACTGCTATGGTCAATCACCTCCCAGCGGTTCGTCTCCCAGCGATCAAGGCAGAAATCAATGCACTCAAGATCCGCAACCGTGCATTGCAAATGACGCAAGTCCGAATATTCAACGACCCTAAAACAATTTGTCCAAGGTGTTGCAAAAGCCGTAAACGAACCGAGAAACAGAACGGCAACAAAAGATCGCACGTAGAGTCGTATGGCCGTATTTCTTTTCATGATTTCACATTGTGCGACAGGTATTTCAGCCAAGATTCATCGCGCCTTGCCGAGACCCAGCAATTGCGTAAACGGGATTATCGCATTTCGTGCCAAAAATGTCAATGCTGAGTTTGGCACGAAATTGATTTTAGATTGATTTCGTGCCAACGGCAGAAGAAATGGTTTTACTCGACTTCAGGCGTACGCACAAAGACGACCCGCTTGGGATCCACGGGATAGCGCACGCCGCGGTCGCTTCCCACCGACGGCTTCAGGCCCCCGAACGAACAATCCTCAAACCGGATGTCGCGGATGCCGAACTCCAAATGGTCGCCGCCGTTGGACCTCACGACAGCGCCCGCACGGCAATTCGTGAAATGGCAGTTCCTGAACACAACCTTCTCGATGTCCGTGCCGGCCCGCTTCGGTTCGCCGTAGCGCGTGGAGATGTTCACGGCCGTCCCGCCACGGTCGCATGTCACGTTCTCGACCGACACGTCGCGTATCGTGCCCTCGCCCACGCCGATGCGGAACACGGATGACGTGGAGCGCAGGCGGCAGTCGCGGATGCGGACGCCCTCCGTAAGCGCCGGCGCGCCGAGACGCCCCTTCCCGTCCGCCGAGAACGCGCGCGCCGAGGCACGGATCGCAACCGCGTCGTCGCCGGTGTCGATGTCGGCGCGCTCCAAGACGACATCCCGCGAACAGTCGAAGTCGATGCCGTCGGAATTCCCGTCGTTTTCGCCGTTGCGCACGGTGTAGTCGCTCACGCGCACGCGCTCGCACCCCCAGAACCAGAGCGACCAGCACGGCGAGTTCCGGATCGTGATGCCGCGCACGACGACGTTCCGGCACTTGACGAACACGATCAACTGCCCCGGGCGCAGGTTCTTCTTGTCCTTCGCCCACCGGATCCCGTTCCACCAGGCGTGGGAACCCGGCTTCATCCAGCTGTAGTAGGCGCGCGGCTCGTCGTCGTAGAACGCGTCGCCGTTGCCGTGGATCGTCCCCTTGCCCGTAATGGACGCGCCGTCGGCCTTGCGGGCGATGATGAAGTGGCAGCCGTTCCAGTACTCGGGCGGACACCCCCAGTTCTCGGGGTAGGCGTCGGCGCCGTTGTAGTCCGCCAGGTCGCCGCTGGCCTTCAGCACGCTCCCCTCGGCGAGATGCAGCTCCACGTTCCGCTTGAGCCAGATCGTGCCGCTCGTGAACGTGCCCGCGGGCACCACCACCGTGCCGCCGCCCGCCTTCTCCGCGCCGTCGATCGCCCGCTGGATCGCCGCCGCGTTGACGGCGGGCTTCGCGTCGACGGCCGCACCGAAGTCGCGAATGTCAAACTCCACCGTCCGCCTCACGCACGTACCGTCGCGGAACACCGCCTCCACCGTCTTGCCGCCCGGTGCGCGCAGACGGAACGAGAAGTCGCGCCAGGACGCAGGCACTGCGGGCGCGAGCTTGATGCCGTCGCCATCGCCCTGCAGCAGCATCTCGTTCACCGC
>CACWSW010000278.1 GCA_902763655.1 uncultured bacterium
CGGCTGTCCGGTGGCGCTTGTCGGCAACCCGGAGGTGCTGGAGAAGGTGAAGGTCAACGACCAGATGTCCTCGCGGATCGGCTACAAGCAGTCGCTCGCCGACGCGATGAAGATAGACGGCCCGTGGCTGGATGCAGCGGCGGACGCGATGGTGGCGGCGATGTGGCCGGAGGCCGCTGCGGAGCTGCGGACTCCGGCGCGCGACGCGGCGCGTTCGCGCGGGTACCTGCGTACGCTCAACAAGCAGCTGCGGATCGCGCTGCGGCTTGCCGAGAAGCCGAGGTTCGCCGGGCGCTACGGCCTGGCGTTCGCCACGGCGCGCCCGCTCATCGGAACGGAGGAGGACTGACCATGCTCACCATCGCGCAGAGGCAGAAGTTCTTCGCGGCGGCGCATTCCGCCTACCGGGCCGTCCGTCCTCCCGTCCCGTTCGACGATTGGCGGACGAACGAGATGGAGATGATCGGGCTTCCGGGATCCACGCGGCAGATGGACCACGTCTGGCACTTCGAGCGCGCCATGCTGCACTTCGCGATCCTGTCGGACGACGCGGGCGCGATGTCCTACTGGGGCGGGTGCGCCCGGCGACGGCTGGAGTGGATATTCGGCGGGTTCCTGAAGGACGGACACGCGGATCCGTCAGCTGGCGAAGTCGGCGGGCGTGGAGCTGTCCGCGCTGCCGACCGCCGGGCGTCCGTGGTGCTTCCGTGGGGCGAAGGCTGCGGCCATGTCGGCCTTCATAGGGACGAGGAGGGCAGCGTGATGCCGGAAGTCAAGTTCTGCCACCGCCAGGAGGAATGCCCGCTCGTGCTGGGGGCGGTCGAGGCGAAGGTCAAGCTGCAGTCGACGCTGAACGTCGAGCGGTTGGAGTGGGAGGCGAAGCGCACTCTCATGAACAAGCTCTACACGGAGGCGGTGAAGTTGCGGGCGGCGCAGCGGAAGTACTTCAAGTCCCGCGACCAGCGCGATCTGGTGGCCTCTCGCGTGATCGAGGGCGACTTCGACAAGCTCTTGATCAACATCAAGCTCCAGGCGAAGGGCCAGCCGGTTCAGCAGCCCCTCGCGATCTAGTTTCAGGCCTCTTGAAACGACAGCGCGCCCGGCCTTCGCCGAGCGCGTTTTTTGTATCAAAGTTCAGTCAATCGCCCCGTTTGGCGCGTCCTGTTGTATCAAACCGAACGCCCGCGTTCAAACCCTCTCCAAACCCCTTGTTTCTCGGCGTTTTCCGCCTCTTTCCGCCTCTTCCCGCCTTGTATCAAACCCCTCGTTATATTACTCCGGCGTGTCGGCACCGATCCCCTCGCGCTCGAAGTAGGCCGGAAGTCGATCCTGCCACACGAGGTGGACGCGCTCGATCTTCCCCTTCGACTCGGGCGAGTTCGCGAACACGAAGGATATGTCGAAGAACTTCAGCCGCTTGCCGAGCTGGGTGAGCTCGCCGTTCTCGTTCCTGAAGAACCCCGCCTTGTCCACGTAGATCTCAAGCGGCAGCCCGTAGCGCGAGAAAGCCCTGTAGAACAGGTCGAGATACGACCGGACGCACTCGCGCTCGTAGAGCCTGCAGCCGACCTGGACGCGGCTGCAGTCGTCCAGCATGTCAAGGAGCTGGTAGACCGGACCTCCGGATCCCAGGAAGCGGTCGGGCGTCGCGTCGAGCTGCCACAGCTCGCCCACGGCATTGCGCTGCCAGCGCCTGACATGGGCGGGCGGACGAGGCTTCGGGACGGCGATCTTGATGCCGTGGTCGATCGCCCAGTGCCGGACCTGCCCCCTGTCCACCGAATGACCGAACAGCCTGCCAAGCTCGCTGGCGGCGAATGCGTACGAATACCGCTTCGCCTCGCCGCACGGGCTGAGGACGCGCCTGAGGAACCTCTGCTCGTCCTCGGGCCACGGCCCGGCATGGTCGCCGCCGGAAAGCCCGGGCATCCATTCGCCTCCCTTGCCAGCCGCACGGGCGGCAAGGTACGATGCCTTGAGTTCGTAAAGACGGGTCTTCTTCACCTGTAGCGATTCCATCGCCTGTGCGAAGGTGATCGTACCCGCCGTCAGCTGCATGACCGTGTCGCGAACGTGAGCGACACCCAACCTGTTGGATAATTGCATTTTCATGGCGCACATTATACGCCAGGATTCCGCTTTTGCCCTCCACACCGGCGGCCGCCCCCCTAGGGGGGCGTGTCATAGTCTCCATCCCCTGTCAATACTGCATTGAATCCGCTTCCCCCTCCTCTATAAGCCTTTCCGCTTTTGCTCTCTACAACCTTCCGTTTTTGCTTTCACCGCGACAGTACTTATCTGTTTCTGGGCTGGGGACAGTTGAACCTCGTTGCTGAGATTGCGTTGTGGAAAACAGGTCTGACCTATATTCCACGGGCCTATATTCCACGGTCAAAGAAAACAGGTCTGACCTATTTTACACAGGATCGGGAATCTGGTAGAATATGATCGACTTACGCACGGAAAGGAGTTTCGCGGTGTCCAATTCGAACAAGAGAAACAAGATGGAAGATACGGTTCACCACCTTACAAGCCGTATCGCGCATCGCGTCTACTTCCTCAAGGACGACGAACGCAACGATCTGCTGGAGATCGTGCGAAGGGCGGCAGAATTTTGCGGACTTACGCTTTTGGGCTGGTGTGTCATGACGAACCATTTCCACCTTCTCGTCTATCTGCCCGAAAGGGTTGAGGTCGACGAGGCAGAGGTCTTGCGCCGATACGGGCTGCTCAAGGGCAAGGCGGCTTTGGGCGATGCCGAACGGTCGTTTGCCGAATGGCGGAAGGCAGGCGAGAACGGCGAGAGACGGATCGCGAAATGGTTGGCGTCGCAGCGTCGGCGGATGTATGACGTCGGATCGTTCATGAAGATCGTCAAGCAGTGGTTTACCGAGGAGTACAACCGGCGGAACGGCCATAGCGGCACGTTGTGGGAGTCGGCGTACCATGATCGAATCGTGCCGAATGGCATTCGCGAGATATCCGAGTGCCTTGGCTATATCCACCTCAATCCGATTCGGGCGGCGGTGGCGGACACCTTCGACGGATATGCGTGGAGCAGCTATGCCGCGTTTCGGCGCGGAGACGATGTCGCGCTGGATGGTATGCGCTTTATCTATGGGGACGAGTGCGATGTCGGTGAAATCCGCGAACGGCATGAGGGACTGCTCGCGTGTCTGCTTGAGAAAGAGAAATTGCGTCGCGCGACGGAGATCGTCAGAAGGCGGCAGGCAGGCTATGACGTGCCGGCGGATCCGCTTACGACGGAAGCCTACCTCCAGCAAGCCGCCGTGCGCCTGGAAGAGGTGCGGCAGGAGGCGTTGCGGCTACGCGAGGCGAGGCTCTCTTCAGGCATGAACTTGCTGAGGAATTCTGACCTTGAGCGCGAGGTCGTGGCCGTACTGACGCTTAACCCCAGCGCCGATGCGTTGGAGCTGTCAAAAAGCCTCTCTGTTTCCGTGTCCTCCGTCTACAAGCTCCTTGGTACAATGGTGAAGAAGGGAACCATTGTACGTGCGGAACGTGGCACCGGCTGGCGTGTCGTGTAAAACAGGTCAGACCTGTTTTACACGACACGGCGGAAACGCGGGGCTGATGGTTCGGCGGAAGGGCCTTCTGGCGATGGCGGGACAGGTGTGCCGACCAGAAGCTCAAAGGAGCCGGATAGTGCGTCTTGAAGATCAATATTCCTTCAGGATCTCGACCACGCACGACTTGTCGGCGGGGACTTCGCCGCTGAAGGCGAAGGGCGTCGAGCCGGACAGCGTCGGCAGCGGCGCGGACAGCGTGCCCGTGCGGCGCGCCTTGCCCGTCGCCGTCACCACGACCTTCCACGTGCGGCCGTCGCGGCACACGAGCGATTCGTCCGTCGCCAGTGTTTCGTCAAACGTGTAGGCCGTCTGGTTGAAGGTGAACGTCGGCTTCGCCACCGGTCCCTGCACTTCCACCACGAGCGACGCCCTCTCGCCTGGACGCACCGGCACGACGGAAGGCCCCGCAAGCCCCTGCTGCGGCGCATATTCGAACGGCGCAAGCGCCTCCACGCACAAGGACTTCCGCATCTGCTCCGTGAGCGGCTTGAAAGCCGGGCGCGTCTTCCCGAGCGCGAAGAACGTCACCTCCGCACGAGGTTCGGACGCGCAGGAGCGCGTCCCTCCCGGGTTGGCGGACGCAATAAATTGCGTCCCTCCCGTGAACGAGCAGGCGTTCTGGACGGGAGCGAGCGTGGGGACCTTTGTAGTCGTGACGCGCGCCAACGCAGTGCCCGACTCGGCGTACTTCGTCCACACGCCATCCTCAAGTTCCGCGTATTCGCCCGACGAGAGCGCGAACGGCACGGCGAAGCGTTCCCCGTTCACGGTCACCGCCGCGTCCGTCACGATCGCCTTGGCCATCTCCCACGCGGACACCTCGCCGATCTCGACCGACGCCGACTTGCCCGCCGGAATGTCGTTCAGGTACGCCGAGAAGGAAGCGATGTGGTTGACCGACACGTTGCTGCGGTAGATCGCCGCATAGCCGCCGTACGGCCAATGGTACCGGCAGAACGTCGCCGAGTCGCGTTCCCGCAGAAGGAACTTCACGAGCTTCCAGCCCGTGAAGTCGAGCCGCAGGTAATGTTCGGCGGTGCCGCCGTGGTACTCGCCCGGCGAGGTCAGCTGCAGGTTGAGGAGCGCGCCCGAGCCATCGCCCTTCACCCACGCGCCGAACACGGTGCGCTTCGCGCCGATGTCAAGCCCGGGGAAGTCGAACGCGAGACGCGCCCGCGCCCACGCGCCGTTGCGCGGCGCGGAGCTGTTGGACGCCGAGAGCTTGAACGTGCGTCCGTGCTCCTTGTCGGCGCCCGTCGGATCGAACGACACCTTCACGCCGGAGGCGGACGCCGCCTGCATCTTCGCGAAGGAATCCGCGCCCGCGAGCGTG
>CACWSW010000279.1 GCA_902763655.1 uncultured bacterium
GGCGTTCGTGCCACGGACGGGGTAGATCTCGGGGAGGAAGCCGTCGGTCGTCTTCACGAAGGGCCGGTAGTTCGTGACGGGTTCGGTGCTGCCCATCCCGTCCGCCTGCACGGTGATGCGATACGGGTCGATGGCCTTGATGGCGTCCACGCGGTCGTAGATGTCCGAGGGCGTGAAGTGCATGGCAGTGTCGTCGCCCACATACCAGGCGATCGGGGCTGGATGGTGACGGAGCGTCTCCACGAACTCCTTGCCCGGACTGTACTCCGCCGTCCACGTCTTCAGTCCGTGCCTGTGGGCGGCGTCGAGGAACTCCTTCGTGCGCCCCGCCGTGTAGGAGTGCACGAGATTGAAGCCGCCGGCCGCCAGGTCCCGGAGGCCGCGGTCGAAGTCGAAGCCGTTGTACTCGCGCTTCATCACGCCGTAGATGCCGACGGGGAAGAACGGCTTGCCGTCCACGAGCGTGACGTCCACGAGCGTGAGCCCGTCGTCGCGCAGCGTCACGTGCGGCACGCCCTGCGGCGGTTCGCCGCGGAAGAACGTCTTCTTCGCGAGGAACATGCCGCCCGCCTCGGGATCGGCAATCTTCACGTCCGCCCGGTGAAGGCCGGGCGTCCACGGCGCGGACGGCGTATAGGCGACGACGTTCCCGTCGCGGCGGACCTTCGCCGTCACGTCGGCGCCGTCCACGCTCACGCGGAGCGTGGACCAGTCGAGCGGGCGCCGCGCCGTCACCGACACGCGCAGCTCGGCGGCGGGATCCGTGAACGGCGAGTCGCTCGCGAGCCGCACGCGCGGCGCCTCGAAGTCGGGCATCTTCACCCAATCCGCGCCCGGCTCCTGCGCGAGGACGCGCAGGTCCAGCGAATCGAGCGTCACGAAATCGCCCTTCAGGAGATTGGGCCAGTCGAACCCGACGTTTACCGCAAAGCGCGCGGCGGCATCCGGGATGCGGCCCAGGTGGACCGCGCGGCGCCGTTCGTCCAGGCGCGAGCGTAGCGAGATCGGCTCGCGGGCGATTTCCTTTCCGGCGGCGTCGTACCAGACGACGGCGCTGGAGTAGGTCGGCCCGCCGCGCGTCTTGTGCAGGCGCGGCTTCGACGCGATTCCGAACGAGAGCGCGTACCACGGCCCCTTCGCCGTCAGCGGCTGCGGTTTCATCGCGAGTCCCCAGGCGGTGTCGTAGGTGCCGGAGGCGACGACCTTGCCGACGACGCTCACTCGCCCGCACTCCTGCGTGAACACGAGGGCGTTGCGGTAGATTCCGGGCTTCTTCCAGATCGTCGCGTCGGCGAACATGTCCGTGCGCACGACGACGCCGGGCAGCGGCGCATCCGGCGCACCATCCACGCGCATGTATTCCTCGCCATACGCGACCGCGGCAGCGAGCAATAGGAAAAAGAGCATTTCTGATTTGACCAGTTGCATGGCATGAATCCTCTTCAGCTGTTGGAACGCATCGCCGCGACGGCCGCGCCGACCATTGGCGCCTCGTCGATGCGGACGATCTCGAACGGAACGTCAGGCACGAGTTCGGCGATCTCCTTCCGGACGAGACCGTCGAAATCCACGGCGCGCGTTTTCCAGTAGGTCGAGCCGTCCGCGGTGATGCGCACGGGCGAACGTCCCGCCTCTGCCGAACGGCGAACGAACGCCGCAAGGTGCGCCGCCGTGAGCGCGACAGCGCGCAGGAAGACCGCGCGGACGAGTTCCCGTGCGACAGGGATGTCTTTCGGCGCGAGAGCCGCAACGAGCGGATGCGTCGACGAGACGTCGCCCGCACCAAACGCATCGAGGTCGAGCGTGGAAAGCGATACGCCGTCAAGTCCCGCGCCGCCGATGAGTCCCGCGTGCGCGGCGGCCTTGAGAAGCTCATGCCCCACGCCGCCCAGATACGCGCCCGAAACCATCTTCTCGAACGGCGCCGCCCCCGTATCCGGCAAGGTGGCGTCATAGGCGAGGTCGCACGGCGAACGCGCCATCTTGTCGCATTCGCCCGACTCGGCGTTGCGGATAGTCCCCTTCTCGACGCAGGCGACGTTCGTGCCCGTGCCGAGGATGAAGCCGATCTGCCCAGGGCATTCCTTGCCTTGGCACGAAAGGCCGGCCAGAAGCGTCGCCACCGTGTCGTTCAGGACCACGACCGGGAGCGGACCTCCCGCAAGCCGCCGCACGAGCTCTGCTCCCACGCGTTGACCGAGCACCTCCGGCGCCGAGACCTGCTTCGACCAGGCGACGAGCTCAGCGTCGCCGTCCGGCAGGGAACGGCACTCGTAGGAAAAGCAGTAGCCAATGCCCGCGACCTCCGGCTCCAGCGCGCGGACGGCGTCCACCTCCGCCGCGATCGCGGCGTGGAACGCGTCCGCCGAGATGACTCCGTCCGCTCCCGGCATCCGCGACCTGCGCAGGTGCGAGAACACGGGGCCGTCCGCCGTAAACCGGACGGCGGCCACGCGCAGGTTCGTGCCGCCCGCATCCACGACGACGACCGGCGCGGAGGTCGCTGGGACGACGGACGAAAAGGAGAGGCACGAGTCGATCATCCGCAGTGACGACGGCGCGCCGGCGATCGCCGCATCCGCCTCCCTCTCGAATGCGCGCATCACAGCCTCGCGATCCTCACGCGTAGGCGCGAAGCCGCTCTCCTTCAGGAATTCCTGGATAATCCCCTTCATGTCCAACCGGCAATCCATCACCAGTTGCAGGTGGTGAGGTCTTCGAGGCGGGCGTAGTAGTTGCGGTAGAAGCTTTCGGCCTTCGAGAGCATCTCCACGGCGTGCTCCGGGTTGCGCTTGAGGAGGAGCTTGAAGCGGTTCTCCTCGGACGCCGTGGCCGCGAAGGACTTCGACGGCGGCTTGGAGTCGAGCTCGAGCGCGGAGAAGCCCTTCGCGCTGCGCGAGGGGTCGTAGCGGAAGAGCGGGAAGTGTCCGGTCTCCACGGCGGTCTTCTGCCGGGCGAAGCCCTGCGCCATGTCGATGCCGTGCGCCACGCAGTGCGAGTAGGCAATCACGAGCGCGGGGCCGTCGTAGGCATCCGCCTCCGCAAGCGCCTTCGCGGCGGCCTGCGGGTTCGCGCCGAGCGAGATCTGTGCCACGTACACGTCGCGGTAGGTGAGGATGATGCCGCCGAGATTCTTCTTCATCGTAGGACGTCCCCCGGCGGCGAACTTCGCCACCGCACCCATCGGCGTCGCCTTCGAGGCCTGGCCGCCGGTGTTGGAGTAGACCTCGCTGTCGAGGACGAGCGCCTTGATGTTGCGTCCGCTCGCGAGCGCGTGGTCGAGTCCGCCGAAGCCGATGTCGTACGCCCACCCGTCGCCGCCGATGAGCCACACGCTCTTGCGGATCAGCCAGTCGGCGTTGGCGAGCATCGAGACGGCGCGCGCGTCGGTGCGTCCGGCGAGCGATTTCTTGAGCTGCTCCACCGCGGCGCGCATGTCCTCCACGCCACGCGGCGTGGCCTGGTCGATTCCGCTCACGCGGGCGGCGGCCTCGCGCACCGCCGCGGGCTCGTCGCGGTCGAGCATGAGCTTCGCCGCCTCGGCGCGGGCGCGCGCCTCGAGGTTGTCGCAGGTCACGCGCATGCCGAGTCCGTATTCGGCGTTGTCCTCGAAAAGCGAGTTGCCCCACGCGACGCCGCGTCCGTCCGCGCGCGTGCAGTACGGCGCGGTGGGCAGGTTGCCGGCGTACACGCTCGAACAGCCCGTCGCGTTCGCCACCACGAGGCGCTCGCCGCAGATCTGCGTGAGGAGGCGAATGTACGGCGCCTCGCCGCATCCGGCGCACGCGCCGCAGAACTCGAAGAGCGGCTTCTTGAGCTGCACGTCGTTGTAGTTCGACATGTCGAGCTTCGTGGCGTCCGCCTCCGGGATCGTGAGGAAGAAATTCCACGCCGCGAGGTCGCGCTCGCGGTTCTTCTCCTCGTGCGGCTGCATCTCGAGCGCGCCGCGTGCGGCCGCCGGACAGTTCGCCACGCAGAGGCCGCACCCCGTGCAGTCCTCCGTGGAGCACTGCACCGTGAACTTGCCGCCGTGGCGGCGGTAGGCGGGCGACTTCGCGTCCGCGCTGCGGAAGCCAGCCGGTGCGCCCTCGAGCGCCTCCGGATGGAACGCCTTGAGTCGCAGCGCCGCGTGGGGACAGGCCCCCGCGCAGCGTCCGCACTGCACGCACGCGGCCGGATTCCACACTGGGACGTCCGCCGCCACGCCGCGCTTCTCCCACTGCGTGGTCGCGACGGGCCATACGCCGTCCACGGGGATCTTCGAGACGGGCAGCTCGTCGCCCTTCTGCGCGATCATCTTCGCCGTCACCTCGCGCACGAACTCCGGCGCGGCGGGGTCGACGGTGGGCGGACGCGGCGGCAGGTCGCTTACGGCGTCCGGCACGGGCACCTTGTGGATGCCGTCCGCGGCCGCTTCGATGCAGGCGATGTTCTTGCGCACCACGGCGTCGCCCTTCGAGGCGTACGTCTCCTCGGCGGCGGCCTTCAGGTAGGCGACCGCCTCGTCCGCCGGCAGGATGCCGGAGATGCGGAAGAACGCGGCCTGCATGACGGTGTTGATGCGCGTGCCCATGCCGTTCTCGCGCGCGATCTTCGCCGCGTCGATCACGTAGAAGTTGATTTTCTTCTCCACGATCTCCTTCGCCGTCTCGGCGGGCAGGTGCGCCCACGTCTCCAGCGGACCGTACGGCGAGGCGAGCAGGAACGTGGCCCCTTCGCGGGCGTTCGAG
>CACWSW010000280.1 GCA_902763655.1 uncultured bacterium
GGGCGCGCGAAGGTCGGCGGCGCCGGCGCGATGAGCAACTTCGCGGCGCCGCCGCTCGCGCGCGTGCGGGTGGGCGTCGTCGGCGTCGGCTCGCGCGGCACGTACGCCCTCAAGCGCCTCGCCTTCATGCCGGGCGTCGAGATCGCGGCGTTCTGCGACATCGACGAGGCGGCCATGAAGCGGTGCCGCGAATTCCTCGCGCAGAAAAAGCTGCCGCCGGCGCGCGAGTTCCTGGGGCCGGTGGCGTACAGGGACCTCTGCCAGTGGGACGGCGTGGACGTGGTGTACGCCTGCGTGCCGTGGAAGCTCCACGCGCCCGTGGCGCTCGCCGCGATGCGCGCGGACAAGCATGCGTTCGTGGAGGTGCCCGCCACGATGGACGTGGAGAGCTGCTGGGAGCTCGTCGAGACGAGCGAGGCGACGCGCCGCCACTGCATGATGCTCGAGAACTGCTGTTACGGCGAGAACGAGATGCTGGCGCTCAACATGTGCCGCCTCGGCGTGCTGGGCGAGACCGTCTATGGCGAGGCCGGCTACCTCCACAGCGGCAAGACGCGCGGCTTCAAGCTCAGCGAGTTCCGCGCGGAGTGGTACCAGGAGCACCGCGGCAACTACTATCCCACGCATGGTCTCGGACCCGTGGCCCAGTACATGAACATCAACCGGGGCGACCGCTTCGACTACCTCAACTCCATGGAGACGACCTCCATCGGCGACCTGATCCGCGCGGGCGACACGCGCTGGAACGGCGAGAACCTCGAGACGTACAAGAAATATCTGATCGGCGGCTACAACTCGTCGCTCATCCGCACCGTGAACGGCAAGGTCATCCTGCTCAATCTGTCGTGTCCCGTGCCGCACCCTTACAGCCGCATCAACACGATACAGGGGACGCACGGCGTCTTCATGGACTATCCGCTACGCATCGACGTGGAGGACACGCCCGGCTCGGGTCCGCACGAGAAGCGCGACCCCGAGTTCAACGACCGGTTCGACCGCGCGCGCACCGCCGCGTACCGCGAGAAGTACCGCCACCCGCTCTGGAAGCAGGCCGGCGAGCTCGCGAAGAAGGCGGGCGGACACGGCGGGATGGACTTCCTCATGGACCTCCGCTGGGTCTACTGCCTGCAAAACGGCCTGCCGCTCGACATGGACGTGTACGACCTCGCCGCGTGGAGTTGCCTGTGCGAGATCACGGAGAAGTCGCAGGCCAAGCGCGGCGCGCCCGTGGAGATCCCCGACTTCACGCGCGGCGCGTGGAAGACGATGAAGCCGCTCGGCATCGTGACGGTCGACCTCGCGAAGATGGACTTCTCGAACGTCGGCGCCGCCGGCCCGCAGCAGACGATCGGCCAATCCAAGGAGGGCTGAGCGCCAGTCATGCCGCCGCGAGGCGCGTCAACGGACGATCAGGAACGTGGCGGGGTTGTAGTCAGAGATCGCGAGCTGGTAGTAGTCGAACGTCACGTAGCCCGAACCGGAGGTGAACTGGAAGTGCAAGTCGTTCCAGCCGCCCAGCAGTTCCCCGGGCGCCACGTCGAACGCGACAATATCGCCCTTCTTGAAAGTGCCGTGCGTCGCCGAGAACTTCTCGACGCCGTTCAAGAGGATGCGGAACGAGTTGTCGGCGGTGGCAGAACCCGAGATGTCGCTCATCCGGGTGGTGTACCTGAAGGCGCGTTCCGTCAGCTCCGGCGGCATGAAGAAATGGATGTAGGCGTTTTTGTAGCCGGACGTCACCGAGCGGATCTTGTTCGCCATGTTCCGGTTGCCCACGTAGAAGTCCACGCCGCGTCCAGACCCCTCCTGCGAGAATTCGTAGTTGTTGCCATTGTCCGCCCCCAACTGCCAGGAACCGCCGATCTCCACCTTGTCGATCGCGACGGAGGCCGCCGCGCCGCCGCCATACACGATCTTCAGCACGTTCTCGCCGGTCGTCAGCGCGTTCTTCGGCACGATGCAGCACAGGTCCTCGTACGCCCCCACCTCCGTCGCGGCGGCGAGGCTTCTCCCGTTCAGCTTCAGCGTCAGACGCGCCTTCTGGCTCCCCGTCCCGACCGCCGCCGTGCGCAGGTGGAGGCCGTGGACGAGCGCCGTGTTGTTGGCGGCGGGCGTGAAGCGGATCGTCAGTTCCGGGTGCGCGGCGTCCACCGACGCCGCGAGGTCGTGCCACGCCTCGTTCAGCGTCCAGTCGTGGCTGCCCTCGCCCGCCGCCGCGAACTCGCCGACCGTGCCGTCCGCGATGCCCACGCCCATCACCGTGTTGTTCGGGTGGCCGAACGCCGCCGCGACCTCGTCCACCGTGAGCGCCCGGTCCCACACGGCCACCTGGTGGATCTGCCCGTTGAAGCTCTTCGTGGCGTTGCCGTTGTTGATAGCCGAAGCCGTCGTCGCGTTGTAGTAGTTCCCCGGCGAAGTGTAGCCCCCCTCGCTGCCGAACCGGATCTGGGCGAAGACTTTGTAGGTGCTGTAGGCGTTGGTGGAGATGTTCTGGGTCTGATGCTTGAAGCCGTGCGCCTTGCTGCAGAGGACGGCGGTCACGGAGTCCGTCAGGTCGTGCCCATCGGCGTCCTTGCCGGCGTCGTTCACGATGAACGCGACGTCGTACCACGCGTTCGTCGTGAGCGTCAGGTTGCTGAAAGTGTACGTCGTGTGCGCGATGCAGATGCCCAGAGTGAGGTTGGTGCCGGAGGTAGCGGAGTCTCCGCTGCCAGTTCTGGCAACTCCCACTTGGTATCCCGACCAGTTGCCCCAGTCGAGCCCGTTGTTGTAGAAGTAGCCAAGCGCGCCCGGCAACGCGCCATAATGTACCTGCGGACGGATGCGGGCGATCACCGTGGAGGAGCCGGCGATCGAGGCGCGCGGCACGTCGAGCGAGGTGTGCCACGCGGAGTAGATCGTCTCGCCGGACGCGTTGACCGTGACGTTCGTCGCGATGGGGAAGTCCATGCAGGGACTCCGCACCGTCACGCCGCGCGCCGGCAGGTAGACGTCCGCGTCCTGCCACAGCGGCCCGCCGAACGGCCCGTTCTTCGCCGTGGGCACGAGATGCGCGCGGGCGTAGGCGTTCGCGTTCGTGCCGCCCCAGAAGCGCACGTCGCGCACCTCGTTCGTCTGCACCATGCCGTCGCCGTTGATGTCGCGGTCGAACCGCCACCAGTGGACGGCGTCGGCGTAGGGGTCGGCGGCGGACGGTTCCGCCGTGCCGAACGCCTCCTTGATCTCGTCTACCGTGAGCGCGCGGTCCCACACCGCCAGCTGGTGCACCCATCCGCTGAAGTGCTTATACGCGTCGCCGGTGTTCTGCGAAAGGGACGGGCTGTAGTTCGTCCATCCCGTATGCCTCGTCATGCCCGGGAGGCGCGTCGTCGTCTTCGCGGGACCGCTTGCGTAGTTGCTCGCGAGCGCGACCGTCTGCTGGTTCAGCCCCGTGTCGCCGGAGACGACGAACGTTATGTAGTTCGTCCCGTCCTCCCCCAGCCGCAGACTGTAGGCCACGTCATACCACTGCCCCACGGACATCGCCAATCGCCTGTCGCTGCCGCCGGGATAGGTCCGGGCCAGAAACGCGTACGGGTAAAAGATCGTAGCCGGTCCGCGCGTGCTGGAAGCCTTGATGAAACCGAACGCCTGGCTGATGGACTCGGTCCAGTTGTAGCCGTTGTTGAAAAGGACGCAGTCGGCCGACGACACGGCGTTCCCGTCGTGCATGACGCGGGCGACGACCGTGATGTCCTTGCTGTCCACCTGGATGTTGCTGAATTCCAGACTCGCCTGGAAACACTGGTTCGTGGTCGTGTAGCGCGTCTCGCACGGCGCGTAGAGCGCGGTGCAGTTGACGGTCTTGCGCTGGGTGGGGAGGCGCACGTCCATCCGCGACCAGAGCGGACCGCCCTGCGCGCCGTACACGGCGGTCGGCACGGCGGCGGACGGGTTCCGCGCGTCGTGGATCTCGCTTTTCTGCACGACCGCGCCGTCCGCGCTGCCGTTGTCGAACTTCCACCACAGCCGCGCGTCGTCGAACACCGACGCTTCGAGCGTCGCGCTCGCCGCGACCGCCGCGATGCCCATTGCAGCAAAATGTGCAAACTGTCTCATTTCTTTGCTTCCTTTCATCGGCGCGTACCGCCTGCGCGGCGCGGAGGCCCCTCTGGCTACAATTGTTCTCGGCGCGATGATATCAAATGCCAACCATAACCGCAAGGGGGCAAGTAATCGGTGCAGGGCAAGCGCGCATCTCCTATGAGAACAGATGTCAATAGGCGAAATCGCTTTGGCGATTTCCGCATTTCCCGCCCGGATTGCTTGATGCATGTCTTTCTCCTATTCG
>CACWSW010000281.1 GCA_902763655.1 uncultured bacterium
GGCGAAGGCTCCATCGGCTATCCGAACCGCGAGCTGGGCTTCGGGATGCTGGAGGCGGTGCGCGACACGTTCGGCGAGAAGCCGGCGGAGGGCTGGCCGATCAACTACGCGCCGGAGGACGTGGGGCTCGGCCCCTATCCGCGCGCGGACGACCCGTTGTGAACGTACACTTTTTTGGCGCATTTGTACAATGCGTTTTGCAGCTCGATATGCGATAATAGACGGCGTGCTTCTTCCCCACGTTGGAGGTGACCCGTGAAAAACGTTTTGATAGCGGCGGTTGTGTCCTGTGAAGCGGCCTTTTCGCCGCTTCTGGCGGACGTCACCTCTGACGGCGAAACGCTGCCGGGGCAGGGCGTGGAGCGTCTGACGGACGGCGAGATCAACCCCACGTGCGCGTGGCGCTGGCAGAAGAAGCCCATCCGCGTGGAATTCGACCTTGGCGAAGCGCGCGAGATCGGCGGCGTGCGCCTCACAAGCGGACGCTGCTGGGTGAACTGCGGCGTCAAGACCGCGAGCTTCTACGGCGACGGCAAGCCGCTCGGCGAACACCTTGCGTTCCGCCCCGCGAACACCTACCGCGACAACTACGCCATCTGGAAGCCCGCCACCTGTCGCCGCGTGACGATGGTGATCGAGGACACCTACGACTTCAAGCCCAACTACTACTCTTTCTACACGCACGCCGCCACGCCCCTCCTGCCCAAGATCTTCGAGACTCCGCCGTACCCCGAGTTCTCCGGCAAGTTCCCCACAGTGCAGATCGCGGAAATGTCGTTCTTCGGCGCGACGCCGCCGGATGACCTGCCGCTCCCGAACAAGGAGGGAGCCATCGCCTATCCCCAGAGTCGCCTCGTGCGCGATTGGCTCTATCAATCCTGCGCAGTGTCGAACATCTCGCACCTCGCGAACGTGGAGCCCGATACCACCAAGCCCGATCCGATGGGCGAGGATATCTCGTCTGTCCTGAAAGCGACCGCTTGCGGTCGCGATCCCGCCTTCCTCGCTGATCGCGCCGCGCGCCGCCGCAAATTTCTCGCTGCCTTCCGCAAGGATTTCACTCAGTTCATCTACGTGAAGCACATCGTGATGGGCAACTCTATCTTCCACGCCACCGACGACCTCACCGACGCCTCCTACCAGGAGTGGAAATCCGTGCCCGACTACACCGTGGGCGGTTCGCAGCTCGTGCTGGCAACGATCGGCGAGGACGGCGCCGTCTCGCAGGAAGTGCTGATCGAGAAGCCCCACGGCTACATCCGCGACCCCAATCTGCACTTCGACGGCAAGACGCTCGTCTTCTCCATGCGCGACAACCTCACGACCTCAAACTACCACCTCTTCACGCTCGACCTCGAAACGCGCGCCCTGAAGCAGCTCACCTTCGACGGCCTCGTGCGCGCGGCGGACGTGGCGGGACAGAATGCCGACTTCCCGATGCCGTGCAGCGACATCGAACCGTGCTGGCTCCCGGACGGCTCGATCGTGTTCCAGTCCACGCGCTGCAGCCACTCGGTCGATTGCTGGCCGCTCCCAGTCTCTAACCTCTTCCGCTGCGACGCCGACGGCTCGCACATCCGCCGCCTCGGCTTCGACCAGGTGCAGACGTTCTTCCCACAGCTGATGGACGACGGACGTGTCTCCTACACGCGCTGGGAATACAACGATCGCTCCGCTTCCGGCCTTCAGCAGCTCTATGTGATGAACCCCGACGGCACGAAACAGACGGGACTCTTCGCGAACAACAGCGAGTTCCCGTTCTCGCTCATCCACACGCGCGGCATCCCCGGCACGCGCGACATCATGATGATCTCCTGTGGACACCACGTGGGACAGAAGGGGCGGCTCGCGATGTCGCGTCTCGCGGACGGCGACGACTACACGAGCTTCACCTACGACCCCGCGAAGAGCGTGTGGGGCATGAACACGAACGCCGTCGTGGGACAATCCGAGCGGCCCCGCCACCACGAACATCCCCGGCATGTACTACCTCGCGGGCGCGTCGATGAACGCCGCTCCGGGCGTCCAGCCCGCGCGCCAGCCGCATGACTACCACTACAACGTGTTCGACATGCACTCGCAGTTTGGTCCGCAGTGGGCGTACCCGTTCCCGCTTGGGCACGGGCGCCTGCTTGTTTCGTACATGCCCGAGGGGTGCCGCTACTACCGCGGGCCATATTCCTCGCGCTTCGGCGTGTACGCGATGGACGAGACGGGCCGGCGCGAGCTGCTCGCGTTCGACTGGGGACAGCACTGCATGCAGCCGATTCCCGTGAAGCGTCGCGCGCCGCCGCCGCGCACCTTGAAGAAGCTCGACTACCGCGAGGGCTTCGGCACGTACTACGTGCAGAACGTCTACGAGGGCGCGGCGATGGCGGGCGCGCCGAAGGGATGCGTGAAGCGTCTGCGCGTGATCGGCCTCGAGTACCGTCCCGTCCACATCGGATGGAACTGGCAGTATGGCTGGCACTCCACGCAGGGGAAGATCGGCACGCCCATCGCGGTGGGCAACGGCGCGTACGACGTGAAGCACGTGCTCGGCGAGGCGGACGTGGAGGCGGACGGCTCGTGTAGCTTCCGTGCGCCGGCGCGCACGCCGCTCTATTTCCAGCTCATCGACAAGGACGGCTGCTGCATCCAGACGATGCGGAGCTGGTCCACTCTCCAGCCGGGCGAGGTGAACGGCTGCATCGGCTGCCACGAGCACCCGCACCTCGCAGGCGTGGAGAACGCAAAGGCGCTCGCGCTCCGCCGCGCGCCGCAGCGGCTCAAGCCTTGGTTGCCGGGCGGCACGACGCATCCGTTCATCGAGGCTCTGGAGAAGGACGGTCCGCTCGCCTCGCTCGACAACTGGATGGGACTCAACCGTCCGAAGGCGATCGTGGACACCGACCGCAACGACGGCTTCAGCTTCTCGCGTCTCGTCCAGCCGATCCTCGACGCGAAGTGCGTATCCTGTCACGACGGCTCGGGAGGGCCGCGCTCCTGCGCGGCCGCCTGTCCGCCCCCGTCGATGGACCTCCGCGGGACACGCGGCCAACTGCCGCCCTCCGACGACCAGTCGAAGCGCAAGTACACCACCTCCTACCTCGCGCTCACGTACAAGGGCCAGTGCAACGAGAAGATCAACTTCGCGCACGGCCTCGGGTTCGCGCCGTTCAAGCCGCCGTACTCCTTCGGCGCGGCGCGGAGCAGTGTGTGGCTGTCGCTCAAGAAGGGGCACCACGGCGTGGCGCTCACGGACGCCGAGCTGCGCCTCCTCGCGTGCTGGATCGACCTCGCCGTGCCGTTCTGCGGATCCTACCTGGAGCGCCACGACTGGAACGACTGGTACAAGCAGCGCTTCCAGTACACGTGCAACAAGCGCGCGGCGTTCGCGTGGCAGGAGCTGAACGACGTGCGGCGCGAGTACGGTCTACCGCCCGTGCCGCTTACGGGCTTTGTGCCGAACGTCGCGGAGCCCCGCCGTCAGAAATACTGGTCGGAGTAGGACGCGGTGGATTTGTCGGGACGGCGGGAAGTATGGTAAAATATAAGCCTATTCCGAAAGGAGAATAGGCGAACATGGACTTGAATGGCAAGAGCGGTGCACCAAATAACGCTGACTGCGAGATGTTGAACAGGCGCTACGGAGCGCCTGAGCGCATCGTTTTCCGTCCGTCGAGGCACGATGTGCCTATTGTGGTGCTGGCTAACCAGTACGGGACGGCTGAGGTGGCGCTCTTCGGGGCGCAGACCGTCTCCTACCGTCCCACTGGCAATCCGCCGGTGCTGTTCATGCCGCGCCCGTACGACGAACATCCGGCGGGAGTAGAGATACACGGCGGCATTCCGGTGTGCTGGCCGTGGTTCGCCGCGCAGGGCGAGCCGGGCTCGAAGAAGCACGGCCTCGCGCGCTATTCGACATGGCAGGTCATCGGCACGGAGTATTCGGAGGACATCTCGGAGATCACGCTGGGGCTCGCGTCCTCGGCGGCGACGCGCGAGGCGTGGCCTTACGACTTCAGCTTGGAGCTGAAGGTGTCCGTCTCGATGAAGCTCACGCTCACGCTCAAGGCGACAAACACGGGCGACAAGCCGTTCTTCGTCACGGAAGGTTTCCATCCGTACTTCCGCGTGAAGGACCGCGACCAGACGGAGGTGCTGGGCGTGGACGGCTGCGAGTTCACCGAGACGAACGCGCCGGAGAAGGGCGTACGCACCTGGACGGGAGCCTATGCGGTGAGGACGGGTGGCAGCAAGCTTTTTGACGTGACGAAGCGCGAAGCCGTGCTCATGGACAACGGCCTGCGTCGGGCGATTGCGCTCGTCTCTCGCGGCAACAAGCGGCTGGTGGTGTGGAATCCAGGCGAAGAGAGCGCGGGGCGAGTGGACGAGTTCGGCGTCGACGGTTGGCGGCAGTTCGTCTGCGTCGAGCCGGCCACGACGGGGCGCGATGTCGGCTACGAGCTGAAGCCTGGCGAGACGCACGAGCTGATCATGGCCGTGCAGAGCGTGCCTGACGGGGTGGAGAGGACGTGACGGATGGTCGAGACCTTACATAGCCAGCTTCGCAAGCACATCTTCAAGCGACCGAACGCGCCTGCGTTCCTGATAGCCGCCGGTGACCGTTCTCTGCCGATCTCGTGGCGGCAGTTCGGTCGCGACATCGACGCGCTCGCGTGGGCCGGCCTTAAGCACGTTGGCAAAGGCGCAAGGGTGGGCATCATTGGCGAGAACTCGTACGAGTGGATCGTCACTCATGCGGCATGCCTGATGTCGGGCGTGGTGGCCGTGCCGCTTGAGCCGACGCTTTCCGCGCAGGAGATGGCGCAGCGGCTCGCATTCGTGGACGCGCGTTTCGTGGTGCACTCGGTCCTTTACGAGGACAAGGTGCGCGAGGTGGCTAAGCTGCTGCCAGGCGTGTTCTTCGTCAACTTCGGCTCGGCGGCGGTGGACTATCTGCTGGAGCGCGGCGCGGCCGCAGTCGCCAACGGCGAGGTGACCTCGGTGTTCGAGGCGGAACCTGACGAGGACGCGCTGGCGTCCATAATCTTCACGAGCGGCACCACGGCCAAGCCGCGCGGCGTGGAGCTGACGCTGCGCAGCTTCTCGATGTTCCCTGCGAGCGCGAAGGAGGTGCTGCCTGTGAAGCCGGGCGACCGTTCGCTGATGGTGTTGCCGCTCCACCACATCTTCGGGATCGCATCCACGTATTTCCTGCTCTCGCGTGGGGCAGCGCTTGGCGTGTGCCCTGACTTTCGGCGCCTATTCGATGCCGTGCAGCGCTTTCGCGCGACGCGCCTCTTCCTCGTGCCCGCGCTCGCGGACATCCTCGCGCACAAGCTCGACCACCGCACCGCGATGCCAGACGGGATGCCGGGCGGAATCGAATGGATCCTCACCGGCGGTGCGCCGCTGCCGCGCCGCATCTACGAGCACCTCCAGTCGTTCGGCATACGCATGCTGGAGGGCTATGGCCTCACGGAGACCTGTTCGCTCTATTCGCTCGCGCCATACAACGCGCCGCGCGTGGGAACGGCCGGACTCGTTTCGCCTCTGCCGGAGGTAGAGACGAAGGTGTCTGCCGACGGAGAGCTTCTGATCCGTGGGCCGAACGTGATGCGGCGCTACTACCACGATCCTGCCGCTACGGCCAAGGTTATGGAAGATGGCTGGTTCCGCACTGGCGACACTGGCGAGATCGATGCGGACGGGTACGTGAAGGTGATCGGGCGGCGTAACAGGACGATCGTGCTTTCGAGCGGAAAGAAGGTTGCGCCCGAGGAGCTGGAGAACCTGCTCGCCGGAATACCGGGTCTGCTTGAGGCGCTGGTGAGCGGCGAGGGTGAATCGCGTCTGCTTACGGCCGAGGTCTATTCGACGCTTCCCGAGAAGACAGTACGAGACCAGATAGACACCATCAACAGGACGTTGCCAATCTACAAGCGAATCCGCCGCGTGATAGTGCGCAAGGAGCCATTCCCGCGCACGGCATCGGGCAAGATCAGGCTTTGAGGGCGGATTCGATGCGGTCGGAGAGATCCTTCTCCGAAAGGGCGGAGAGTACGGGATCCATCTCGCCCTCGATGATTCGGTCAAGCGAGTAGAGCGTCAGGTCCACGCGGTGGTCCGT
>CACWSW010000282.1 GCA_902763655.1 uncultured bacterium
ACGGACGGCTTCCGCCTGACGGCGCGTCCGCCCGACCTCGTCATCCGCGGCGGCGTGCGCGGCTGCCTGTACGGCGTGTACGAGCTGCTGGAGACGTACGGCGGCGTGGGCTGGTACGCCTCGTGGCGCACCGTGGTGCCGAAGCTGGACCGCCTCGCGGTGCCGGCGGACCTCGACGACGAGCAGCGTCCCGCGTTCAAGATGCGCATGACGAGCTGGCTCGACGCGACGCACGGCGACTTCGCGGCGCGTCTGCGCCTGAACGGCGCGCGCGCCCACCTGCAGGAGAAGCACGGCGGCGCGGTGTGCCGTTTCGGGAAGCACATGGGCAGTTGCCACACGTTCAGCTTCCTCCTGCCGCCGAAGAAGTACTTCGCGGAGCATCCCGAGTATTTCGCGATGCGCGACGGAAAGCGCGAGCTGCGCGAGAAGTTTGCGCGGTGGGGCTACACCCAGCCGTGCCTCACGAACCCGGACGTGCTGCGGATCGTCACCTCCAACGTGCTGGAGGCGATCAAGGCCGACCCCACGGCGGGCATCTACGGCGTGAGCCAGAACGACAACCGCCTCTACTGCCAGTGTCCCGCGTGCGCGGCGGTGGACGAGGAGGAGGAAAGCCACGCCGGCACGGTGGTGCGCTTCGTGAACGCCGTCGCGGAGGAGGTGGAGAAGCACTATCCCGACGCGATCATCGAGACGCTCGCCTACCAGTACTCGCGCAAGCCGCCGAAGAAGACGCGCCTGCGGCACAACGTGATGCCGTGCCTCTGCTCCATCGAGTGCGACTTCCACAAGCCGCTCGACGTGAGTCCCTTCAAGAGCAACGTCGACTTCGTGGAGGACATCCGCGGCTGGACGCGCCAGACGGACATGCTCTACCTCTGGGACTACACCACGAACTTCCGCAACTACCTGCACGCCTTCCCCAACATCATGGCCCTGCAGGGGAACCTGAAGTTCTTCCGCGCGAACAACGTGAAGTACATGTTCGAGCAGGGCGACTCGCTCGGCCTCCACGCCGACTTCGGCGAGCTCCGCGCCTGGCTGCTCGCGAAGTGGATGTGGAACCCCGACGCGCCGATGGCGCCGCTCCTCGACCGCTTCTTCAAGGGCTACTACGGCGCGGCCGCGCCGCACGCGCGGAAGGTGTTCGACGACCTCTACTCCCTGCCGCGCGATTCCGTGACGCAGCGTCTCGGCATCTACGAGGTCGTGACGAGCACGAACATCCCCACCGCGTTCTTCGAGCGCGCGGAGAAACACTGGCTCGCCGCCGCCGAGGCGGTGAAGGGCGACCGCATCTGCGCGCGGAACGTGGAGGCGGCGTATCTCTCCACGATCTTCTCGCTCCTGTACCGTCTGCCGCGTCCGCGCACCGTGTGGGTGACGCGCCACCGCGCAGCGGCTCCTCGCCGCGCGCAAGCCGTTCAACCTCCGCTTCGCGGAGAGCGGCGAGCGGGAGAAGACTTTCCGCGAGGAGATCGCGGCGATGGCGGCGGTGGTCGTGCCGACGACGGCGTGCAACCGCGCGGAGGTGCCGGCGTCGCGCCTGAAGCTGGCCGTGCCGGGCGTGCGGGGCGAGTACGCGAAAGATTCCGACACGCTCGACGGCACGGCGATCAAGCTCTTCAACACGCACTACGAGTGGAGCGTGCGGCTCGACCTCGCGTCGGTCGCGTATGACCCGGACGTCACGTACAAGGTGCGCGTGCGCGTGCGGGTGGAGAAGGAACCGGGCGCGAAAGGCGAGGCGTTCTGGGCGGGCGTGTACGACACGCCGGCGAAGAAGGGGCGCGGCAGCATCTCGGTGAAGGCGGAGAAATGCGGCGACGGGTATGCGTGGTACGACGTGTGCAAATGGAAACCCCGCGACGGGCAGTACTTCTGGCTGGGACCGGGCCGCTTCAAGAAGAACGGCGGCGTCTCCGCGATCAAGTCCGTGTGGGTGGATCGCGTGGAGATTGTGCGTCAGGGGGACTAGTCAGGTCTGCGTAGAGGAGCGCATCCTGGCCGTCTCTAGCCCGTGGCCGAAGAGCGCGAAGTCGCCTTTCAGAGGGTCGTCTGGGAATGCCTTAGCCATCTCGGCGGTGAGCTTGATGGCCGTGCGCATGGACGTCTGCTTGCCGGAGATAAGTCCGAGGCGGCGCGCCTCGTCCAGCACATGCGTGTCGAGCGGCATGATGAGCGTGCGGCGGTCGATGAAGTCAGACCACAGCCCGATGTCCACGGGCGAGCCGCTGCGCGCCATCCAGCGCAGGAAGAGGCACACGCGCTTGCATGCGGACGTGGCGTTCTTCGGCACGAGGTATGCGGCTCCCGAATCGGCGAACGCCTCGCATATCGTCCGAACCGCGGTGATGGCGGTGCCGTCGGACCTGCTCTTGACGAGTCCGCCAAGCGTTCCGTGCTCGCGGATGACGCGGGAGTAGGCGCGGAGGAAGGCGTTGAGGTTGGCGTAGGTGATGAAACGGTAGAACCGGCGCTTTGGGTCGTCGGGGATGTCCCGCTCGAACGCCGCCTTGCAGATCCACGCGTGGACGTTGCCGTGCGCGAGGTCGATCAGGGATTGTATCTTCGGAAGGAACTGGTCGATCGAGCCGAAGCTGAGGCATGAAGACAGGAACGCGGTTGCTTCCCTGTTGGCTGCGCTTTCGCGGCTGCCGAGCCTGCGCATGAAGAGCGAGGGGTCCCGGCTGAAGAAGTCGGCGGTCTCGTATTTCGCGGCGTATTTCCGCAGTAGTTCTATCGTCTGCTTTTTCATGGTATCACTTGAAAGGCACGAAGTGCAAGACTGTGAAGCGCCAGTCACCGGAAGAATCCTTCTCGAGCGTGGCGGTGAGCGCCCAAGCGCTGGACTCGGACACCCAATCGGGCATGTTGGAGCACGAGGCGTTGCAGAACGCCTGCGCCGTGCCGTCGCCCGCCACCTTGACCGTAAGCTGGTCGAACTCAACGCTGAACGTCTGGAGCTCCCGGCGGAACAGGGCTATCTGCTGCGGCAGGTTGGAATGGTCTACGGTGAATTCGCGCCGGCCGTCTATTCCCTCTATGCGGAGGCGGGTGCCGACGTGCGCCGCGAGGGCCTTGGCCTTGGCGAGCTCGGCGAACGGCTGTTCCGGGCCGTCCTTGCGCATCTCGCTGGACACCTGGTCGAAGAGCTTCCTGATCTTCCGCTCGGCGGAGTCCGACAGCAGCCACCATCCGGCCAGCGTGGCGACCGCCAGTAGAACGACGACAATTGCTTTGGGTTTCATGCGCACAAGTATACCACAAGCGGTCTCGGTTGGGGGCGGTCTGGCGAGCTGGGCGAAATGATATACTATTTGCCGAACCAGTGAAAGAGAAGAACGCAATCGCATCGTGTATTGGAACCGCCGCCATCTTTCTGGCGGTTTCCCTTGATGCTGTCGGCGCTCCCGACTTCATAATCGTGTCGCCGCCAGACCTTCGTGCCGCGTGGGAGGTCTATGCCGAACGCAGGCAGGCGGCGCGTCCCGACTTCGACATCGCAGTGACGGGCACGGATGCCATCTACGCCGCCCATCCGTTCGGACCCGGTCTCGCCTGCCGCAACGCGGCGGAGTCAGTGCACGCCTACATCCGCGAAGCGGCCCAGGCGGGCGCGACGCACTTCCTGCTGGGAGGCATGTGGCTAGACGCGCGCGGCTGGCACACCAACGAGCTATACTTCGCCACGGGCGAGCGGCTGTCCCTCTCCAACTGCGTGCCCGGCATCTGCGCCTGCCCGTACACGGGCGACAAGGGCGGGGACATCCCGTCGGATATGTTCTACGCCTGCCTCGACGACGTAGAGAACGGCAGCGCCTATCCCTGGGACCCTTCGGGTGACGGCATATATCTGGCCGAAGATGAGTTCCTGTCGTGCGACTGCGTGCCTGATGTCGCGATTGGCCGCTTTGCGGCTGTGCCGTACGCCTACGGCGAGGCAAGCGCGCCGTCGCCGAGCGAACTCGTTCTGGCGTATGCCGACAAGGTGGCGCGTGGCATGCAGCCGTCCTTCCAAGGTTTGCACCGCGTGGGGGTTGCGAGCGCCGCGATGGTGCGCTCGTACGCGCCCGGCAGCCGCGAGTTCGGTTATCCTGGCAAAGAGATATGCTTCTACGACGACGTGCCGAACATGTGGTGCCCGTCGCATCCTAATCCAGTTGCCGACACCGAATGCGCGGAACGCGAGCTGTTCCGCACGTTGATCGCGCCGAACTGGCCGATCATGGAGGTTGAGGCGCTGCACGGCACGGGACCGGCCTTCGCCGCGCGTCATGCCGACTTGACGTCGGCCATTGCCGCCTTCTTCGCGAACGACATGCTCTACGCGACCTGCCGCTCGCACGGCACGGCCACGGCGACATCCGGCATCGGCATCACCAGGACGCTGTACGCCAAGGCGACGGGACTTACGCTCTTCGGCGAGTTCTGCGTTCCATGCCTCACCGGATCGCTCGACCTCACAAGTCGCAGAGGCGGGCAGGCAATCGTCATGCCCAGCATGGGCATCGCGGCGACGTGTTCGCCCGTGGGCGGCTGCCTGGCGAGCGTGAACAACTCGCGCTACGGGTGGATATCGGAGTTCAACAGCATTAACGTCTCGGACAGCATCTCCGGTTCGTTGGCCCAGTTCCTGGCTCGTCGCCTGTTCGTGTGCGGCGATGCCACGTTCGGTCTCGCGCATCTCAATGCACGCAAGGATTTCGTTGCGGAATACACGCTGACGGAAAAGCGCGTCTACGCGCTCTGCGAGCAGGTGCTCTACGGAGATCCCACGCTCGGTTTCCCTGCGGTGGAGAAAACACGCTCGTGGGCTGGCGACGTGTGCGTCACCACTGACGTTTCCGCAGTGACGGCGCACTTCGGCGCCGATGCGGAGGTGGCTGGAACTGGTCGGCTGAAGATCATGGATGCGCTGGCCTGCCACGGGACGAATCTTGCATTCGCGGTTCGAGGCGGCGTTGGCCGTGCGGTGGCTTTCGCCGGCACCTCTCCAGGGAAACTTTCGCTTTCTGGTCCGTCGTTCTATCTGGGCGGAATTTCCAACTGCATGTCTGTCGCGATGCGTGGCGGCGGCAAGACGCTTTGCATTCCGTGGCGCGACAGCGCGTTCGCGTCGTTGACTGTAGACGGCGGCGACATGGTGGACGCGACGAACGTCCTGCGATGCTCGGCGTCCGGCGCGTTGACCTCGCTGGACACGATTCCCGTGCGGTCGGCCACTCTCGTTCTCGAGACGGCAGAGGCCTTTGGCGCGGGGAACGTTCCGCTGGCCGCGGTGACGAACGGCGCGCTGCGCCTGTCGCCAAGTCCCTTGTGGGGATGGCCTGACGGCACGGAGCATCTTGCGCGTCCGGTGCGCCTCTCGGCCTCGTCGCTCGCGGTGGACGCAGAGGCGTCGGTCTTCTTCGGCATGCGCGATTCCGTCGGGCTCCATCCGTTCCGGATCGACGTACACGGCGCATGCTCGCTGGCGGCGGGTACGGAGGGCGCGTCGGTGGGACTCGTCGGCACCACGACTGTGGCGTTGGCGGAGGATTCGGATATCACGATGAGCTTGGGGATGTACGATGC
>CACWSW010000283.1 GCA_902763655.1 uncultured bacterium
GCAGTCGGAGCCGTCCGAAGACGAGGCGGTGCCCGGCGGCTCGACGCCTGACGAAGGCTTCACGCCGTACCAGACGATACTTGAGCGGATGCCGTTCGGGCCGTTGCCTCCGAACTTCAATCCGGACGCGCCGCCCGGGTCGGCATCTGCCGCAGGTGGCGCGGATGGCGAGGCAGGCGAAGTCGTGCAGACCGAGGAGGAGCAGCAGATCGTGGCATCGGTGCGGGTTTCGGTGCTGAACAAGACGCCGGCTGGAGCGGTAGCGGTCGGGTTCACCGATTCCTCCGTACAGCCTCCCAAGCACTACTACCTGAAGATTGGCGAGAAGAGCGACATCTGGGAGGTGAAGGATGCGGATCCTGCCGAGCAGACGGTTGTACTGGTGAAGAACGGCGTTGAGGCGACGCTGAAGGTCGGCGAAGGGGCTCCGGACGGCAAGGGAGCGAAGGCCGGGAAGGCGGGTGGGGGAATGCTGGCACGTAACCGGCCGATGGCAGGTAGGGTGGCGCCCAGTGGCGGAGGCGGAGACGGCCAGGGCCAGGATGCCCGTGCGCGGCATCCGTCGGGACTGGCGCTCCTTCGCGACAGGCGGCGGCGGTCGCTCGAGGACCTGAAGGCGGAGGAGGCGCGGAGGGACGCTGCCGCAGCCCAGGCCCGCAAGGATGCGGATCAGGCCCGCAAGGATGCGGCCCAGGCGGCGGCGGAACGCGAACAGCAGCGCGAGGCGCTGATGCAGATACAAGAGGAGCTTCGCCGCCAGAGGGAGGAACGCGAGCAGCGTGCCGCGCGGGAAGCCCAGGAAGACCAGCAGCAAGGCGATGGCGGCGATCAGTCGCCGGAGTGATGACGAACGGCAGGAGGCTTGCGAAGTGAAACGGACTACGCTTGAGATGTTCCGCGAGGAGCTTTTGCGCACCGGCGCATACGAAACGCCGCCGGAGAGGATGGCTCCGAAGCCGCGCGCGCCTGGGTGGTGGACGACAACCAGCTTTTCGTGGAGCGTGTTCAGCGTGTTTCCCAGGTGCGCCATCAGCGAAAACCTGAGGATGCTGACGACGGACAAGTGGGCGCACTACTGCTTCGTGGCACTTAGGAAGGCCGAGGCGTTCGGCACGAAGGTGACTGCCGACGGGTGGGAGAACCGGCGCGACTACGAGGGGCCCGTCGTCTACCTGTGCAACCACATCTCGACGTTGGAGACGATCTTGCTTCCGTTCGTCCTGCTCACGTTCGGGCCGTTCAACGTTGTCGTCAAGGCATCGCTCTCCCACCTTCCGGCGCTTGAGCGCGCGGCCGAGCACATGGGCCTCGTCCCCATCGGCCGCACTTCGCCGCGCGAGGATCTCATGACCATCTTCCGCGTCGGCGGCGAGCGGATCGCGAAGGGGATATCGTTCCTCATATTCGCGCAGGGCAGGCGTCAGCCTGTGTTCGAGCGCAAGGGCTGGAGCTCGATAGGCGCAAAGCTCGCCGAGAAGGCGGGCGTGCCAGTGATGCCCATCGCGGTGAAGACGGACATCCAGCCGACGCGGCCGAACGGCAAGGGCTGGTTCAAGGATTTCGGCACGGTCGATCCGTCGAAGGATATCCGCCTGCGCTGCGGTCCCGTGCAGAAGGGTACGTCGCGGGAGATGCATGCGGCGTCCTTCGACTGGATCAAGGCCCAGCTCGACGAGTGGAACATGCCGACGGAGGGTTGACATGGGCGACGTGTTCGGGGTGTATTCGTGGCCGGTGCGGACTTACGAGTGCGGACTTGACGGTGCGGCATCGATGGCCTCCGTGTGCAACTACCTGCAGGAGGCGGCGAGCTTGAACGCCGAGACGCTTGCGTTCTCCAAGTCCAATTTCGAAGCCGCTGGTGAAAACATCTCGTGGGTGCTGACTCGGCTCAAGGTGAGGATGACGCGCTTCCCAAGGTGGGGCGAGACCGTTTCGATCCTCACGTTCCCGCGCGGCGGGCGGCGGATCGTCGCATATCGCGACTTCCTGCTGTCTGGCGACGCCGGGGAAGAGCTTGGCAGGGCGACGAGCGAATGGATGCTCATTGACCTCGCTTCGCGGAAGGTCGTGGCGATACCGGACTCGGTATTCGCGGCGGCAAACACAGTGCGCGAGCCGGTGTTCGGCGACGAGCCGTTCGCGAAGCTGCGCTGGGACTGCCGCGAGATGGCGGGTGACGCGCTTTCGTTCCGCGCGCGGCGCGGCGACATCGACCTGAACGGGCACGTCAACAACGTGCATTACGTGGAATGGCTCATGGAAGGGCGCCCTGACGCGGCGGGTCCGTGCCACGAGCTCGACATCGTGTTCAAGTCGGAGACGCTGGCGGGCGAAGAGGTGCGCGTCGAGTCGGTCGAGACTGAGCCTGGCTCGTTCGTGCACCGTGTGCATGCGCCCGACGGGCGCGACCACGTCATCGCGCGAACAGCATGCTGATCTTGCGCGGTTGCCCGATTTCGGAATGTTGACTATCGGCTTGTTGTGTGCGAACTTTTCCGCTATAATTACGCCGTCCATCTGAACAGGAGAATATGATGTCTGACGAGATGACTGAAAAACCGATGATTGAGACACCGGCCGATTTCGGGCACTTTCTGCTCGAGAAGGAGCTGGGCCACGGCGGCATGGGCGGCGTGTACCTTGCGCGCGACAAGATGCTCGACCGCAAGGTGGCCATCAAGGTCATGCTGAAGGAACTCGGGTCCGACCCGAAGTTCGTCGAGCGCTTCCAGCGCGAGGCGCAGGCGGCCGCGCGGCTCAACCATCCGAACATAGCCCAGATATACTCCTTCGGACAGGAGCAGGGCATGCCGTACATCGCGATGGAGCTGGTGCCCGGCGGGTCGCTCGACAAGGACATGGAGGCCAATCCAGGCTGCCTTGACCCTGTGCGCGTGATGCGCATCGGCCAGCAGCTCGTGGACGCGCTCGCCCTTGCCGCGGAGCAGGGACTCGTTCACGGCGACGTGAAGCCAGAGAACGTGCTCTACGCCGAGGACGGCACGGCCAAGCTGGTGGACTTCGGCCTCGCTGCGATGCAGGGCGACTCCAACGAGATATGGGGCACCCCATACTACATCTCTCCTGAGAAGTGCCGCCGCCAGAAGATCGACTTCCGCGCTGACATCTACTCGCTGGGCGGCACGCTCTACCATGCGCTCACCGGCCAGCCGCCGTTCGAGGGCGAGGACGCGAACGCGGTGGTGCGCGCGCGCTTCGAGGGCGCTCCGCTGAAGCCGAGCGAGGTGCGTCCGGACATACCGCCGGAGATCGACGCGATCATCATGCGCATGCTCGAGCTGGAGCCGGCCATGCGCTATCCTACATACCAGTCGCTGATGGGCGACATCAAGCGCTATCTCGCGAAGGCGGGACCGGCCACCACGTCCGCCAAGCTTGGCGTGCCGCGCGTGCGCATCAAGGGCAAGAAGCCGAAGATGAACATTGGCGGTGGCGAGGGCGACGGCATCGCGGTGCTTGACGGGCCTGCCGACCTCACGCCTGTGGAGGAGGTGGAAGAGAAGCACATGAACCTGGGACTCGTCGTTGGCGGTATCGTCGGCGGCATCCTGTTGCTGATCCTGCTTGTTGCGGGCGGCTTGTGGTGGTACGTGCATTCGCAGGATGTCGCGGAGAAGGAGGCCGCGAGGGCGGAGATTGTCGGCAAGATGAAGGAGGGGCGCGACGCGATCGCCGCCACTGCAACCGCCATCCGTCACTTCGGCGAGAATTTCCACGAGCTCGTCGCCAAGCCCGAGAAGGAGATGGAGGGCATTGTGCGTGAGGTCAAGGCGTTGCTGACGGACGACATGCGCGAGGCCGCAAAGGAGTACATCGCGCTGCCGCCGACGGCCGACATTGCCGAGGCGATCGCCGCCACGAACGCGCTCTTTAGCGCGGTCGCCCAGCCCGCCGCCGAGGAGGCGAAGGCAGAGGAAAAGAAGGAGGCCGACAAGAAGGAGTCTAAGGACGGTAAGGATAGTAAGGAGGTTAAGGCGTCTAAGGAGTCCAAGGACGGTAAGGATAGTAAGGAGGTTAAGGAGTCTAAGGAGTCCAAGGGCGGTAAGGATAGTAAGGAGGTTAAAGAGTCTAAGGACGGCAAGGATAGTAAGGAGGTTAAGGGCGGTAAGGGTTCTAAGGACTCTAAAGACGTTAAAGCCGAGGAGAAGCCTGCCGAGGAGAAGCCTGCAGAGGAAGAGAAACCTGCCGAGGAGAAGAAGCCAGAGATTGAGTTGCCTTCGGCCGTGAAGCAGGTGGCTGACCTATGGAGGGACATCTACTACTTCCGCGCTTCCGACATCCGCGTGCAGG
>CACWSW010000284.1 GCA_902763655.1 uncultured bacterium
GCCGTGCGCAGGGTTGATCGGACGTATCTGCCCGCCCCAGCCGCGGCACTCGGTGATCGAGCTGTCGCCTATCCACGGCAGCTGGTTCTCCTTCTTCGCGCCGGGCGTCAGGTACGGTCCGACGATCATCGGCGAGGGGGCAACATGCCACGTGCCGGGGTCGTCGGCGAACTTTACGCCATACTCCACCCCGTTGCCGCCGGCCGCCACGAGCGCGCCCTTCACCCCGGCCGCAGCCACGCCCAGGAGCGCCGCGCGGCTCGCCGCCTGGCCGAAGTTGTGAGTGAAGCGGTCCGCGGTCGCGAAGTAGGAGAGCAGCTCCGCCGCGTTCGGGCACTTTAGCGCGTATGGGATGATCGCCCGCGTAAAGAGGCAGTCGATCGCTTTCTGGCATGAATGCAGCTCGTCGCCCATCCGTATCGCTTCGGCGAACAGCGCCTTGAGGGGAAAGCCGCCCACGTCCCTCAGCACCGCCACCAGCGGCGGGAAGAGTTCGTCGCGCATGTACGCGAGGTTCGCCGCTATCTCGGGCGAATACACGCCCCAGCCGCAGAAACCGCCGCCAAAACGCCCCTCGCTGGGAAACACGCCCGCGCGCAGGCCCGTCGTGCGGTCCTCGACGATGAGGAGCGGCACGGATGCCGTCACGATGCCCGTTCCCGAGCCGACCGTGGCGTAGTCCATCGCCGCCGCAACGCGCACCTCGCCGCGCGAGAGCATCGCCTCCGCCTCTGCGACATCGTTGGCCCAGCCCTCGAACAGGCATGCGTTAGCCATGCCGCGCCGGTGGAGGATGCACATCCGCTCGAACGCGATTGGCGGCCCCGAATGGAGTATGGTCTTTTCCGGCAGCTGCAGGAACTCGCCTGCGGGACGGACGTCGACCCAATACGGATCAGACGCGTCGATTATCTTCTTGGCCTCGGGGCCTATCCGGCCAACTGCCAACGGTTTCACATCTTCGTTCATTTGCTTTCAGCCTCGTCAATCAAAAACGGCAGGGCAATTATACCACATCCTGCCGCCCCGCGACATGTGGTATAATCAAGGCGTTTGCCTATGGCAAGAAGGACTTCAAATGATCCGGACACAGACGGTATTCTACCTGCACAAGCCGCACCGGCAGGACGAAAAGAACCTGCCAGTGGTGGAGTATGGCCTCTCGGACGCGTTCCGGGAGTTCTGCCGCGAGACGTTCGACGCGCGCGGCCCTCTCGACTACCCGCCTCTGAAACTGGTCGTCGTCAACGCCCCCGCCGACCTGGCGCGGGCGCTCTTCACCAGCGGCGGACCGCGCAGCGTGCTGACGGACGCCGGGCGCGCATGCTGCCTCTTCCTCATAGACGACGACCTCATGTCCTCCTACATCGAGGGCCGTCCCATCCGCGCCTGGATGAGGCTTTTCTTCCCCGCCATCCCTAAGGTGCTGGTCACGCGCCCCGGCCACAAGGACGTGCCGCTGCCCGCAAGGCGCTGGGCGAAGAAGGACTTCTCCGTCTTCACCCACCCCGACAAGTGCCACGAGCGCATCGTCCACCTCTTCAAGAGCTTCTGGATGCCGCGCTTCTCCACGGCATTACGCAACTACGTGACGTCAAAGGCCGGCACGAACTGGCACACGCCCGGACACAACGGCGGACGCGCCTTCTCCAACTCGCCGTTCCTGCGAGGGTTCTACGAATCGTTCGGCCAGACCATATTCCGCACAGACCTCTCCGTTTCCGTCGAATCCCTTGGCGACCTCTCCAGCCCAGAGGCGCGCACGCCCCTCTCCGAGGCGCAGCGGCTCAGCAGCGAGATATTCGGAACCGCCCAGAGCTGCTACATCACGAATGGCACCTCCACATCCAACAAGGCCATGCTCATGACCTTGCTCCGTCCAGGCGAGACGGTGCTGATCGACCGCAACTGCCACAAGAGCGTGCACCATGCGGTGGTCACGTCAGGCGCCGTGCCGCACTACCTGCCGGCCCGCTGGAACGCCCGCCTCGGCGTGTGGGGACCCGTTGCGCTGCCTGACATCCAACGCACTCTGGCGTCAGTCTCGAATCCGCGCCTGCTCGTCCTCACGACCTGCACCTACGAGGGCGTACTGTATCCGGTGTGGGACATCGCGCGCCTGTGCGAGCGCGCAGGCGTGCTCTTCTACGCGGACGAGGCGTGGGCCGCCCACCTGAACTTCCATCCCTTCTACACCTTCGGACGCGGCAAGGGCGACACCGTGCGCTACAACGCCGTGAACGAGACGTGCGGCGCGCACTTCTCCGTGCAGTCCACCCACAAGACGCTCGCTGCGTTCTCCCAGGCGTCCATGATCCACGTCTCCACGCGCTTCAAGCAGCTGCTCGAGGACGACGCCTCGCCCGGATTCCGCTGGCTGCGCAAGCGCTTCAAGCTGCACGGACGCGGCAGCTACGAGAAGTTCTCGCACGACCTCCACGAGATTCTCCGCTACTGGCACTCCACCTCGCCGCACTACCCGTTCCTCGCCGCGCTCGACGTGGCAGGCGTGCAGATGCGGCTTGAGGGCATGAAGCTGATCGACGAGCGCCTGCGCTGGGCTACGGCGTTCCGCAAGCGCGTGGCCGACACATGCGGCAAGCCGGAAAACGCCTGCTTCGCCGGACTTGAGGAAATCGCAGGGCGGACGACGGACTGGCGTGCCGCGGGCTACATGAAGGACCCGCTCAAGATCGTGCTGATGCTCAAGTCCACCTCCGCCTGCGCCACCTTCAAGAAGGCGCTCCTGAAGGCCCACATCCAGTGGGAGAAGTCAAGCGCGACGACAGTCCTCTTCCTCGTGACCGCAGGCACGATGGAGGAGCAGTTCGAGTACCTTTACAGAGTCTGCCGCCAGCACAAAGGGCTAATCGGCGCCGCGTCCACCTCGCCAGCCAGCGCCGCGCGCATCGCTGAGGCCGTCGGCGACCAGCCCGTCGTCCTGCCACGCGACGCCGCGCTCTGCGACGGCGAGCTTGTGCCGATCGAGGAGGCCGAAGGACGCATCGCCTCGCAGTTCCTCGTGCCGTATCCGCCAGGCATCCCGGTATTCATTCCGGGACTGCGCGTCACGAGGGCGATGATACGCCTGATCCGCGACGTCATAGCCACGGACGGTGCCGATGCCGTACACGGACTCTTCTGCCGCGGCGGACATGCCCCTTACTTCGTGGAAGTCCTCAACCGTGACGAAGAATCGCGCGTAACCCACCTCCACGCCTAGCGCGAATCCGCCAAGGGTGCTTTTGAAATACGGAACGTGAAGATCACGGGCGAGTGGTCGGAGACCTCCAGCGCGTCCTGGGCGCGGTCGACGACGAGCGCGATCGGCGCGACGCCGTTTGTCGTGTAGTGCACGTGGTCGAGCGAATTCTTGGGGTCGCCCGCCTCCGGACGGATCCAGCCGCGGTAGTTGCCGACCGCGTCGCGGCGCGGGTCGCCGTGGTTGGAGGAATACGGAGAAGCGCCGGGAACCGTGTACTGCGCGTCCGCGTAGCCGGCCTTCTCCCAGTCGGGAAGCGGCGTGAGAAGCCCCTTCTCCATGTGCGCGCGCGTGCAGTTCAGGTCGCCGCCGCCCACCACGGGGCAGTTGTACTTCTTCTGGAGCTCGGCCATCTTCGCGAGCAGCTCGCGCGCGTTGCGCACGCGCATCTCCTGGTCCTGCGGCTTCTTCCACTTCCACCAGAGGTGCGTAGAGTAGGAGATGAACGTGCGGCCGGTCGCCTTGTCGCGGAACACGCCCCAGCCGAAGCCCTTCGAACCCTCGGGATTGTCGGCGTACACGTGCGTGCCGCCCTCGATCAGCTCCAGGCGGCTCTTGCGCCAGAGGAGCGGGTTGTACTCCATCTTGGGGTTCCCCTCGTTGCGCACGATTCCGTAGTCTGCGCCCAGCTTCGCGAAGAGGCGCGAGCTCCAGAACTCCGGCATCGCCTCCTGCATGCCCACGAGGTCGGGCGCGTTGCGCAGCACGTACCCCACCTGCTTGAGGTCGCGCTCGCACACGGGGTTGCCGAAGTAGTTGCCCCAGATGTTGAAGGCCATGTACTTCAGCTCGCCGCGCGCGGCCGCGTCGCCCTTCCCGAGGCAGGCGAGCTGCAGGTCGTCGGAGAGGAAGTCGCGCGTCACGTCGTCCACGAGCGAGAAGCGGTTGCCGTCGTTGGGCGTGGAGAGGTAGTTCCACACGCTCCACGGGATGCCGGCCTCCTTGCAGACCGCCACCACGTCGCGCATGTAGTCCGCGCGCGCCATCGGGTTCATGTGGCGGATCGTGCCGAACTCGCCGTTCCAGAGGATCTTGTCGGGATG
>CACWSW010000285.1 GCA_902763655.1 uncultured bacterium
CGCGAAGATCGGCTCGATCATGGGTTCCGGCGGCCTGATCGTCATGGACGAGACGGACTGCGTGGTGGACGTGGCCCGCTTCTACCTCGACTTCACGGTGGACGAGAGCTGCGGCAAGTGCGCGCCGTGCCGCATCGGCGGACGCAAGCTCCTCAACTACCTGAAGAAGATCACCGACGGTCGCGGCACCGAGCAGGACATCGTGGACATGCAGGCCATCTGCGACGCGATGAACAAGGCGTCGCTCTGCGGCCTCGGCCAGACGGCCTCGAATCCGGTGCGCTCCACGCTCCGCTACTTCATGGACGAGTACATGGAGCACATCAAGGACAAGAAGTGCCGCGCCGGCAAGTGCACGAAGCTCATCCAGTACAAGATCGACCCGGCCAAGTGCAAGGGCTGCACGCTCTGCGCGCGCAAGTGCCCGGCGAACGCGATCACGGGCACGGTGAAGCGAATTTACAACCATGGAAACCGAAATGATTACCCTTGAGATCAACGGCAAGACCGTTGAGGTTCCGAAGGGCACCACGATCCTCAACGCGGCGAAGGCCGCGCACATCAAGATCCCCACGCTCTGCTACCATCCGGACCTCCGGGCGGGCGCGAGCTGCGGCATCTGCGTGGTGCGCCAGCTCGTCCCGAGCCGCAACCCCGCCGACAACGGCAAGCTCGTCCCCTCGCCGAAGCTCCTCCGCGCGTGCTGCACGGAGGCGACGCCGGGCATGCACATCGTCACGCACGACCCGGACATCGTCCAGGTGCGCAAGACCGTGCTCGAGCTCATCCTCGCGAACCACCCGAACGACTGCCTCCAGTGCCCGCGCTCCGGGTCCTGCGAGCTGCAGGCCATCGCGGCCGACTTCGGCATCCGCGAAAACCCGTTCCCGAAGGAAGTTCTCCACCACGACCCCGACACGTCCACGCCCTCGATCGTCCTCTACCCGGACAAGTGCATCAAGTGCGGACGTTGCGCGGAAGTCTGCCAGGAGATGCAGAACGTGTGGGCGCTCGAGTTCATCGGCCGCGGCGAGAAGACCGTGATGCAGCCCGCCGCCGGCGTGCCGCTCCAGCGTTGCGCGACCCCGAGAAGAAATGCCTCGTGCAGATCGCCCCGGCCGTGCGCGTGGCCGTCGGCGAGGCGTTCGGCATGAAGCCGGGCGAGCTCACCACGGGCAAGATCTACGCGGCGCTCCGTATGATCGGCTTCGACAAGGTGTTCGACACGAACTTCTCCGCCGACGTCACGATCATGGAGGAAGGCACGGAGTTCATCAAGCGCTTCACCGAAGGCAAGGACCTGCCGCTCCTCACGAGCTGCTGCCCGGCGTGGACCGACTGGATGGAGAAGTACGCCCCCGACTTCACGGGCAACTTCTCCACCGCCAAGTCGCCCCAGCAGATGCTCTCCGCGCTCTGCAAGAGCTACTGGGCCGAGAAGAACGGCGTCGATCCCAAGAAGATCCACGTCACCTCGATCATGCCCTGCACGGCGAAGAAGTACGAGATCTCCCGCGACGAGAACATGTCCGCAACCGGCCAGCAGGACACGGACGTGGTGCTCACCACGCGCGAGCTCGCCCGCATGATCAAGGCGGCCGGCATCGACTTCAACGACCTCCCCGAGGAGAAGGCCGACGACCTGCTCGGCGCCTACACGGGCGCGGGCACGATCTTCGGCGTGACGGGCGGCGTGATGGAGGCGGCCCTCCGCACGGCCTACTGCCTGATCACCGGCGAGGCGCAGCCCCCGAGCATCGACTTCCAGGACGTGCGCGGCATGGAGGGCGTCAAGACGGCCACGATCGACATCAAGGGCACGAAGGTGAACATCGCCGTCGCGCACCAGATGGGCAACGTGGAGAAGGTCATCAACCAGATCCGCGAGGACCGCAAGAACGGCGTCAAGCCGCGCTACGACTTCATTGAGGTGATGGCGTGCCGCGGCGGCTGCATCGGCGGCGGCGGCCAGCCCTGCCTCGCGACGGACGCGGTGCGCGCCCAGCGCACGGCCGGCCTCTACACGGACGACGAGAAGTGCACGCTGCGCATGAGCCACCTCAACCCCGAGGTCAAGGAGCTGTACGACAACTACCTCGGCAAGACTGGCGCTCAGGGCGGCGAGAAGGCTCACCACCTTCTCCACACGAACTACCACAAGCGCGACGTCTACCACTTCGAGGGCTAACATGGGGAGCCGCCATCTTGGCGGCTCAACTCGGGCAACGGGCGTCTCGCCCGTTGCGGCAACGCCGGGAGCGCAAAAGTACGCGCTCCCGGCATATTTTATGGTATACTTCGTCTCATGAACGCAAAACTAGACAGACGCGAGTTCCTCGCACTTTCCGCCGCGGCCGGTCTCGCCGGCTGCGTGACGACGCCTTCGGCGATCAGGTGGACCGGCACCGACAAGGTCAAGGCCCTGCTGCTCCACCTCGGCCACAACATGTGGTGCGAATGGCTGCCCGACGACGTGCAGGCCACTGCCACGATACATGAGAGGTACCGTCCGGACGACACGCTCCGCAACAAGGACGAACTGTGGCGGCGCGTGGTCGACCGCATGGCGAAGCGCGGACTCAACATGCTGGTCATCGACGTCGGCGAGGGCCTTGAATATCCAAGCCATCCGGAGCTCGCGATCAAGGGCAGCTGGTCGCCGGACAAGCTCCGCGACGAAGTCGTGCGCCTGCGCGGCATGGGCATCGAGGCGATCCCCAAGCTCAACTTCTCCGCCACGCACGACGGCTGGCTCAAGCACTACCACCGCATGCTCACCCTGCCCAAGTACTACGAGGTGGTGAAGGACGTCATACGGGATGTGGCCGAGGTGTTCCAGACGCCCCGCTTCTTCCACCTCGGCTACGACGAGGAGACGGTCGGGTTCTCCTCGAACCGCAACTATTTCGTCATGCGCGCGGGCGACATGTGGTGGCACGACTTCCTCTACACGATCAAGTGCGCGGAGGACTGCGGATGCCGTCCGTGGGTGTGGAGCGACTACGGCTGGGACCATCCCGACTACTTCACGCGGTGCCCGAAGAGCGTGGTACAGTCGAACTGGTACTACGACGAGTGCCTCGGCGGGTTCGACCTCGCCAAGGACAAGACGCCACACCGCAAGCGCCTCAAGGAGTTCTGGGACCTAGAGAAGGCCGGGTTCGACCAGATTCCGTGCGGCACGAACTGGATCGGGCACGAGCGGCGCAGGGCGAAGATCGGCGCCAACGACGTGATCGGCAAGCTCGTCAAGCTCGGGCGGGAGGTCGTCTCCGACAAGCATCTTCTCGGGTTCATGATGGCCCCGTGGGCGTCGTGCAACAACGAGCAGAGCACGCAATTCAACCTCGAAGGCGTGGATCTCCTCGCCGATGCCCTGGAAGGCAAGATCGCAGACCACGGTCCGTTCGTCGAGCGATAGTCCGTAGCTGGAATTTTCTCCATTTCGCGCTTTCCCTCCATAAGGGCGATTTGGTATAATTTACGGTCAATTTCCAGAAGCAAATCGCAAAAGCGGTATGTTTCCCTAGGATAATTTTGGAGAAAAGACATGTGCGACTGTTGCGAGAAGAGCGACCTGTCGAAGCTGACGCCAGTGTTCGAGGCGTTCGCCGGAGACGATCACGCCCTCATATCGATCCTGCAGAAGGCGCAGGAGATCTACGGCTACCTGCCGACCGACGTGCTGTACGCCATCGCCGAGAAGACGGGGAACAGTCCCGCCAAGGTGCTGGGCGTCGCGACGTTCTACACGCAGTTCCGCCTCAAGCCCGTCGGCAAGAACCTCATCCTGCTCTGCAAGGGGACGGCCTGCCACGTGAACGGCGCGGACTCCATCGAGAAGGCGCTCGTGGAGGAGCTGGGCGTGGGCGACGGGGAGACGACCGACGACGGAATCTTCTCCATCAAGACGGTCGCCTGCCTCGGGTGCTGCTCGCTTTCGCCCGTGATGATGATCAACGAGGACACCTACGGTTCCCTTACGCCCGCCAAGGCCAAGGAGATCGTGCGCAAGATTCGGGAGGCGTCGAAATGAAGCTCGTTTTCGGAGAGGGAAGCTGCGGCATCGCCGCCGGCGCGCGCAAGGTCCGCGCGGCCGTGGAGAAGCTGAACGCGGAGGGTGCCGTCGAAATCGGCATCACCGGCTGTATCGGCATGTGCTACCTCGAGCCTATCGTCGATGTGTACGACGGCGGTACGCTCGTGAAGCGCCTCGTGAAGGTGCAGGAGAAGGACGCCGAGCGGATCTACAAGGCGGCCGTGGATGCGGCGCGCTCGGCGAGCGCGCCCTACCAGGGCGTGGCCGATCTGGAGATCTCGGCGGCCGACAAGGAATTCCTGGAGAAGCAGACGCGCATCGCGCTCCGCCACTGCGGTCTCATCGATCCCGAGGACATCGCGGCCTACGAGGCGGTGGACGGCTACAAGGCGATCCGCAAGGTCCTTGCGATGACGCCGGAGCAGGTGATCGAGGAGATCAAGGTCTCCGGCCTCGCCGGACGCGGCGGCGCGGGCTTCCCCACCTGGTTCAAGTGGAACGCCGCCCGCAACGCGAAGGGCGACCAGAAGTACCTCATCTGCAACGCGGACGAAGGCGACCCCGGCGCGTTCATGGATCGCGCGGTGATCGAATCCGACCCGCACTCCCTCATCGAGGGCATGCTGATCGCCGCCTACGCGATCGGCGCGACGAAGGCGTTCGTCTATGTGCGCGCCGAGTACCCGCTCGCGATCGTGCGTCTCGAGAAGGCGCTCGCGGCCGCGAAGAAGGCCGGCCTCCTCGGCGAGAACATCCTCGGCAGCGGTTTCTCCTGCGACATCCGCATCAAGGCGGGCGCGGGCGCGTTCGTGTGCGGCGAGGAGACGGCGCTTATCGAATCGCTCGAGGGCAACCGCGGCATGCCGCGCCTGAAGCCGCCGTTCCCGGCGGAGAAGGGCTACACGCAGGCCCCCTCGAACATCAACAACGTCGAGACGTTCGCGAACGTCGCGTGGATCATCCTCAACGGCGGCGCCGCGTTCGCCGCGATGGGCACCGAGACGAGCAAGGGCACCAAGGTGTTCGCGCTCACCGGCAAGATCAAGCGCGGCGGCCTCGTCGAGATCCCGATGGGCCTCACGCTCCGCGACGTGATCTTCGGCATCGGCGGCGGCATCCGCGACGGCGGCACGTTCAAGGCCGTGCAGATGGGCGGCCCC
>CACWSW010000286.1 GCA_902763655.1 uncultured bacterium
GGGCTTCAAGAACATGGCGTATTCCCCGGACGGCAAGCCGGGCTCCTTCGTCGACTGGACGCACGAGCCTGACATCGCCTACGACGGGCTGGGCGTTCCAATGGTCGTGCCGTGGAAAGGTGACAGGCGGCTCTACATCGGCTGGATGCGCCACCTCGACGGATGGGGCGGATGGCTCGTGTTCCGCGAACTCGTCTACTTTCCCGACGGACACCTCGGGCTCAAGTGGGTGCCTGAGATCAAGCCGCCTGTCGCGCCAGTCACATACCGCGCGGGCGCGGGCGAAAAGTTCGTGCGCACGTTCGCCGCGGAAAGCGGCAGGCCGGCACTCGTGTTGACCGTCGATCCGGCAAAGCGCGAGGCGTCGTTCGCCGATGACGTTCCGACGCCGAAGTTCGGACCCGCGTGCAGCTCGGAGAACTTCCGGATAGGCGGACTCCGATGCTTGAACAGCGGATACGAAGTGAGGCTTGTCGTCTGGTACGATTCCAAGGCCGATGCCACCATCTTCGACGCCGAGATCGGCGGCGATCGCACGATGATCTGCCGCCGACCGTTGTAGTAGTAGTTGTAGCCGTCATAGTAGTAGCCGTCACCGTAGTAGTAGACGCCATCCACGACGATCATCCACTCCTGCGTGATCCATTCCCATGCACGGAGCGCGCCGACACGCCACAGCGGAACGGCCGGCCGCGCCCAGTAGCGCGCATGGCTGGGGATGTGGTGTCGGACAACATGAGGCGGAGGCGCATGGTGGTGGACAACACGGGGCGGAGGCGCATGGTGGGTGGCAATACGGGGCGGAGGCGCATGATGGCGCGGCTCCGGACGGGCACCATATCCATGCCTTGCTACGGCAGGCGGATTGACATGACGGGCAGGAGCAGCATGCTTCGCCGCGCTTGGCTTGGCTACCGGTCGCGCTGCCTGAGGAGCACGCGTCTGCTGGACCGCTCTTGCAGGGCCTCCGTTGCCGCCGGGGCGGCCGCCTTTGGGCGCAGCGAATGTCGTTGTGCAGAATGCCGCGCAGGCGATCCCGACGATTGCGAATTTCACGATGTTGTTGTTCATGGCATACCTTCACTTTCTGTTTGCGATCTGACGGCGAGCCCATCTCGCCTTACATCAAGCAAGGAGAACTTGGCATCCGTTTCTGACAATCGCTTTTGAGCGGGAATGCCATCGGGCAATCCAACCTTGGACGCGCCAGTCAAGGACATGTGCTATAATATGCCCGTCGACACAAAACAGGAGACGCAGATGAATAGACGTGACTTCATTCGCATGGGCGCTGTCGGCGGCGTGGCCGCCGCATTCCAGGGCTGCATGACCAGCATAGACACCCCGCAGGCGCGCAACGCCGACCCGTTCGGGACGCTTGCCGCCAAGCCAAAGCCGGAAGATTCCCTGCTAGAGCAGCTTGCGGCACCCGCTCCGAAGGCGAAGCCCGAGTTCCACGTGTTCTCCAAGATGTTCCAGCCGCCGCTCTGCAAGGACTACGACGCGATCGCCGAGCTGATGGCGAAGGCCGGGTTCGACGGCATCGAGTGGACCGTGCGCCCGAAAGGACACGTCCTCCCCGAGAACGCGAAGACCGACCTGCCGAAGGCCGTCGAGGCCGCGCGCAAGCAGGGGCTCAAGTCGACGATGATCGTGACGGGGTTCACGGACGGCGACGCGCCGGAGTCCGAGACCCTCCTCAAGGTGGCGGCGGACTGCGGCGTGAAGCAGTACCGTCCCGGCTACTTCTTCTACGACGTGAAGAAGGAGACATTCCAGCAGTCCTTCGCGCGGATCAAGGCCGGCTTCGCCTCTCTCGCCAAGCTCAGCGAGAGGACTGGCGTCAAGACAGTCTACCAGAACCACAGCTCGTGGGGACCCAGCGTCTTCGGCGGACTCGTATGGGACGTATGGGAGGCGATCCGCGACCTCGACCCGAAGTGGGTGGGGCTCGAGTACGATCCCATGCACGCCTTCTTCGAGACGAACCTCTCGTGGAGCCACGGCCTCGAGCTCGTGGCCGACCGCATCGGCGCAGTGTGCCTCAAGGACTTCCACTACCAGCTCTCGAAGAAGAACCCGAAGGACCACGCGAAGTTCATGTGCGCGGCCGGCGAGGGCATCGTGCCGTGGAAGGAAGTGAAGCGGCTGCTCGACATGCACAAGGTCAAGGCCCCCTTCGCGGTCCACTTCGAGTACAAGTTCGACCAGAAGGACCTTCTCAAGACGGTCAAGGGCGAGCTCGACTTCTTCAAGGGCATCTTCGCCTAGGCGGCGTCACGGCCTTGCCGCCGGCGAGGGCAGCTTCCGGATCTTGTCCGGCTTGGCCGCCTTCATGTAATTGCTGAAGGCCTCGTCATCGCATATCTTCGCGAGATACGCCTCGATCTCGCCGGCGCTGGTCGTCTCCCTGCTGGCCTTTACGCCGAACGCCCTGACTTCGCGCATCCAGTTCGTGGCGGCCTCCGCGCGTGTTTCCGGACGCGTCCAGGGGATGTTCTTCTTGGCGGCGAACTTGCGCAGGACGTCGTAGTCTAAAAGCAGATAGTGGTCAACGGAGAGGCGCTCACGCCGGACGCGCGCGGCAAACGGCTCGCCGTCCTTCTCCGCCGCCGCCACGGCCTCGTCCATCAGCCTGGCGGCAAGCAGCTTGTCGGGCGCCGTGAGAAACGGTACCCGCCTGTGTCCGCAGCCTACCGTCATCTTTGTCTTCCACGGCCCGTCATCCACCACCTCGATGAACTTCCTGAGGGCAGGTGCCGCCGACTTGCCGTAGTAGCCGGAGAGGAACTCGTCCATCAGCCTGTTCTCGTCATCGGAAGGATCCCAGAGAAGGTGCGCCGCCATGTAGTGCCGCAGCGTCGCGAACGAGCCGGCAGAGCAGAGCGCATCGCCCTGCTCGAAGATTCCCACCGCGCCGTTCTCCGCGAAGAGGCGGATGTTGGGCGCGATCTGCGAGATGTTCGGATGGGGCAGCATGTAGCTCCAGAAGTTAGCCAGGTAGTCCCAGATGTACAGGTTCCCGCCGGCGACGCGCTTCCAGTCGGCGATGTCCTTCGCGAACGCCGCGTTGAGCGGCGACGACGGGTCGGAGAGCGGGCGCGCGAAGTCGCACTCGATGTCGCAGAGGCGCACGACCACGTTGTGGCGCGGACGCGTCTTCGTTGGCGCCTGGCGCGTGAACTGGTAGGCGAACGTGTCGATGCGCACCTTCGGGAACTCCTTCTCGACGGCCTCGGCGACATCGTTGGCGAAACGGAGATACGGTCCTGACGGCGCGCCGCCGTCCTCGTCCATCATCGCCTTGCACTTCTCGCACTGGCAGTAGCCATGCCAGTCGTTCTGCGACACCTGGATGAAGTCGGCGGACGAATCCTCGCGGAGACGCTTCAGTGTCTCCGCGATGTACTCCGCCTTCATCTCGGCGTTGGCGAGGCAGAGCTGCTTCGGCTGGCGCTTGCCGCCGACGAGCGAATACCATTCGGGATGCGCGCCGAAGTATGTGTTTGGGGGCAGTATCTCGAAGAAGGAATGGTACGCGCTGTGGCGCCCCTCGAAGAAGTAGAGGCGGTGGTTGCCGCCCAGCTCGGGCGGGATGAACTCCATATCCGTCAGCATGTAGCGCGTGAGCGAGGTGAAGTTGCCCTTCGAGCGCACCTTGAAGAGCGGATCGAACCCGTCGAGGTAGTACGTCTCGCGATACTTGAACTGCGGCGCGTAGGAGAGGTCGATGCCTTCTACCGGAACTGGCGGGCGGCTGTCCCCAGCCGCCGCCAGCTTCGGATACGTTGCGGCGTCGGACGTCCACCACCTCACGCCGCAGTACTTCTCGAGGTAGAGATCGACTGCGTAGATGGGCGCGCGCGCCGGGTCGCCGTCCAGCACCACGCCGTCCTTCACGGACTTGAGGAGCACGCCGTCCGTCTCCCACGCCGGGAGGGTCGCGCTCCCGCGCGACCGTACCGCCGCCGACGCCTTCGTGGCACCAACGAACAGGCACGGACGCGCGGGAACGCGTCCCTCCCGCATCGCGCCTTCCGAGACAACTTCCGGTCTTTTCCCAAGGCACTTCTCCAGCCCGTCTGCAAGCTCCTTTGCGGCTGACTTCTCTACCGCAGTCGGACTGTCGGGCAACACCACCGCAGGACCGCACGCGGATACTGCTGCCTCGATGGTTGCGCGTGTGGCGCCGTCGAGGACGATGGCCGAAGGCTCGCGCGAGATCGTCCACGTCCACAAGCCGTCGGCAGGCTTCAGCTCCGTCCTGTTCCCCATCAGGTCCACCGCCCAGGCCGCCTTCGCGTCGGAACGGATGCGCATCGCCTCGCCCTTCCAGCATCCGGCATCCCACCCGGCTATCGTCAACCCCTTCCCGCCGGGCGTGTGGAAGCGGTAGACGTGGCGCAGGCCGGCATCGACGAGACGCGCGTCGAAGCGCCCGCCCTCGATGAGCGTCGCCAGCGCCGCGAACGCGGCGTAGGTCGCGCGCGGACGGTAGTCGGGCGTGATGAGTCCGTAGGAGTCCTCGCCCGCGCTCGGGTTCCAGCCGGTCGCGCGCAGGTTGTACCAGATGTAGTCCGTGGATCCCCACGCCCAGGCGTACAGGATCTTCTGCCACACGGCCCGCGCCGCCTCCTCCTCGTCGCCCGCCGTGTTGAGACGACTCAAACGGTCCGTGCAGGTGGAGCGCCCACACGTCGAACGCGTCCTGCGCCGTTCCGGCAAACTTCTCGATCAGGCCCGGATTGGGCAGGTCCTCGCGTGCGGAGGAGTCGGCGCACGCCCAGCCGCAAGGGGTCACGGTGGCCGACGGACACGACGCCTTGATGCCCGCATACCCTTCCCGGAGCAGACGCAGCGCCTCGTCCGGCGGCAGGATCTCGTTGGACGTGAGGTCCCACTCGTTGCCCATCTCGTAGTAGTCGATCTCCGTGCCGTAGCGCGCGGCGATCGCCGCGCAGAACTCGCGGAACAGCCCGTCGCGCGGCGGCAGGTTCATCCGGTGGCGCACGCCCTTCAACGCGTCCGGCTGCGCGATGCGCGCCCAAGCGGGGCCGGGATACACGTTCGCGTTGATGGCGAGGCCGCGCGCGCGGTAGGCCGCCACTAGGGTGTCGGTCATCTTCCAGTCGTATTCCGGCTTCTTCGCCACGTCGGCGAACTTGAACCCGCCCGAGCGCACCAGCTTCGCGCCGCTCGCGACGAGCGCGTCGAGCGTCTTCTCGAAGTGCGCGTTGTTCCAGTAGTGCTGCGCATGGAAGTTGATGCCCATGCGAAAGAACGGCTTGGGGAGGAGGGGCGTCGCCTCGTGCCGGTCAATGACGGCGAAGCGCGCCTCCTTCATGCCGGCCTGTCCGTCGTCGCCGGTCAGTTCCGCGAAGACGCGCCAGAAGCCCTTGTACGGCAGCGGACGCTCCAGCGCCACGCGGACGGTCGACTCCGGCGCCGCCGTCACGTCCACCGCCTGCTCGAACCCGCGCCCGAAGTGGTCGCGGAAGCCGACCGTGCCCTTCCAGCGGCGCGTGCCGCGCGAGAGGTTCGTGAAAACGAGCGTCGGCTCGCCGCGGCCTCCGCGGACGAGATGGAGCGGATCGCCCGTATCGACGTCGAAGTCCAGCGCCTCCACGGCCGTTGCCTTCAGGCGTCCCACGCGCCGCACGCCACCGGTGGGCGAGGCAGGCAGCGTGAGTACCTCCTCGAACGTCGGCGTCGGCTTGGGTCCGGGGAAGGTC
>CACWSW010000287.1 GCA_902763655.1 uncultured bacterium
CCGCGCCAGATGTAGTCGCTCAGCACGTCCACCGACACCTCGACGGAGAAGCCATCGCCTTCCGTGGTCTCGAGCTCGTTCGTCTCTGCCGCACCAGCCCAAAATGTGGCAGTTGCTAGCGAAATTGCCAGAATGCTTGTTTTCATCGATTGTTTCCTTGTCTGTTGTTGTTATCGTGGTGGTGGGGGCCTGTTTAGGGTCTGTCCCCACCACCACCGCCTTGAATTAGGTGTTGCTGAAGAACTGGAACGAGGCGTATGCGTCTTCGCCGTGTTCGGTCACGTCCAGACCCTTGAGTTCGGTCTTGGGATCGACGCGCAGTATCCCGAGCGCCTTCAGCGCGAAGAATATCGCCAGGCCCATGCCGAACGCCCATGCGGCCGTGACGGCCACGCCTAGCAGCTGCACGCCGAGGAAGTTTACGCCACCTCCGTAGAAGAGGCCGACCATCTCGTTGCCGTAGCTCAATGCCTTCGGCGCAGCGAAGAGGCCAACCGCAAGCGTGCCCCACACGCCGTTGACGCAGTGCACGGACACGGCGCCCACAGGGTCGTCGATGTGCAGCTTGTCGAGCGAGAACACGCTCAGCACCACCAGCACGCCGGCGACGAGCCCGATGACGATGGACGCGTTCGCGGTCACGAGGTCGCACGGCGCGGTGATAGCCACGAGGCCCGCTAGCGAACCATTGAGCGCCATCGTCAGGTCGGGCTTGCCCATGATGATCCACGCGGTTACCAGCGCGGCGATGGTGCCGGCGCACGCGGCGAGGTTCGTGGTCATGGCCACGCGGCCGATCGACCCGATGCCGGCCGTGTAGCTGCCGGGGTTGAAGCCGAACCAGCCGATCCACAGCAGGAACACGCCCAGCGTGCCGATGACGAGGTTGTGCCCGGGAATCGGGTTGGCCTTGCCGTCGGGACGGTACTTGCCTAGGCGAGGCCCCAGGGCGATTGCGCCCGCGAGGGCGATCCAGCCGCCGACCGAGTGGACGACCGTGGACCCGGCGAAGTCGTGGAAGCCCATCAGCTCCAGCCAGCCCTTCGAGCCTTCGCCCGCGAGACCGCCCCACATCCAGTGACCGCTCACGGGATATACGAACGCGCTGATGAGGACCGAGTAGATGAGATAGCTCTTGAACTCGATCCGCTCCGCCACCGCGCCGGAGACGATCGTCGCCGCCGTCGCGCAGAACATGGTCTGGAAGAAGAGGAACGTCCAGTCCCAGACCCCTTCGCCCGTCGCGAGGCTCGGCATTCCGAGTCCGCCCCAGCCGAACCAGCCCGCGGCCTTCGTCACGCCGAACATGAGCGCCGCGCCTATGACGTAGAACGCGAGCGATCCGGCCGCGAAGTCCATCAGGTTCTTCATCATGATGTTCGCCGCGTTCTTCGCGCGGGTGAACCCCGTCTCGACGAGCGCGAAGCCCGCCTGCATCGTGAACACCAGTATGCCCGCTATGAGCGTCCATACTACGTTCAGGTTTGTTTGCACCTCAGGTGCAGCAATCGTTGTCGCTTCCATGGTTTTCCTCTTAACTCTTTAACACTTTAACCTTTTAACCTTTCAACTATCCTATCGCCGCCGGACCTCGTTCGCCGGTCCGTATTCGGACACACTCGTCCATCGGAAGGACGAATATCTTGCCGTCGCCGATGTCGCCTGTGCGGGCACCCTCGATGATGGCTTCGATCGTCTTCTCGATGTAGTCGTCGTTCACCGCGATGGCGAGACGCATCTTCTTGTGGAGCGTCACCTCCTCGGTGGCGCCGCGATACATGTGGATGTAGCCGCCCTGCTGTCCGCACCCCAGCGCATTCGTTACGGAGATCTTGTAGATCTCGCGGTCGAACAATGACTGTTTGACGGCATTCAGCCGATCCGGCTGGATGTAGGCGATTATCAGTTTCATCTGCTTTTTCCTTTGTTTTGGGCCGCCCTGATTGACGGCACGCAAAACATTCGCAGAAGGCGTGCCAACTCGCCAAACTGGCGCATTTCGCCTTGCAAACGCTAAAATCCGCCATGCGGTGTAATCCGCACGACGGATTCGTTTACCTGTTTTGTAAAAGCAGCAGGTCTTCGGCGCAGCGGTCCACCACGCCGCGGCGGCGCTCCACCGCCGCGTTCGCGCGCGCGCCAAGCGCCGCCCTCGCGGCGGGATCGCCGAAGAGGCGCAGTATCTCGCGCTTGAGCGACTCCTCGTCCTGCACCTGCAGGATCGCGTCCGCAGCCAGCAGGTCGCTCATCACCGGTCTGAAGTTCTCGGTGTACGGCCCGACGAGCGTCGGGACACCGCAGAGGCACGGCTCGATCATGTTCTGCGAACCGTGCTCGCAGAGCGACTTGCCGACGAACGCCACGGTCGCGATTCCGAAGAGGCCCATCATCTCGCCGGTAGTGTCGCAGAGGTAAACGGGTTGAGAGTTGAGAGTGGAGAGTGGAGAGCTTGAAGATGGGCAGGTTTCGCCGCGAGAGCGGCGGATGCAGCCGAACCCGGCCTTGCGGATGTTGGCCTCGACGGCGTCCGCCTTCTCGAAGTGGCGCGGGGCGATAACGAGCTTCACGTCCGGCCGCGTCTTCGCGAGTTCGGCGTAGATGCGCAGGAGCGCCTCGTCCTCGCCCGGCCACGTGCTGCCGCCGAGAAGCAACTCGCCGCCGCCGATCCACGCGCGGAGCTCCTCCTCCTTGGGCGGATTGCGCTTCGCCACGTCGAACTTGAACGAGCCGGTCACGGACACCGTGGCGGGATCGGCGCCCGCGTCAACGAGGCGCTTCGCGTCGAGGTCGGACTGCGCGAATATCTTCGTGAAGCAGCGCAGCACCTCGCCGAAGAACCAGCGCAGCTTGCGGTAGCGCGGCGCGCTGCGGTCCGAGACGCGCGCGTTGATCAGGAAAAGCGGGATGCCGCGCTTCTTCGCGGCGCGGATGAAGTTCGGCCAGATCTCGCTTTCCGTGAGGATGATGGCGCGCGGCTTCACGGCGTCAAGCGCGCGCCGCACGCAGCCGCCGAAGTCGAGCGGGTTGTAGATGAGCGTGTCGCCCGGCCCCACCTGCCCTTCCGCCTGCCTCCAGCCGGTGGAGGACGTGGTGGAGAACACGAAGCGGACGGACGGATCCTTCGCGCGCATCGCGCGCATCAGCTGTCCGGCCACGGCCACCTCGCCCACGCTGACGGCGTGGATCCATATTGGTGAAGGAGGAAAGGTGAAAGGTGAAGGGTAGCGGCCGAAGCGGTCGCCCATGCGCGCGCGGTAGCCGCCGCGGCGCTTCATGCGAAGGAGAAAAGACGGCAGCATCGCCACGTAGACAATGGCGAACAGGAAGTTGTACAGGATCCACTTCACGGCGAGAGTTCCGTCATTCCACGAAAGAGAGAGGAAAGTTCATCGACTCGATCGAGCCGTCGCAGGACTGTCCGCCGTCCACGCAGATCACCTGCCCGACGATGAAGCGCGTCTTCTCCACGTCCGCCAGGAACTGGATCATAGGCACGATCTCCTCCACCTTTCCGCCCCTTCCCACGGGTATCTTGCGCGAGAAGCTCGCCACATCCTCCTTCGAGTAGCGCTCCGCGAGCTTCGTGAAGATGAGGCCCGGCGCCACGCAGTTCACGCGGATGCCGTACTTCGCCACCTCCACGCCCAGGGCGCGCGTGAACATGTTGAGTCCGCCCTTGCCGGCCGAGTACGGCAGCATGCGGCGGTGCACCCACGTCACCATGCTGTGGATGGAGGAGATGTTGACGATGCGCCCTTCGGTCTTCTTCTCCACCATGTCGGCCACCGCGTAGCGAGAGCAGTACGCCGCCGCGTTCAGGTTGAGCGCGATCTGGCTGTCCCAGTATTCCATGGGCATGTCCTTGAACTCGCCCTTCGGGCCTCCGGGGATCTGCAGGGCGCCGCCGGCATTGTTCACGAGCACGTCGATCCTGCCGAATGTTGCGACGAAGTCCTCGACCATCGCCTTGCAGTGGTCGTGGCTGCCCACGTCGCCAGCATATATCTTCGTCTTGACGCCGTACTTGGCGCATTCCGCCGCCACGGCTTCCGCGCCGGCCGGGTTCTTGTTGCAGGTGATGCCGACGTTCGCGCCCTCGTCGCGCGCGAAAGCGACCGCGCATCCCGCGCCGATGCCGTGGGACGAGCCGGTTATCAAGATGTTTCTTGCCATTTTCTAGACCTTGAAGTTCTGTGGACGGCGCTATTATACCGAAAGCCTCCCGATAGGGCAACAAGCCGC
>CACWSW010000288.1 GCA_902763655.1 uncultured bacterium
ACCTCGCCCACGACATGGACTTCCGCCAAGGGCGAGGTCAAGCTGAAGCACCTTGAGGTCGTCAAGTCGAAGCGCATCCCCTGGACGGCGCACATGGACGACAACGGCAATCTCATCTACGAGTCGAAGGCTCCGCTGGACGCGAAGGCGCGCGCGCTTCTAGAGAACCGGATGGTTGGCGCAGACACGGTGACGTATGGATTTGACGACAAGGGATGCGCTCGGATCAGCGTGGCCAAGGGCAATGCGCACATTCTTTTCGAGACCCTCTCGGAACGCCACGTGATGGAGGACACCCACCCCGAGGAATTCCGCGAGCGTTTCCCGCAATAACCGCCGCCTCGCAGATTCAGGCGTCACGCGTCGCCCGGCTGGAGAGTGGGCTCCACGTCGATGGAGAGCGCCATGTCGCCGGACACGTTCCGCCGCCAGTACGCGAGCCCCGCTATCATCGCCGCGTTGTCGCCGCAGTACTTGGGGGCAGCAAGAAGGAGCGGCACGCCCGCGGCAGCGGCCACCTCGGCGAGCCGAGCCCGCAGCCGGCCGTTCAGCGACACGCCGCCGCCGACTATCAGCGCCTTGTAACGGCGGCGCTTCAGCGCGGTCGCCGTGCGGTCGGCCAGAGTGCCGATGATCGCCTCCTGGTACGCGGCCACAAGCCCCGCCTTCTCGGCGTCGTTCGCCGGAGGCTGCCGCCGCACATGATAGAGGAGCGCCGTCTTCAGGCCGGAGAAGGAGACGCACATGTCGGCGTCGAGACCCGCCAGCGCGGCAGTACCAGCACGTGGATGCCCCTTCGGAAAACGCGGCAAAGTGTCCGGCGACGGCAGTTTCTTAAGGTCGTTAAGGTCATTAAAGACTTTAAGGACTTTAATGTCGTTAAGGACTTTTGGGTCGTTAGGGTCGTCAAAGTGAGACGACACCGCCATCCAGTAGGCTTTCGCCCAACGGTCGATGACCGGACCGCCGGGATAGCCGAGCCCCAGCAGCTTCGCGGCCTTGTCGAACGCCTCGCCTGCCGCATCGTCGAGCGTCTGCCCGATGATCCTGTATTCGCCGTAGGCCGGCATGTCCATCCAAGTGGTGTGTCCCCCCGAGACTGCGAGGCCGAGCGCGGGCATGGAGGATTCAGGGGCGAATTCGGTCGCAGCAAGCTGCGACCCTCCCGAAGAATCGAACAGGAACGGCGTGTGCAGGTGCGCCTCGATGTGGTTCACGCCGAAGAGCGGCACGCCAAGCGCAAGGGACAGACCCTTCGCGGCGTTCAGGCCCACCAGCAGCGAACTCGCCAACCCTGGACCATACGTCACAGCCACGGCGTCGATCTTCCCGATGCCCTTCATGGCCTCCGCCACCACGCCGGTTATCTTCTCGATGTGCGCGCGGCTCGCCACCTCGGGCACGACGCCGCCGTAGGGCTGGTGCAGCGGTATCTGCGTGTACACCACGCTAGAAAGCACCTCGCGCCCGTCCCGGACGACCGCGCACGCCGTCTCGTCGCAGCTCGTCTCTATACCAAGTATCGTCACTCTATCTCCACCAAGCACTACCAAAACTTCCACCAGGCCTTCTTGACAGGCTCCACGCCGCCAGACTCCTTGTAGAGTTCCTTCACGCGCTCGGCGCCAGCGACGTCCGGGTCGAGCATAAGCTCGTGCATGTTGAACTCGAACGCGTCCGGGAGACTCCAGAACTCTGTCCGGATGAACGCGTCTTTTGTGTTGCGGTGCAGCGTCACCACCACGCCTGACGGAAGGACGGACACCTTGGGACGGGTGGCGCTCAGGTACGGACCAAGGTCCGTCGTCGGCCAAGAGCGCGTCACCAGACCGGAGTCCTTTACCTTCAGGAAGATGTGCTCCACATGGTCACGTCCCCAGTGCACCAGCTCGAACTCGCGCCGCAGACCATCCTTGTTCGAGAACATCTGCACCGCGCCGCCGCACCGCAGCCCAGGCACGACGTTGAACGACTTGAGCGCGCTCTCGTACCTCATGCGGCTGTGGATAAGGACGGCGCGCGCGAAGTAGCGCGTCGCCTCCCTGATCTGGAAGTGGTCCGCGAAATGCGTCTCGAGCAGCTGGCCCTCTCCGGAGAGCAGCGCGAACGGCTCGAAGTACGGCGTGTCGGACACCTTCTCGAACTGGAACCGGTCGCTCGCCCTGTACAGCTCGAGGTACAGGTGGTCAGGCGCGTCTGGACCACGCGCGTCGATCGGGTCTGGCGACGCGTTCGCCACGTCGACAATCGCCTTGATGCGCTCGCCAAGTATGTAGTCGCCCTTCTGCAGCTCGAGCTTCACCGTCAGTTCGCTCACGCTCGCCACCGCGAAAAGGCGAGGCGAAAGGAGCGCGAGGCAAATGGCAACCGCCGCCGCGACGTGGGATGTCTGCCGTGCCATGGCGCTATTTCTTCTTGTATCCCGGCACCAGTGGAGCCGACTTGACCTTCTCGACGATCTCGTCCGCCACCTCCGGATGGTCCTTGAGGTACTGGATCGTGGCCATAGAGCCCTGCCCGAGCTGGCTGGTGCCGTAGGCGATCCAGCTGCCGCGCTTCTCCACCACGCCGCGCGCGAGCGCCGCGTCGAGGATCGAGCCTTCCCACGAGATGCCGCAGGTGTAGAGGATGTCGAACTCCGCCTCGGTGAACGGCGGCGCCACCTTGTTCTTCACCACCTTCACGCGCGTGCGGTTGCCGATCACCTGGCCGGCCGTGTCCTTGATCGCGCCGATGCGCTGCACCTGCAGGCGGCAGCTCGCGTAGAACTTGAGGGCCTTGCCGCCAGGCGTCGTCTCGGGGTTGCCGAACATCACGCCGATCTTCTCGCGCACCTGGTTCGTGAAGATGCAGAGCGTCTTCGTGCTGGCGAGGACGCCCGTGAGCTTGCGCATCGCCTGCGACATGAGGCGCGCCTGGAGGCCCATGTGGCTGTCGCCCATGTTGCCGTCTATCTCCGCCTGCGGCGTGAGCGCCGCCACGGAGTCGACCACGATCACGTCGAGCGCGCCCGACTTGCAGAGCTGCTCGCAGATGGAGAGCGCCTCCTCGCCGCTGTTGGGCTGGGAGACCAGCAGGTCGTCGAGATTGACGCCGATCTTCCGCGCGTAGCCCGGATCGAGCGCGTGCTCCGCGTCGATGAACGCCGCCACGCCTCCTGCCTTCTGCGCGTTCGCCACCACATGTAGCGCAAGGGTCGTCTTGCCGCTAGACTCCTGGCCATAGCACTCGACGATGCGGCCGCGCGGCAAGCCGCCCACGCCGAGCGCGAGGTCGAGCGAGAGCGCCCCTGTGGAAATTACCGGAATGTTCGCGTGCTCCTCGCCGCCGAGGCGCATGATGGAAAGCTCGCCGAACTCCTTCTTGATCTGCGACAGCACCGCGTCGAGCGCCGTGTTCGCCTTCTTGGCGGGCTCCGCCGCCTTCGTCTCTTTCTTCTCTGCCATTTTCTGTCTTACTCCTCCGTGTCCTGTGCCTGCATTATACCAAAAAGATCCGTGCCCCGCTACATGCCGCAGCTGAATCGGTATTCGCTCGCTGCCCGGTACGTCTCGCCGGGACGGAGGATCACCGGCGGAAAGTCGGGACGGTTCACGGAGTCAGGCCAGTGCTGAGGCTCCATGGTGATGTAGGAGCGGGGAATCTTCAGCTTGTGCCCCATGTATATCTGCAGGCCGATCTCCGTCGTCCAGGTCTCCATCCGTATGCCTGTCGCCGGGCTGTAGAGCGTCGATGCGCGCTTGAACCGCGCAGAGCGGTCCGAAAGGCAGAAGTTGCGCGCGTAGTTGCCCGGCGTGGAGAGACGGCTGCCTATTTCCGTCGGAACGCTGAAGTCGAACTCCGTTCCCGACACCTTGCGCAGGCCGGGTAGCGGAATGAGGTCGAGCCCGACGTCCGTCACCTCGTCGCCCGCCACCCACAGGACATGGTTGTCGATGGGCATCTTCGGGTCGCCGTTGAGGTTGAAGTACCCGTGGTTCGTCATCTGCACTGGCGTCGCGCGGTCAGTCTTTGCCTCGTACTCTATGCGCAGCGCGTTGTCGTCGGTAAGGAGGCACGTCACCGTCACGTCGACGTTTCCCGGGAAACCCTCCTCGCCGTCCGGCGAGCGGCGCGAGAACACGACGCCCGGCATCCCGTCGCGCGACATCTTCCGCATCTGCCACTTCTGCCTGTAGAACCCCTTCGCTCCGCCGTGCAGGAGGCACTTGCGCCCGTTGGGCCGCTATGCGGTTGGCGACCCGCCCGAGCGTCGCCCCCGAGAACGGGTCGATCGGCGGCGCCGTCACCGTGCGCAGCGCGCCTGCGCGGTCGCGCACCTCTACGGCTACGAACCGCGCGCCGTCGTCGGAGAAGGTCACGCGCATCCCGGTGCGCGGATTCTCGAGCGTCAGGAGAGCTCCCAACGCCGCAAAGCATGTTGCGATCATTGACATTTCGGCTCCTTGCGATGATTGAAAAGGACGTACACAGCCGCGCCGGAAAGCGCGGAAAGAAGCGTCACGACAGCTGCCTTGAGATACCAGCCGTAGCACCACGCGCCCGTGGCGTACATCGCCCCGAAGCAGGCGAACGCCGCGAACGTCATCATTACGAGCCCCTTGCCCACGTCGCGGCCGTCCGCGCGGACCGTAGACCTGAACTTCTCCAGCACCGCTGCCGGCTCGGGCTTCGTGACGAGCGTGACGGACACCCATGCGACCGTGGTCGCGATCGTCCCCCAGAGAATCTTCACCCAAGGCTGGAGCGGCGAACCGAAAAGGTGAATGGTGAAAGATGAAAGGTGAAAGGTGACGGAGGGAAGAATAGGCCATACTATGTGCAGGAATACGGCCGCCACGAGGCCGGTGACGAGCCCCGCGATCTCGCTCCAGGCGTTGATCCGCATCCAGAACCACCGCAGGAGGAAGATCGGGCCAGTCCCCGCGCCTATAAGCAGCATCAGGTCGAAGGCCGACTTCGCGCTCTGGAGGAACGGCGCGATCAGGCACGCCGCCGCCATCAGGAGGACTGAC
>CACWSW010000289.1 GCA_902763655.1 uncultured bacterium
AGGCGCCGAACCGCCCGCGACGCGCTTCAGCCGCGTCGTCTGCACGATCCCGCAGGCGCTCAATCCGAAAACGGACTTTGCCGTGGACAAGCCGTGGGATGGCTGGCGCGGCGAGGTGACGCGCGCGGACGACACGCCGTCCACCGGCATGTACCGCTACACGGTCACCTACCGTCCCGTCGGCATGACGGTCATTTTCCGGTAAACGCCGCCAAGATGGCGGCTCCCCATACGGGAGGGGCGCAACTTGTTGCGCCCGAATCGGCGGTCGCAGTAAACTGCGACCCTCCCGGAGCGAAAGCAAGTCATGCCGGTTTGCCAACGGAGTCAGGTGACGTTTTCGCTGTCTAGCGCCGTCATGCGCTCAAACTCGCGCGGGTTCATCTTGAGGAGGAACGATTCGCCGCCCGCGACGACCTCGGCGGCGAGCTGGCGCTTGGAGGAGAGCATCTCGTCGATGCGGTCCTCGAGCGTGCCTGTGCAGATGAACGTGTGGACGAACACGGTCTTTGTCTGGCCGATGCGGTGCGCGCGGTCGGTGGCCTGGTTCTCGACGGCGGGGTTCCACCAGCGGTCGAAGTGTATCACGTGCGTGGCGCGCGTGAGGTTGAGTCCGAATCCGCCTGCCTTGAGCGAGAGGATGAAGGCGTTCGGCTCCTTGTCGGCGTTGAAGGCCGCGATCTCGGCCTCGCGCTGCGCGGGCGAAAGGCTGCCGTGCAGGAACGGGTAGTTGCGGCCGAACTCCTCGCGCAGGTGGTCGCGCAGCATGCGGCCCACCTTGGCGTACTGCGTGAAGATGAGGCACGACTCCTCGTTCGCGAAGATGTCGGCCAGCAGGTCGTCGAGGCGCGCGAGCTTGCCGTCGCCGTCGCAGACCAGCTTCAGCTCGGTGAGAAGCGCGAGCATGCGTCCGCGCGTGGGCTCGCCTCCGTCGGCGGCGACGTCCGCGCGGTATGCGGCTAGCGCGTCCTCGTACCTCCGCCGCTGGGCGGAGGAGAGTTGGCAGTACTCGCGTATCTCGCGTTTCGCGCCCAGTTCGGCGGCGATGCCTGGATCCGTCTTCAGGCGGCGCAGCATGAACGGCTCGAGGATGCGCTTCAGGCGGTCTGTCGCGCCGCTTCGCGCATCCTCGCGTATGGCGCGCGTGAAAGTCTGCTCGAAATCCTTTCGCTCGCCGAGGAGGCCGGGATTCAGGAACTCCTCGAGCGACCAGAGGTCGTTCGGGCTGTTCTCGATCGGCGTGCCCGTTAGCGCGACCTTTGCCGGCACCTCGAGCGCGCGCGCGGCGCGCGCCGCCTGCGTGTCCGCGTTCTTGATCGTCTGCGCCTCGTCCAGCACGAGCGCTCCGAACTTCGCTTCGGAGAACAGGCGGAAGTCCTTGACGAGGAGCGAGTATCCCGTCACCACCACGTCCGCCTTCGCGCAGGCGCGCTGGAACGATCCGCCCTGGAAACGGTCTGTGCCCTGGTGCAGCAGCACCTTCAGGCCGGGCGCGAACTTCCTGAACTCTCTCACCCAGTTGGCGGTTACGCTCACTGGCGCGACGACCAGTGTTGGCGAGATTGCTTCGGCTCCCTTGATACCTCCGCCGGCTTTTAACCTTTTAACGTTTAACCTTTTAATCTCGTCCTTGGCGTGAAGGATGTATGCGATTACCTGGACAGTCTTGCCGAGGCCCATGTCGTCTGCGAGGCAAGAAGCCGCGCTGCTGGTAGTCGCGCAGCGTGCCGCGCAGGCCTGGCGGTGGCGGCAGCAGTGCGAACACCTGGTCGCCGCGCAGCTCGTTGAGGAGGCCGCGAAGCCAGCCGTGCGCCTTCACCTCGTCGACGCGCAGGCGGCCGAGGCGACCGAGGCCGAGCGCGAAAGATACCGCCTCGCGGACGGACAGCTTCTTCGCCTTCGTGGCGCGGAGCGCGCGCAACGCCTCGCGCAGCACGTTGCGGTCAACCTCGATCCACCTGTTGCGGAAGAACACGAGCGGCGAGCCCTGATCCAGCAGAAACTCGATTTCCTGCTCCGACACCGGTTCGCCGTCGACGCGGATGGTCAGCTTCGCAGGGATGGGCGCACGCACGGGCGCGGGCGCGCCCGTGGCGATCTCGGCGTCGCCCAGTTCGGCGGCGGCGGACACGTGTTCGCCCACGACGCCGTCTGGCAGCACCACCGAATAGCCGGCGGAGGTTAGGGCGACTGCTCCTGTCTGGAGGAACGTTTCCGCCTCTGCTCGCGTGAGGTCCAGGACGCCGCCGCGCAGGTTGCGGAGCGGCGGATAGACTGTGGCGGCCTGTCCGAGCGAGACTAGCCCGAGGCGCGTGGCCGGAGGGGCGGCGAGCGTCAGTTGCCACGGGGCGTCTTCGGATGAGGAAGGCTCGAGCGTGAAGGTGAGGGCGGCGCGGTCGGCGGCGGAGACGACGAGCGGCGCGCGCCATGTTTTCAGCTGGCGCATCAGGTCGCGCGCGTCTTCGGCGTCAGGCCAATGGAGGCGCCCCGAGTCGCTGCGCAAGGCGGCGAGCCAGGCGTCGTGCACGGTCTCGTGCCTGCCGGTGTCGCTTTCCAGCGGCGTTCGGCCCGCGCGGCGCGCGAGGGCATCGAGGAGAAAGGTGAAAGGTGAAGGGTGAAAGGTGGTGAAAGGTGAAGGGTGAAAGGTGAAAGGTGAAGGGTGAAGGGTGGTGAAAGGTGAAGGGTGAAGGGTGAAGGGTGAAGGGGGATCCGGCTCGACAGCACCTTTCACCATCACATCATCTTTCACCTTTCTCCTTTCACCTTTCACCGCCCGTAGGGCGTGCCAGACGGCGTGGAAGCCGTCGGGCCGTTCCTCGAGGTCGGGCAGGAACTGGCCGGCGGCGACCGTGCGTGCGGCGGCGCGGAACGTCTCCGCAAGCTGGAGGATGTCGTCGCCGAGGAAGATGCCGCGCTTGAACTTGCGGTCGCGCACGTCGGAGAGGAACATCAGGAGGTTGCGCGTGGACGTCGCGACGCGGCCATCGCCGGTCGGTTCCACCTCGTTCGTGAACCAGACGACCGACTGCACCGCCTCGAGAAGCAAACTGGGAGGGTCGCAACTTGTTGCGACCGCGCCACTGCCGGCGGACGCAACAAGTTGCGTCCCTCCCGCTTTTGGCGGCGACGGCGCGTCGGCGCGAAAGGCGGCCTGTCCTGTCTCGTCGATGTCGAGGTGGAGTAGGATCATGGGCTGTTGAATGCGGCGGCGCCGTCCTTGCGGAGCGCGGCGACGGCGGCGGCCATGTCGGACTGCTTGAAGAGGTAGCTGCCGGCGACGAGCTGGTTGGCGCCGGCCTTCGCGGCCAGGATGGCGGTCTTGTCGTTGATGCCGCCGTCCACCATGATGTCGATGTCGGGAGCGCGGCGGCGGATGAGGGATATCTTCGGGAGGCAGTCGGGGATGAAGGACTGTCCGCCGTAGCCCGGGTGGACGGTCATGACGAGCACCTCGTCGCAGAGGCCTAGGTATGGGAACACGGCCTCGGCGGGTGTCTCGGGGTTGAGCGCGATGGCGGCGCGGAGTCCGAGCGCGCGGATGCGGGGAAGCTCGGCGTGGAGGTCGCAGTCGGCCTCCACGTGGATCTGGATCGTCTGTGCTCCGGCGGCGGCGAACGGTTCGAGGTAGAGGTCGGGGCGGGTGAGCATCAGGTGGACGTGGCGGAAGAAGCCTGGGGCGACGCGGCGGCAGAGCGCGACGATGTCGGGCCCGAAGGAGAGGTTCGGCACGAAGTGCGCGTCCATGATGTCGATGTGCAGGGCGTCGGCGCCGGACGCCTCGGCGCGGCGGATCTCATCGGCGAGCGAACCGTAGTCCGCCGCCAGGAGCGAGGGAAGAATCTGGAAAACCATGCGGTCAGTATAGCAAAACTTGCGCTGGTTGTGTAACCGTGGGTTTCGCCACGGAGGGCAAGTTATGGTATAATCTTCGCATGTCGCAAGAATGGAACATAAGGTCGCGAGGGCATATCTGCTCGATATGCGAGAAGCCGCTCGTCGACAAGGCGCCGGTCGTCTCGGTTCTGAAGGAGCTGCCGGACGGCTACGAGCGCATGGACTGCCATCCCGAGTGCTGGAAGACCGCGCAGCGGGACTGGGAGCCGTTTAGCCAGTGGGAGGGCGTCTATGCCGCGCCCCCGCCGCCGGACGCCAAGAAGGAGCCGCTGAAGAAGGAGACCGCGGACGAGCTGCTGCGCCACCTGATCACGCTGGACGACCCGGCGATGAAGAACGTCGTGTACGTGCTCGCCGTGATGCTGGAGCGTTCGAAGATCCTCGTCGAGCGCGACGCGCACGAGCAGGCAGACCACACGATCATCCGCATCTACGAGCATCGCAGGACGGGCGAGTCTTTCGTCGTGCTCGATCCTCGTCTGCGCCTGGAGAACCTGGCGGAGGTGCAGCAGCAGGTCGTTGCGCTCCTTTCCGGCACGAAGACGCTGGGCGAGGTTTCGTCGGAGGAAAGCAAATGATCAAGATAGTCGACTGGTCCGTGGCGAAGCCACAAAGCAAGGTTGTCACGCGTTTCCTGCAGCGGAGCGCGTTCCCCGAAGAGGCCGAGAAGGCCGCGGCCGAGGTGCTGGCCGCCATACGCGCTGAGGGCGACGTGGCCGTGGCGCGGTACGTGGCGAAGTTCGAGGGCGCGAAGCTCTCGCCGAAGCGGTTCCGCGTGACTGACGCGGAGCTGTCCGCCGCCGAGGCGCAGGTGCCGCCCGCGCTGAAGCGCGCGGTGAAGGACGCCCATGCGCGCGTGATGCGCTTCTCGAAGGCGTCTCTGCGCGCGCCGTGGACGATGAAGACGCCGAAGGGCGGCACGGCAGGCGAGTTCTATTCGCCGATGGACCGCGTTGGCGTGTACGTGCCGGGCGGCACCGCGCCGCTCGCCTCCACGAGCGTGATGACCGTTACGCTCGCGAAGGCCGCCGGCGTCAGGGAGATCGTGGCATGTACGCCGGCCGGGCCCACTGGCACGCCGAATCCGGTGCTGCTATACGCGCTCAAGCTGGCTGGCGCCACGGAGGTGTACCGCGTGGGCGGCATCCAGGCGATCGGGCTGATGGCGTTCGGGACGAAGACGGTGCGCAAGGTGCAGAAGATCGTCGGCCCGGGCAACGCCTACGTCACGGCGGCGAAGCGCCAGGTGTACGGCTACGTGGGCATCGACCAGGTGGCCGGTCCGAGCGAGATCGCTGTGCTGGCGGACGGCACGGTGCCCGCAGCGTGGGTGGCGGCCGATCTCCTTAGCCAGGCCGAGCACGGCAGCGGCTGGGAGAAGAGCCTGCTCGTCACGCAGTCGAAGGACTTCGCCGAGGAGGTGAAGCGTGCGCTCTTTGAGCAGACCGCCACGCTGTCCCGCAAGGCGCTCATCCAGCGTGTGATCGACCGCGACGGCATCCTCTTCGCCGTCACGCCGACCATTGAGGATGGGCTCGAGCTCGTGAACCGCTTCGCGCCGGAGCACTTCGAGATCATGTGCAAGGACGCGACAAGGCTGATGAAGGGCGTGCGCAGCGCCGGCGCGGTGTTCGCCGGCGCATGGACGCCGGAATCGGCCGGCGATTTCGTGGCAGGGCCATCGCACGTGCTGCCCACGGGCGGCGCCGCGAACATGTTCAACGGCCTCACGCCGGACGACTTCCGCCGCCGCCACAGCTTCGTGGCGTTCACGCGCGGCGACCTCGCCGAGACGGCGCCGACCATCGCCGCCTTCGCGCAGGTGGAGGGCCTCGACGCGCACGGCCGCGCCGCGTCCATCCGCTTCGACGCGAAACGCTGAAGCC
>CACWSW010000290.1 GCA_902763655.1 uncultured bacterium
GCCGTACCACATGCGGTTGTTGGTCTTTTCCTCCCCGTACCACTGCGGCTGGCCGTTCGCCATCAGACGGCCTCCGATCTGCACGAGGTCGATCGCCAGAGGCTCGCAGTTCAGGTCGGTTTTCGTCTTGGCCGGCACGGCCGTCGTCGAGGTCGTTTCCGTTTCGACGAGGACGTAGCAGCCGTTCGACGCATTGAAGAGGTAGAAGATCTCTGCGGTGCCGAGCGCGGGCGCAGAGGCTGCGTCAGAGGCTGTGCCTCCGAGATCGACCGGATAGCTGTTCGACGAGCCTTCGGAGACGTGGATCACGCCTTTTACGTTTTCGTCCGACGCCGTGGCCGTCGCCGAACCGAGCGCGAACGGACTCGCCCACTTGCCGTGCCCCGCCCCGTTCGCGGCATCCGCCGGGTTCAGCTCCCACTTCATGCGCCGCTTGACGATGTAGACGTACAGGTTTCGCGGCGACGTGTAGTTCGTGTAGCTATTGAGCACGAGCGCCTCGTTGCCGTCGAACGCCAGCACGGGATTGCCGTTCATGCCGTCCTCGCCCGTCTTCACCGTCGGCCCGTACGGCACGGTCGAGCGCCGCGCGTTGCGCACGAAGCAGCCTCCCGCCGCGCCCTTGTTGACGAGGTTCGTCACGCGGCTCTCCGCGTCGAGCGTGATCGTCGAGGCGTCGGACGCGTCGATCCACACGTCCACGTGCGACGGCAGCGCGCCGTCCTTCAGCTTCAGTCCGCCCTCCTCCACGTCGAGGACCGCGCCGCCCGTCACCGCGCCGCCGTAGCGCAGCGTGCCCGCGCCCGTCTTCGTCAGGTCGAAGTTCGCGCCGTCCGTCGCGGTCGCCACGTTCGCCACGTAGCTTGCCTCCGCGCCCTCCGGCACCTCGATCCGCACCGTGTTCGCGAGCGCCTTCTCCGTCTCCTCCGGCACGGCCACCGTCGAGTTGAACCACTTGCGCTTCAGGTACGCGAGAATCTTCGCCTCCTCGTCCGCCGTAAGCGTGCGGGTGAACGCCAGCATCTCGCCGATGTAGCCGATGTACATGCGGTCGGCAGCGCCGGACGTGGGCGTGGCGCTCTTCACCTGCGCCGCACCGCCAACTGCCGTCCGTCCGCCCACGCACACGAGCTCCACGTTCACGTTGGTGACTGAATGCGTGGCAGAGTTGCTCACGGGCGCCACGTCGTCGCTGACGTAGACGGTCGAGCCGATCGACGTTCGCGTCAGGTACGAACTCACGAGGTACGGGGTTCCGACGGCGGCAGTCCTTACGGACGGCGAGGCGCCTTTCGTGAGCGTGACCATCGGCACCACCGACGAACCGTCCCAGTGCTGGTAGGTGAGCACGCCGGACTCCCCGTTGTCGTCGCCCGTCATCTTGCGGTTCCCGAACGACATCGGCCCGCCCCACTTGCCCATGCCGCCGTTAGACGTCCAAGTCGTCCATTGCGACACGTAGAACACCTTCAGGTTCTCCGTCTTGTTCGTGTAGGTCGGCAGACAGAGCGCCTGCACGCCGTTGAAGTTCAGCACGCCCTTTCCGTTGATGCCGTTCGCCTTGTAGGTGGGCAAATCGGGAATCCGCCACGAACCGGCAGTCCACGTGAACTTCGCGAAGTTCCCGCCCGCCGTGCCGAGGTTCGGCACGCTCGAGACCGTCGCGCCGTCCGCGAGCGAAAGGCGCGAGGCGTCGAGCCACACGTCCGCCGTCGCGCAGAGCGCGCTCGCCGCGTCCGTCGCATTCGCGAGCTGCGCCTTGTCGCCCAGCACGAGCTTCGCGCGCGGGCTGACGCTCACCTTCGCCAGCGGGTCGAAACGGACGCCCGCCGCGAGCTCCACCGTGCCATCCCGGATGTCGATCGTCCCCTTCGCGCCGCACGGCTTGAGGAGCTTCAGCGTTCCGCCGCCCGTCTTCACGAAGCTGCCGAGGTTCGGATTGGCCGAACTTTGCTGGATTCCGGGATGCAAGGCGGTATCGATCTCCAGCGTCGCGCCGTCCTTGACGTCGAAGGTCGTCGACTGCGGATCGTTTCCGTGGTGCAGATGGCTCGCGCGCGCGATGATGCGCGAGGGCAGGCCGTTCAGCGACGGCAGCACCGTGATCGGCCCATTCAGTCCCCAGCCCTTCCACCGGCCACCGCCCTCGACGCCGTAGGTGCCCATGAACTGTCCGTAGTAGCCCTGCATCGTGCCGCCGCGCAGGACGATGGCGCACACCGGCAGATGGTTGCCGCCGTTGTAGAGTTCCATGACGCCGTCCTCATGCACCTCGATCACCAGGTTGTGGTTGCTCGCATGCCCCGCGAACATGTCTCCCGGACAGCACTTGAGCTTGCCCTCGTGGATGATCCAACGGGACGCGTTGTATTTGCTGAAATTGATCCTCAGCGGATCGTACGACTGCCACGTGCCCGCGCCCGTCTTCGTGACGACGGCGCTCGCGCACGCAAATGAGTTTGTCATGAACTTCCACGCTATGCCCGTCGGCACGTCGATCGTGCCGCTCCCCTGGTAGGTGATCGGACGGCTGGTGCGCGTCTGCGTGATGTTCGCCGTGAAGCGGATGCCGCCGCCGTTCACGACCGTCTCGCCCCACCCGAAGCAGCTCTCCGCCGCAATGGACACCAACCCCTCCTTCACCGTCAGGTTGCGGTAGGAAGCGGAAATACCAGTCGGCAGCGTGAGCGTGCCCGCGCCCGTCTTCACGATGTCCGTGTACTTGCCCGCACCGCTCCCGCCATCCACCATCGACGTGATGATCGTGTCCGATGCAAGGCTCAACGTGACCGTGCCGCCCGCGAGGTGTAGCGTGTGGCCCACGAGGGGCTGCGGCACCGCGCCCGTCGCGTTGTTGGCGAGTGTCAAGTTGTCGGGAACGGAGGCGGGCGGCGTGAACGTGCCGTCGCCCGTGATCGTAAGCGTGTGTATGCCGTCCGTCGCGAGCGGCGGACAGGCGAACGTGACGCCGGCGGGCACGTGGATCGTCACGTCGCCCGCGATGGTGAGCGTGGATTTCCCGAGCGCCTCGGGATCAGCAACCGTGATCGTGCCGTCCTCGAACACTGTGCCGCCCGTCCAGCCGTTGCGCTTCAGGAGGATCAGTTCGCCGCCGCCGCGTTTCGTGAGGACGCACGGCTCGTCGGCGCTCCAAGCCGTGTTCTGTCCGTTTGTAAGAATGCCGTCCACGATCAGCTTGCCGCCCTCCTCGATGTTGAACACGCAGTCGGGATTGCAGTGGTTGAGGTGCGAGTAGCGCGGCCACGTCATGTAGCTCGGCGTCGCGCTCGCGTGGACGGTCACGCCGCCCTTGAACGCCGCGTTGCCCTCCTTGCCGGTGTACGTCTGGGCAACCGTGCAGGGACCATACTCGAACCTCGCGCCCGTCATCTCCAAGGGTCCCATCGGACTGTGCGCGACGGAGGTCGGCTCCAGATGGTAGAACGTCGTCCCCTCGCGCAACTCAAGCGTCAGGTTCGTCGTCGTACTGCTGTGATTTCCGAAGAAGCTGCCCACGCCAAGCCTGAGCACACCCTCCTTCACGATCCAACGCGTTGGTGCCGCCACGGCTCCGACACCCGTGGAGAAATAGAGCGTGCCCGGCCCGTCCTTCACGAGCGTGTGACCCTTGGTTGCGAGCCGAGCCGCCGTTGTCGTGAACGTCTTGCCGTCCGCCACGCTCACGATGCCCGTGCCGCTGACGACGTAGTTCTTCGCGGCGGTCAGCGTCGCGCCGAACGCCACGCCGCCCTCGGCGGTCATCACCACCTGCGTGACGCTCGCGCCGAGATCGGCCTCGGCGGTGATGTTGGTCACGAGGCCGGAGAGCGTGAGGATGTCGTTCTCCACTGTGGCCGTGCCTTCGCCGTCCGCGAACGCCGGAATGGCCGCGCTTGCCGCGACCGCCGCTATGCCAAAAACAGCCCATCTTGCAATCATTTTCATTCCGCTTTTCCTTTGCGTAAAGTGGTGAATGCGCGTATGATAGCATAATCGGCGCATTTGTGAAAGTCAGAATGGGGGAGGGTCGCAACTTGTTGCGACCGCATTCCCCACCGCCGCCACTCTCGCGTCGGCCGCAATAAATTGCGGCCCTCCCGCATGGAGAGCCGCCATCTCGGCTCGGCGGGCACGTTGTACCCGTTGTTCTGCGTCGCGACGCTCCACCGGTAGACAGGGTCTTCCATGAACGTGTGGAACCTGTACCGCGCGCGGTTCCACTTCGCGGCGTCGCATCCGTACAGGAACGAATACGCATCCACGCCGAGTGCCGCACATTCGCGGAGTCTCTTCGCGTCCGGGCGTCCACGCTTGAAATAGACAGCGTTCGCGCCGGTCGCCGCGATCCAGTCGCGCAGCGGCTCCGGCGAACGGCTCACGTCCAGCGCACGTGTCTTGAAATGCGGATCGCGCACGAACGGGTAACTGCTGGCGTTCATCCAGCTGTTCGACTCGTAATTCGCGTAAAGGAACGCCCGCGCAGTCTCCGCCGTGACGACAAACTTTACCCGTTCCCCATTCCCCGTTCCCCGCCGCTCCACGATGTACCCATCGTGTTTCAGCGGCAGGCCGGCGGTGAGGTGGTATGAAACCAGCTCATTCGCACCGGCGGCAGACGTGGCGAGCAACGCGACAAGGACGAATGCCTTTTTTCTTTCTATGAAGTTCAACATCGCGGTTAGTTTACCAATTTCCCCGCCCCTCCGCTCTACCCTAGTCGGACGGCGCGACGTTCAGCAGAAACGCCGCCTCGTGCTCGCCGAACACCGTCAATTAGAGTCTCTTGAGGATCGCTTCGTCCAGCATGAACGGTATCACGCCGACGCGAATGATGCCGTCTGCATCCGAACGCGCCTCGCCGTAACCGTCCGCGATAACGATCTTCTTGAAGAAGTCGCCCGTCTTGCGCAACGAAAGCGTCTCCTGCCGATCCTTCGCCGCATCGTCTATCCGCAATGCCGACTGTATGTATAACTTGTCATTGCCGCGGTTGACCACGAAGTCGATCTCATGCTGACGGATCGACTGCCGGCCATTGCCGTCGCGCGAGGAAACCGGCACAACCCCGACGTCGACGTTGCATCCTCTGCGCAGGAGTTCGTTGTAGATCGCATTCTCCATGGGATGGCTGAGGTCAGTGTCGCGAAAATTAAGCCGCGCATTGCGGAGCCCGAGGTCGGTCGCATAGTACTTCATGGGTGAATCGAGGTAGCGACGTCCCTTCACCTCGAATCTCCGCGCATGGCCGAAGAGAAACGCATCCTCAAGATACTCGATGTAGCCTTTGAGCGTATGGTCGCTCGGATGCATCTTCCAGAGCGTGTTCATCGTGTCGCCGATCTTGTGCGGGTTTGTCAAGCTTCCGATGTCCGACGAAAGCACGTCAATCAGGTTCGACAGCACGATGTCGTCCTTCACGCCGTGCCGTTCCCGTATGTCCTTGAGGTAAACCTCGTCGAACAACCCCTTGAGGTAGGCGGCGCGTTCGTCGGCGTCTTCCGTCAGCGCGGCGACCGGCATGCCGCCCCACGTCAGATAGCGGTGGAACGCTTCCATCTTGTCGGAAAGGCCTGACGCCGGCAGCCATTCCGCAAACGACAGCGGCCAGACGCGGAGCTGCTGCCCCCGGTCACGGAAGTTCGTGGCGATGTCGCTTGAGAGCGTCTTCGAATTCGAGCCGGTCACATAGACATCGGCGTTTTCGATTTTCTTCCATCCGTTCAGGACGTCGTAGAACGTGACGAGCGCGTCTTCGCGGTCTTCGGGCGCGAGCGCCGAAATATCTATCCCGGGTGCTGGCACCTTGACCGAACGCTGAATCTCGTCGATAAAAACGTAATACGGTTTCTTTCCATTGCGAATACGTCCGCGTACGTATTCGTCGAGCTTGAGGGGATTTCTGAGGGCGATGAACTTCTTGTCGTCGAGGTCAACTGATATGACATGGTCCTCTGCGACGCCCTCCGCAAGAAGCCGTTCGCGGAAAAGCGTGTCAAGCAGATACGACTTGCCACACCGCCTGATACCGGTGATGACCTTCACAAAGCCGTTCATGCGCCGAGCAAGCAATGTCTCGACGTACGAATCTCTCGCTATGCTCAATTTTCTCATCTGCTAATTTGTTTAAATTGTTAAGTGATTTTGCAGTGCGGCAATAGTATAGCATATATTGAGAGTTTGCGGGAGATAGGCAAGAAAACGAATGCGAAAGCGGCCCTTTAGCCGACGCCAGGAAGACGGCGCAACTGGGCCAACGGGTGTCCAACCCGCCGGTAGGGTCACGCGTCCCGCATGACCAGGGCGGTCGCCCCGCGACCGCCGCCACGGGATGGGCCGCACTTGTCGCGGCCCTCGGCGCTCTCGCCGCTTCACTCGGTGGGGCGAGCCGTCCCCGGCGAGCCGCCGCCGACGCCCCTTCAACCGCCTTCTCGTAAGGAGATCAAACCGACCTTATAGGGAACCCCAAAATCCCTAGTAGGGAAGTCAAACCCTGGCTAAGTCTCAAAAATCCCCTCATCCTAGGGAGGTCAAACCCTCCTTAGGTCTCAAAAATCCCCCTTCCAAGGGAGAAGCGCGTCCCGTCTAGCGCTCACACCACGCCCAAAGCACTCTTGCAAGCGCCTCCATCGCAGAAGAAAATTCAAAATCGCCTTTAATTGATCTAAATGCCAACTATATCATCTTGAATGACATTTAAACGGCAAATTCTCTTGCACAATCTGTCGATTTTCTGACACAAAAAGTGTGACAGGAAATCGACAAAATGTGACAGCCCTTCTTGCCTGTATATCCAAATACAACGCGCACAACATCGTTTTTGTCTTGATATGATGTTTTCGCCTGCTTTTTGAATGACTTCCTGCGATGGGAACCGCTCCTGCACTGTCTGGAAGGCGGCGTTGACTGAGAAAGCCGCCATCTTGGCGGCTTACTGGGAGGGTCGCGCTCCAGCGCGACCGCCGTATGGGGAACCACCCCAAAACCCGCGTGCGATTACGGTTCGGAACAATCACACCCCTCGGGCTGATCACGCGCTACTTCACTTATCGCGATATGTGACGTACCGCGCAAAGAACATCCGCTTCGACAAGGAGGGCGGTCACCCCGCGACCGCCACCACGGGAGGGACCGCGCTTGTCGCGGTCTAACTGGGAACGCCGCCATCTTGGCGGCGTAACTGGGCTAACGGTCGCCTCCTACCACTACACCCATTCCGCGGCGGATTTGCCGCGCCACAACCAATCACCGCCTATTGTGGCTTTCTACTGTGGCAATCAAGCCTGACCCTGTTGGCTCCCTGAAAATCTGCCACGCCAGCTTGTAATCCTCGCCCGGCTGCTGGCTGATCTCAGCCTCATTGGCGATCTCGAACCCTCTCTCGCCAACGAACGCCGCAAACGCTTTTGTCAGTTTAGTAGCCATTTTCATGCATGTCCCGTCCTCGGCCGGAAACGGCCGAGGCAACCTTCGCGTCGACGCCGCTCATAACCGCGCCCTTGTAGTTGATTTCAACCGCGCCATCGCCCGCGATGAGCTGAGCGATGCGATTCAAGACCTGCGCAGCGTCGCGCGTCATCGGCTTCTCGGCGGGCTGGTACGGCCAGTTGATCGGCGCAATCATCAGGAGATTGCCGGCGGCGCAGGTATCGAAAAGCTTCCCGCCCGGCTTGTAAACAGGCGAGAAGCCCTTGTTTTTAAGCGTAATGACACGGTACCCGGCGTTGAATGCCTGCCGGGCGATCTCGCGCTCGCCATGTGAGATGCAGGGCGAAACGAGCACCGCGCCATGTTTCGCAGCCATGAGCGCGGCCGTAAGCTTCTCTTCGAAGGCCGGTGTCGTTTGCTCGACCAACGGCTCGCCCAGCTCATCGCGCAGAATCCGCCAACCTCCGCCCGGCAGTCGCTCGCGCCGATAGGCGAAAAGCGACCGCGAGCACTGAACCTGAACGAGCCGCGGCCGGGTAAGGAGAAAGTGATTGCCAATCGCGGCGAAATGACCGACCGAGGAGCCGCGCCAGGGATCAACGCCTTTCTGCCCTTCGCCGAAAGCGGCGAAGTTGACTTCGAGATCGCGCAAAACCCTGAACAGCTCGGGGTGTTCGCGTTTGACGCCAAGCCGTCGCGGGTTGTCGCGCAAATAGGCGATCATCTTCGCGAGCTGCCCCTTGTGAAAGAGGATCGTATCGACGAAGCCCTCGGCCCAGCGAGGCACACCGGCGGCAGTAGCCGCCGGGACCGAACACCCAGCCGACTTTGAAACCCCGCTCCCGGCCCCGACCGGCCCCGCGGCGGAAACGCCGCGGTTCTGCGCGAGCTCGCGCCACGCGATGGTAACGCCGGCCTTGAAGCCGCGAATGATGTCGCCTAAGGTCTTTCGCCTGTTCTTAGGCCCCTCAGGCCTCTCAGGGCGGGTCAATGGCAACTGCTCCCTGACGAAGAGAACCCCGTGAAAATGATCGGGCATCAACTGATCTTCGATGAGCGAAACCTGCGGCCAAAACTCGGGTATCTTTCGCCAACAGGCCAAAACAGCCGAGCCAAGCGAGGTCGGCTCGACCAACCACGTTTCACCGACCTTTACAAGTCGCCCCAAAATCGGCCGCCGCTCTTCAAGCACAATGGTGATCTCGTAGATCATCCGCTGCGAATAGTCGAAGCCCGGCAAACGGCGGTTCATGCGCGGCTTTGTCTCGCGCCTGAGAACCCCGTTCTCATCGCGCACCCACCCCGGCGCGGTAAATTGCCCCGTCTCGGCGGCGGAAACGCCGCCGTCCAATCCACGTTCATCAACCCGCGCCATGCGACTACGCCACTTTCACCTGCCCATTCATCAGCAACGGAAGAAGGAAATCGCGAAGAGCTACTAACTTAGCAACTTCCAATCCTTGCTGTACGATAGACGCATCAAGGTCATTGAGCAGCTGAAACGCTCGCATGCCTTTGGGCGGAACAACAATATCAATATCATCAAGATGCGTCTTACCAAGATGGGCAACCGTTGCGCCCAACAATGTCTTCTCTAACTGTTTAATAGGCGGCGCAACAAATCGCCTTACATACCCCTGATAGGTGCTGTCCTTTGCCTTAACTCTACATGATCGTTGTACAAGGTATGCATCGCCACCGACCCAGATATTCATGTCAAAATAGCCGTCCATCCCAACCAAAAGATCGCCATTTCGTATGATGTATTCACTCGGCGCTTCCTCTGTAGTAAAGTCATTTGAATAGCCATCTTTGACATTCCTTATTCGAACAATTCGCATTCCCTCTCCTCTGGAGTTGAAGCGCGAAGAGTCGAATGGATACCCAAACAAAAAATCTGCCGTTTGCGGCAACTTGACGACCTCCCACCCTTTCGGGATTTCGCGCTTGAGGTCGGGGTTGTAGACCATTGCGCCGCCGGAGGATTTGTAGGGTCGGCCGTGGGCGTCGGGGAAATCAAACTGCACAAACCAATAATCGTAAATCTCCTTCGCCATCGCCTCCAATGTCGCAATGCGCTTCCGGTTCAAGGCGATCTTGCGGTCGATGGTGGAAAGCACGCTGCTGATCTTCTTTTGCTCATCCAAGGGCGGAATATCAGATATCTCAACCTCTTCGAACGCACTCTTTGCCAATATTGGAACGACCGTACATCCAGCACATGAAAGAAAGCGACTCTTTAAAGTAGAGACCTTGTAATAAACATACCAAGCATCATACAAATCATCATTAATGTCCGTTATTGCATTGATCTGCTGATTCGTTGCGCAGGTGCTCTCTGTGATTGCAACTCGTCCAATATCTCCGATACAGCTTACAAGGATACTACGCCCATTTATTGAGTTTGACCGAATTGACTTCAATCCTTCATCTGTGATAGTACGCTGTGTTGACTGTATAACAAATCCTGAAATCATATCTGGAGGAGTCACAAAAAGAATATCTCCACCATAATATTCAGTGTGTGCAGTGACGGGCGTTTTACCTGTCACGACTCTACCAATATCTTTTATTTGAGCCGACTTCACTGCTCACGCCTCCCTTGGTGCGGATGTGGCGGGGGCGTCAAAATACCATTCGCCATTTTTGCGGGCGCCGCGCCGCTTGAGACCCGCTTTTTTCTTGAGAGAAGCAAGGATTCGTTCGGCTTGCCGCTTCTTCACGGATAGTACGCCAGACAAAATCGTCGCTGTTATATGGCTGTCTCGCAATATTGCCTTTACCGCTTTCCCCTCGGTTTCAGTCAAAGTGTATTTTATACCGTCATTTATACCGTCATCCGAGGGGTTTATACCGTCATTTATACCGTCATTTCGGCGATTTATTCCGACATCGGGCTTGTTTACTACGTCATTTACTACGTCATCATGACGGTGTAAATCTGCTATCGCTTTTGCGGTCGGCGAGCCGTATTCCTGGCCAATCCGCAAGAAGCGATTATGCAGCTCTATCTCATCGCCGTATATCAGAACCTTAAAGAACTCCTCGAGCGGCAACCGCGTCTTGTCGACATTCAATTTCTGGTTCTCGTAGTTGGCCCTGACGAGGGCATTTCTGAAGTAGAACGACTTGTCGGCAAAGAGGTCGTTCGTCACGTCAAAACCCTTGGAACGAAGATACTTGATG